>CAIMWS010000403.1 GCA_903845125.1 uncultured Verrucomicrobiota bacterium
AGAGAGCAAGGTGGCGGTGACAAACACCAGTAGATAGCGCGGGCGGTCACTTTCGGTCCGCCGGCGGAACGCGGCGCCCAACAGTGGGATTTTGCCAAGTATGGGGACCGACTCCATGAAGGTTTTTTGTTCCCGCTGCAACACGCCTCCCATCACTACGGTCTGGCCGGATTTGATGGTGACCCGCGTGCTCAACGATTGTTCCCTTAATTCCGGTAATTTGATGTCGAATGAACTGGAAAGCCGGCCCTGGTCATCCCGATCGCTCACGGTGGCAAAAGTGACCAATTTGACATCGGAGGAAACGGTGGGATTCAGGGCCAGGGTGATGCTGTCACCGTCCCCGCCTATGCTAGCCAACACATTGAGCTTGATGCCGGCGATGACCGAGGAGGGCGATCCTGAAGGAACCAATTTGGAACTGGTGCGGGTTTCCAGCACGGTTTGACTTATTTTATATTCGTCATAGTAAAATTGCATTTTGCCATCGCTGATCGTAGCCGGCAGGTTATTGACCACCGAGATGCGCGGTGAACTGAGGGTTTCGCTTTCGGCATTTTGGTCGATGGCGGAGAGGGTGGCGGTCAAGTTTTTCCGGCCCAGCACATTGGTGAAGGTCATCTCCAAACCCGAGCCGACATTGTCGCCCAATCCTGTGTAATCAGTAGGAGTTCCCCCCGTTGAAAGAATATCGCGGTCGGTTTCCCAAGCCACGCCCAGTTTTAAGAAAGTGGCCTCGGTCACCGTAATGAACCTGGCCTCGATCAAGACCTGCTGCATCGGTCGGTCATAGGCATCAATGATCTGCTCCAATAATTTTAATTGTTCGGGGGTGCCGCGGGCAACCACCAGGTTTTGGGCGTAATCGACCAAAAACTTGCCTGTGAAGAATTGTTTGATCGCGGTTTCAATAAAGGGTTCGGATGGGGCCCCATCGCGAACAAAATTTTCGACTTTTTGAACTTCAGTGACGGTCGTGGTGACGGTGGCGCCCACGGGGGTGGTGGTAATAGTCTGCGTGGGTTCCGGATCGCCGAACTTGGCCGGGAGCACGAAGCCTTTGCGCAAATGGTAAAACCGGGTCTCCTGCATGACCTTGTTGGTGTCATTGGCATCGATGATCCAGATCAGGTTTTCACCCACCTGGAACTGAACGTTCATGTTGCGGGCGACAAAATCCAAAAATTCCCTCAACCGGCCCTGCTTCATGTTCACGGTGAGTTTTTGTTGAAAGGCTGGGATGCCGCGATCGGCAACAAAATTGATCCCCTCCGACTGGCCGACTTTGAATATGACATCCTCCAGCGGGACATTGTCCAAATGGACACTGACTTTCTTTTCCAGGAGGGTGGCGAGGCGATTGGTCTTATTTCGATAATCCTCCAGCGTGCCTGTGGGTTTTATGGTTTTCCCATAATTATCCGGAATGTAAGGGGCATTTTTCAAAAGCTCGATCGCCTCGCGCAAGTCGCTGCGCGGGGGAAGGCCTCGCGATTTCTTATCCTGCAAAATACTGGAGATGGTGGGATTAAACCGGGCGTTATCCTCGCTCATGACTCGGCGAATGCGATCTTCCAGTACCCGTTCCCGGTGCTTTGGCGCCTCCGTTTGCACCCACTTGTAAACGCGTTGCACTGAGGAATCCTTGGGGTCCAAGGCATACAGGGCGGAAGCTCTTAGCTCAGCCTCTTCCCATTCATTGCGCTTCGTGAGCTCAAAAATTTGCCTCAATTCAGCATCGTAATTGGGGCTGATCAATATCTGCCCCTTTTTCCGGTCCTCGTCTGGACTGGCTGGCGCGTTGGTGGCAGTGGAAGCTGGTGCTTCAACCGTCGCAGACGGAGGCGCTGGCGCGTTGGTGGCAGTGGCAGCAGGCGATTCAACCGTCGCAGACGGAGGCGCCGGAGGTGTTTTCTTAACCTCCGTTCGTTGACATGCCACCAGACCCAAGAGAACGAGGATCCAGCCATATCGAAACACTCCGGACGCTGTTACAGCCATCGCTTGATTATTAGAAAAGAACCACTTGCAGATCAAGCTCAACCGCATGCCCACAGGCACCCACTTTAAAGGAGGTGCATTGGCATGGCCAGGATTGCGCACAATTGGTTCCAGCTATTGTTTTAGACGGATTGCCAAAACAGTAATTCAAACCTTGGCTTCACCACTAATAATCGATCCGCAGCGGATATAACTGGGCGCCAATGGCACGGCTGGCTTGGATGGTTTCTGGGTAGGGATTATCGCCAATATCCAGGAAACCAATTTGGTAGTTCTCCCCGTCGCCACGCCCAGTCAGAGCCTGGTCCTGGTATTGAAACCAATGCGTGCCTACGATCCGGGGATTCTTGAGTGCGCCCTGCACATAACTGGTATATTTGCTGGCGCGGTCTTCCTGGCTGGCGGTGGCTCGTAAGCCGGTGTGGAACATGCCGCGGTCCAGCGCCCCGAAGTGGAATTCACCGATGATCATCGGCAAATCGATTCCTGCAGGCAATGCGAGTTTTTCCACGCTGAATTCGTAACGGTTGAAGGAGATCACGTCGCAGAATTTGGCCGCCGCACACACCGCCAGGTCGTTCACCCAGGCAAATCGGCACCCCAGATAAAGCTGATTGGGAGCCACCGCCTTGAGTTCCTCCCGGATCACCCGGAAATATTGCTCCGCCGCCCGGGTATAGAAGGCCTTTAGATCCGGTCCCGCTTTGGTGCGGTCCGGTTTATGGCGGCCAGCCAGGAAATCCGCCCAGGTTGCGTAGCTCGTGGCCCATCGAGCATTCAATTTCTCGATGGACTGGTATTTGGTTTTCAAATCGGCGCAAAAAGCCTGCTTGGCCATTTGTTCGGCTGGGGATGCCAGCGTGGCTTCAGCTAGGGAATATTCATCGCCCCAAGCCAGTTCATTGTCCACGAAATACCCCAGGCACCAAGCGTCACCCGCCGATTCATTCTTTTCCGCTGCCATCCGGCGTTGAATCCCGCTCCGGAAGCTGGGATCAAAGACATCATAAAACTTTCCCCAGTAACCTTCGGAGCCTTCCAGGAGTTTGCCGCTGCTCCCCAGGCAGACAGTGTAGGGAGTTTTTCGCTGACGATAGACTTGCTGGGAGGACCAGTTGGCGATGGTATTCATGCCCCAACTGCGCAAGCGTTCGTGGGTGATTTGCGCGTTGATCCGGCTCCAATCAGGGCCGTATTTCAGCAGCAGATTGGCCTGGCTGAAATCGTAAGTGCGGTATGGCAGATGGTCCCGATAGTATCCATGAGGAGCCCAATGACCGGTGCCAAAAAACCGGCTGAAAGGATCTCCGACGCCAGGCAGCCTTTTGAAATAGTGTTCGCGGTTGTTAATGGGCGTTGCATCAGGTGAGCCAACGCAATCTATGCCATGCGACCAAAAGAGGTTGCCCTCCGGATCCACCAACCACCATTTGTTCTCATGCTTGGCCACACGGAAAAATCCTGAAGCCCCCAGGCGAGGCCCCCGATCCCATCCGCCAAAACGGTTCCATCCGGCCGGCGCTGGGTGGTTTTGAAGGTCGGTTTTTTCTTCGGTAATCCGCCTTGGGAAATCATTGGTGTCATGGATTTTCCCTGGCCATTCCGCGTGGATAAATTGCCCGAATTCGTCCACGAAAGGGAAAATGGTTTGGGCATCGAGCACGGTCACACTTCCGCTGGCGGTGATAGCTCCAATTTCAAATTCAGTGTCCTGAGCCGGCTGGTTGAGGAAAATGACCAGTTGGCTTACTTTGGCAGCATCCAACTCAATAGGTTGCCCCGGCCAGCCGCGCATGCCAATCAACTCCCGTTTTTCCGAGAGCCGCCAGGGCGTGGCATTCAAAGCCACTTCCAACCGGCCATTACTTTGCGCGGGGATTGTGGCCTGGCCCGTGACACATTTCTTTTTGCCATCCGCGCCGGGGTTATCCACGCGGCAATGAACCGTGATGGGGCGCGGCTGCGGATTCCAGACGGTAAATTCAAGCTTGCGGTAGGTGGAAAGATCCCAGGATCCTGAAAACGCTTTCAAGGTTATTCCCGGCCATTGGGCTTGGTGGCCGGCGGCAATCGACAAGCCGCCGTGGGCCCCATCTTTAACCTTGGCGTTGGCCAGGACCATCGTCTCCCGGTTGAATTGATTGCCAAATTCAAACAGAAAACGGGACGTTTGTTCCGCTTGGGCCACCAGGCATAAGGCCAGCACAACGATCCCTGACATACTGGTTGCTTTCATGGTCGGGATGGTAACACCGATTGTTAAACCTGTGCAATCCCTACGCGGCAATTGACGGATTCTTGCGCATCCCCAGGCGCATATCCTTGCCACTCTCAACCGCGGAAAAACGCGGGGAACAATAAAGCCCGCTAAATGACCGTGCCGTGAGGAATCACTCCGTTTTTCGGGATGATGACAATGCCATCGCGGATAAAGTACCGTGGATCAGTCACGTTTTCCGGCTTGCCGGCGGGGGATATGACGCAATTATCACCGATCCGCGCATTCTTATCGATGATGGCGTTCTCGATGCGGGTGTTTTTACCCACGCCGATGCGGGGTATGCCGGCCGCTTCCTTGGCCAGAATGGAAGACTCGGACTCGTAATAATCGCAACCCAGCATCACCACCCGGGTAAGGTAGCTGCCGCGATCGACCAGGCTGCGCACCCCAATCATGCTGTTGGCGATGTGGGCGTAATTCACAATGCAGCCATCCGAAAGTGTGGCGTGGTCGATCGTCGCGCCATTGATCTTGGATGCGGGTAAAAACCGCGGCCGGGTAAAGATCGGCGCCACCATGTCGAAGAAATTGAAGCGAGGGAGTTCGGCTGCGAGATCG
>CAIMWS010000404.1 GCA_903845125.1 uncultured Verrucomicrobiota bacterium
ACTGTCCCGCCGCCCTGGCCCTGGAAAGCATCATTACGGAATTCAAGGATACTTTGTCCTATGCCCGGGCCGAGGTGAGGGTCATCTCACCCGAGCGTACTTACCTCAAGGAGTGCGATATCCAGACCGCTCTGCGATCGCTGGTGGGGTTGGTCATGGCCACCAGCGGTTGCCCCATCCTGTCCCAATTCCGCGGGCTGGCGGCGTCCCACCTGCCGTTTGCCTCCCTGGAGGAAACCTTGTTCCGCACCGCCGGGGCCTACCTGGTGAAGCAATATTTCGTGCATAAGAGCGGTGGCACGCCCGACCTCGAAATGAATGGCCTGGACCATTTTTATAAGTCGATATCCACCGTGAACACCTGTTTCAAGAGCCGGGTGGATATCGTGTGCGGCCAGGATGCCAATCAAAATGCGGTCGGTTCCCTTTTCTATGTGGCCGTGGGGATCGGGTATTCCCTGGACGACAACCTGGCCGAATTGCGGGGACGTTTCTTCCCTGAAATGTAGGTAAGTGCCAGGTTGCGGCCGGGCCGGGCCGCCCGTTTTTTCAATTCCGGTGAACCAGCTTGAATCGCCGGCGCCACCCCGCTTATAATGGCCTCTCAAATCGAACATATGAAAAGGTTGCTGATACTTTCCCCGCTTTTGCTGGCGCCCTATCTGGCCCCGGCCCAAATTCTTGAACAACTGGCCAAACCGCAGGAGGGACGTTCCAGGCGGGCTACCTCCACCATGCGGGTCGGCGAGGTGCGCCGGGGTGGGGGGGAACGCAAGCTCCTGCCCAAGGCAGATCCCCGCGGAGATCTGGATGAGGCCAGCAACTGGGACAATTTCCGCGTGGCCCCGGGTGAAACCCACGTCCTGCTCGACGAGCAAGGCCCGGGTGTGATCACCCATATCTGGCTCACCTTCCTGGGGCCGGAACCCCAGAATTGGGCCAAACAAGGGTCCGCCAACCACCAGGAAATGCTGCTGCGGATGTTCTGGGATGGGAATCCCCGCCCCGCCGTGGAGGCGCCGGTGGGCGACTTCTTTGCCAATTGCTTCGGTCAGCGCCGGGAGGTTGTCAGCCTGCCGGTGATTGTCGAGGACGCGGATTCCTATAATTGTTTTTGGAACATGCCATTCCGGAAATCGGCGCGGATCGAGATTGTGAACCAAAGCGAGAAGGAGATCGCCCTGCTTTACTACAACATTGATTGGATCCAGAAAGGCGTGCCCCCGGAGGCGCCTTACTTTTATGCCCAGTACCGCCAGGAATACCCGGTGAAGCACGGCCAGGATTACGTGGTCCTGGATACCCAGGGCAAAGGTCATTATGTCGGCACCGTGCTGGCAGTGCGCACCCGCAGCCCGGCCTGGTTCGGCGAGGGCGATGAAAAAATCTACATCGATGGCGAAGCCAAACCATCCATCTGGGGCACCGGGACGGAAGATTATTTCCTCTCCGCGTGGGGCTTGAAGGTGACCAGCACCCCTTACTTTGGCGTGCCGTATTTCGACCAATGGGGGATTGTCGGCGGGCACACCAGCGCCTATCGCTGGCATATCAATGATCCCCTGGTGTTCAACACGGGCATCAAGGTCACCCTGGAACATTTTGGCTGGATTTCGCCCGATGAAAACCCCGCCCACAAAAGCAACAGCTGGAATGAGCGGGAGGATGACTTTTCGAGTGTGGCCTACTGGTATCAGACTGGCGCCCCGACGTTCGAGGCCCGCGCTCCCCATGCCCGCGAGCGCAAGCTCCCCAGCCTGGAGCGCGTGACGGTGCTGGCCAGGGACTTCACCGGCGCCCAATATCACGCCCCCGGCGCCTCCCTTTCCCAGGCTCTTGAAATCCATGCGAATCCCCAGCTTTTCTACAAGCCCGAAAAGGCCGAAGGAGCCTGGCTCGAAATTCCCCTCAAAGTGCAAAAAAAGGAGCCGCTCCGGCTCCTGCTCAACCTGACCAAAGCGGATGATTACGGCAAATACCAGGCCTATCTCAACGGTGTCAAACTCGGCGGCGTGATCGATTGCTACAGCGCCAAAATGGCGGCTGAGGAGGTTCATCTGCTCGACTTTTGGCCGGACCCCGGCCTGTACACTTTGCGCCTGGAATGCGTGGGCAGGAATCCGGTGTCCCAAGGCAACTTTCTCGGCCTTGAATCCGTCCGCCTCCGGGAACGGCGCCCCCGCGTGGCGGACATGGCCCACGAGAAGGATTTGGACTGGCGTAAAACGCCCCGGCTATATCAATGATCCGGGCCTCGGAGGCTGGCTGGCCGCCTGGCGAGCCGGGCCAAAACCTCCGTTGCCTGCGGGCCGTAATTGCGTTACCCTACATAAGTTATGAACAACTTGCATCTATCCCGGCGTGATTTTTTGCATAAGTCCGCCGCTTTGGCGGGCACCGCCCTGGCCGGCCTCTCCCTGCCCGCCGCCAACCAGAAACGAACCGCAGCCGACCAGGTGCCACTGGGGAAAACCGGCCTGCGCTGCAGCCGGCTGGGCATCGGCACCGGCAGCAACAGCGGCGAGGTGCAGCGCGCTCTGGGCCGCGAAGGTTTCAACCGCCTTTTGCGCTACGCGTTCGATCAAGGCATCACTTACATTGACACCGCCGAATCGTATAAAAACCACGATTGGATTCGGGATGCCATCAAGGGGCTGCCCCGGGAGAAGCTCTTCATCCAGACCAAAATGGGCGGCCGCCCGGAAAAGCCGATGGAAGTTCTGGACCGTTTCCGCAAGGACCTGGGCGTGGATTACATCGATAGCTGCCTGCTGCATTGCATGACCACCACCACCTGGCCCGAGGATCAGAAACGGGTCATGGATGCCTTCCTGGAAGCCCAGGAAAAACAGGTCATCCGGACCAAAGGGCTTTCCTGCCACAGCCTCAAAGCGCTGGGCCGCGCCTCCCGGGAGCCGTGGGTGAACATCAACCTCGTCCGGGTGAATCCGCAGGCCAAATTCATCGACGGCCAATCGGCAAATTGGAACGAGCCGGGCGACGACCTGCGCCCCGTTCTCGCCGAGATCCGCGAAATGCGCCGTCAGGGCCACGGCGTGATCGGCATGAAAATCATCGGCAACGGCGATTTTGTGAAAGCCGAGGATCGCGAAAAATCGATCCGGTTTGCCATGTCCACTCCGGAACTCGATGCCGTGGTGATTGGCTTCAAAAGCGCCACCGAAATTGATGAGGCCATCACACGGATGAACCGCGCCTTGTCGGAATTGGGCTGAGCTCGGGCGGGGTAAAATCCATGGGAGGGGATCGCACGCTCGTTGTCCTGAGCGATATCCATTACGCGGGCCAGGCCGAGCAGGCCCGCGGCCTGACCGAATACCGGGTCATCAGCAATCCCTGCCTGCGGTTGCTGGCGCGGGCTTTCCGCCATTTTATCTGGCAGCGCGATCCGTTTGGCCACAACCAGGCCCTGCGGCATTTCCTCGCTTCCGTGGGCCAGCCGGACGTGGTGGTGGCCAATGGCGATTACTCCTGCGATAGCGCCTTCGAGGGGGTCTCGGATGACGCCTGTCACGCCAGCGTGGCCGAATGCCTCGGCCTTCTGCGCCAGCGCTTCACCGATTTCCACGCCGTTTTGGGCGATCATGAACTCGGCAAAATGAGCCTTTTTGGCGCCCGGGGCGGGCCCCGCCTGGCCAGCTGGGAACGGCTCCAAAACAGCCTGGGGCTGCGTCCCCTGTGGCAGGCCTCGTACGGCGCCTGCCACCTCATCGGGGTGGCCTCCACCGTGCTGGCCCTGCCGGTTTACGAGCCGGAGCTGCTGCCGGAGGAAATACCCGCCTGGCGGGAAATCCGCCGCCAGTATCTGGCCGCCGTGCAGGACTGTTTCCGCCAGGTGCCGGCCGGGCGCCGGATCCTCCTTTTTTGCCATGATCCCACCGCCTTGCCCTTCCTGGGGCAAATCGACGCCGTCCGCCAAAAGCTGGCCCAGGTGGAAGCCACCTTCATCGGACACTTGCACTCCCCGCTGATTTACTGGAAGAGCCGCCTGCTGGCGGGCATGCCGGTCCTTAAATTCCTGGGCAATTCCGCCCGGCGTATGAGCACCGCCTTGAACCAGGCGAAGTATTGGCCGCCATTCCGCGTCCGTCTATGCCCGGCCCTGGTGGGGATTGAACTGCTCAAAGACGGCGGTTACTACCAGGTTCAGCTGGATGCCTCCGGCCGCCAGCCGGGTGTTTACCGCCGCCTCCGGCTGCGTTGAGGCGCCGGCGAGATCAATAAACTTCAATGGTTTTCAGGCGGCGAAGGCCCAGGCGAAACGGCACCCAGCCGGCCAGCACGGACCAAACCAGGAAGAGGGTTCCGCCCACGGCGGTGCGTTCCGGGCTGGGCAGGCCCCAGCGGGTGATAGGCGAAGTGGCCGCCAGAACCACCACCGAGCCGATGATGTAAATGAAGCTCAAAACCAGGCAGAAGGTCCCGCCAAAGCCGCTCACGATTTTGCCCGGATTATCCTCCTTGAGATTGGGGTAAAGGGTGCCCAGGCCGACCGCCAGGCCGCATAGGGTGAAAGTCATCACGCTGACGGCGCCCATGAAAAACAGGGTCTGCTGCCATTCCATTTGGAGCATGTGGCAGGAAAGCCACATCAATCCGCTGGTCAGGAGCCAGGAGGCCCCGCTGGCCAGCCAGAATTTGGCCCTGGCGATCCGCAGCAGCCCCAAGGGCGCCATGCCGATGATCCAAAAGCGTTTGCCCTCCAGGGAGAATTGCGGAAAAACGAAGCGGTTGGTGAGGGTGGCCAGGTTGAGGGAGCAAGCCAGGAGATTCAAATGGGAGACCAGGTTGATCCAAAAGGGATTGGTCAGCTGCCGGGAGAATTGGCGCAAGTTGAGGATGTAAATTCCCAGCAAACCGAACAGCATCAGCGTTTGGGCCCATTGGGAGGTATCCCTCCAGAAGAGCCGGGCATCCTTTACCAGCAAAGCCCGGGTATCGGAGCGCAGCCAGAACAGCAGCTTGAACGCCGATTCCAAGCCCACCCCGCGGAGTTCAAAACGGCGGTTCCGGGCCGGTTGGCGGGCGTTCCACCAGTTGGCCAGCAATTGGCCCCGGCTTTGGACGGCGGAATTGGCCTCATAGAAAGCCCCCCCCAGCCGGGTGAAGCCAAGGTAGCCAAAGAACAAAGCGTTGCTGAGCATCACCAGGGCAAAGAACCCCGCCGTGAGCCAGGCGCCCTCGGACCAGTTCACCACGCTGGCGGCCAGCCAATGGCTCGGCAGGCAGGCGGTCTGCGCGAACCGGGTGCGATACATCAAACGATCCAGCACATCCATCACGCGGGTTTCCAGCATGTCGTCCGCAATGGGCGCCGGCTGGAAGGCCACGGCCATGAGGATCAGGCAGGCCACCCCGGAAACCAGGGCTGCGATTTGGAAGGTTTTGCGGTCCAGGTGGCGCGCCACCAGGATGGCGCCCCAGGCCCCGGCCACGGCGGGGATGACGATGAAAATGCCCACCAGGATCGGGGTGACCAGGTAAAAATGCCAGGGGGCATGGAAATTCAACCCGTAGGCCACCAGGAACGGCGCGATCAGGAACAGGAAAGCCCACGAGGCCAGGATGGCGGACTCCACCAGCTTCCACTGGTAGATCACATGGGTGGGAATGGGCAGCGGGATCAGAAACGCCGTTTCACGATTGCGGAACAGGTTCGTGTAATTAATGACCAGGTTGCTGAACAGCAGCATCACGAACAGAAACGCGAACAGCAGGTAAAGCAGCCGCTCCGCCAGCATCCCTCCCAACCCGGGGAACCGGCCGACCAGCTTCAAGGCAAACCAGAACATCCAGAAGGCGAATCCCAAGTATCCCAGCATGAACGAGCCGATCAGGAAGGTGAGCAACCTCGACTGCTGCCGGATATCGAGCACTTTGCGCCAGGCCTGCCGGGCATGGATTCCCAGCAGCAAAGCCAATGGCGATCCACCACCGGCCTGGCCAGCCCTGCCAGTCGGTTCACCTTCCATACGGTTTTTGGCGATTATTTTCGTTCCCGCAGATCATGCGGGCGATATCATCCATCGGCCAGGCCGGGAATCCAAACAAAAAGCAATGTCTCCGCTCTGCGCTCCATCGGGCTCAGAGTTTTCAGGGTTGTTCTGCTTCGACTTTTACGTGGACTTCGTTGCGGCGAAGGAACCAGGGAATCCAGGGCGGATCGTAATAGGCAAATTGGGGTGGGGAAACCGCTTTCAAATTATGGGTGCGAGCCCATACCAGCAGGCGCTGGGCGGCTTTTTGCGGCTGCCGGCCGGTACGCGATCCCGTAAACCGCAAAACCGCGAACCGCCCGGCCGCCACCGAATTGATAACCACATTGGTCCCTGCCGGGGGCGGCGCCCCTTTTTCAGCAACGTTTTTCGGTAAAACAAAGCTCATTTGCTCCGCGTTCTCCCCGGGGGAGATAAACACCGGAGTTGTCATGGCAATTTTTTCGCTGCGCTGGTTCCGGCCGGTGATGTAGCCAAACAAACGGCCAAAACCCCCATTCATGCCGCGTTCCGATCCTGCCATGGGAGTAGTGACCCATGTCATGCCAGGGTAATCCCTGATTTCAAAGGCGCCATCTTTGCTCAACACCCTGTATTTGGGTGACTCATACCCCGCCCGGGTGGCCTTGCAACCGGCCAGCAGGATCGCCAGTCCCGCAGCCAAACCGACCAATTTCCATTTTTTCATGCTCCTACAGAATACAATGATTCGGGTAATTCGCAAAAAGCCCGCTGGGTATTTGGCTGGCCATGGGAGTCTCCAGAAGGCCGGCAAGGGGCGAAAGGGAGGGGGGATTACCGCCAAGGCAAAGCCCGGGCCGGCTCGCAACCCTCATCGCGGATCCCCCGGCCCAGCAGCGGCGCACGCACGGCAAAAGCTGGCGCAGTGCCCAAGTTGTGAAGGAAAGGGCCGCAAAGAGTTCTGAGGTGGAGATCGGGAATTCCAGATTTCAGTTTTTGGTCACCACGAAATGGACAAAGGGCACAAAACGGAAAAAGATCCACTTAGTCTCGCGGGGTGCGCTGCCTTGCAGACACATCGATGAGCACCAGATAATCCCTTTTTCGGTTTTCCTTGAATACTGGCTTACGCGAAGGATTAAACCTTTGGTGTCCAATGGTCGAACTGCGAAGTGGATTTGAAGTGTAAGTACCCATGCAAAAATTAATTCCGGTTTAAACTTGGAAAGAGAGTGTAGTTCCAGTTAGGCAAGGTCGGGTGGTTGAAAAGGTTTAGTTCGGCCATTTGGCCATCGGAGACTTTAATTGGGGTGGGGCAGAACTCGGTGCTCAAGCGGCCGTTGACGTGCAACCCAGTTTTGGTTTTGGTTTCGACGATAAGGCGGAGGATGGTCGGGTAAGCGATCAACGCCTGGCCAGCCCAGTGCTGGCTGATTGCACTGAAGAGGCGGTGCACAATGGAATTCCACTGGGAGGCGCCGGTGGGGTAGTGGCAGGCCGTCACGACCAGTCCAAAGCGGTCAGCGAGCCTTTCCTGGAGCGCGCATTTCCAGAGCCGGCACCAAGCCCCGTTGCTGCCGCCGCTATCGGGCAGGATCAGCAATTCGGAAGTCTGCCCGTAACGGCGGCTTCCCGGCGCCACCACTCCACGATCGCATCAACTGCATACTCTGACGTGTCATGCGAAGTGCCAATCAGAAACGAGCCGTGATTGGCCTGCAGATCATACCGGCCGCGGGGAATGGCCATCCCCTTGGCATGGCTGCGAAAATCGTGGCCGTTGACCGGGATCGCCTCCCGGCTCCAGACCTGGCCGGCATTCTTGAATGGGCCCATCATTTTCTTCTTCCTGGTGTCCACACTGATCATCGGCAGCCCTTCGCGGGTAAACTCGTCGTGCTGGTCCTGGAGGTCAAGAAACTGGCGGTCGCGCTCCGGGTTTTGGTGGCCGGAGAGAGGTTGGCGATTGGCGTGCAGAGCGTAGTTCATTTCCTCCAGCAGGCGCCGCACGGTGTGCGGACAGACCGAAAGTCCCAGGCGCCCCAATTGGCTGCTGATTTGCTCCCGCTACAAGGTCGTCCAGAGGCCTCGCCGGGTCCTGGGGTCGCCGGTCGTATAGTCGCGCAGCACCGCCCGCAGTCGGCTCAAGGTTTCCGGCCTTTTTTTCGGCCCGCGGCCGTCCGCCACCCACGCCACGAACCCGCCCGTGCCGCACTTGGCCGCTTAACAACTCAGCCCGGCCACGGGTGATGGGGTCTGTGTTCAGTCCCAGCCAATGGGCCATCCGTTGATCGCCATCATGGCCCCAGTCCAGACTTTCCAGCCCCGCGTAGAGCCGGCGTTGCTGTTCGTCCAGCAGAAAAGCACCCGCGCCGCCTGGAAATCATCCGCGGGACCTTGCTGCGCCTGCCGGGCGGATCACTGCTCCTGGCGCCGTTTACAGTCCTGGGCACAATACAGACAGTGGCCGGCCATATCCCGGTGGTAGAGCCGATCCCGCTGCACCTCGCCGGTGGAAAATGCCTGGTCGGTCATAGGGGGCCTTTTAAGGAGGGAAATAGCCTAATTCACGAAGGGATAAATAATTTCGTTGATGCGCTT
The DNA here is from genome assembly GCA_903845125.1 of uncultured Verrucomicrobiota bacterium. GTDB lineage: Bacteria > Verrucomicrobiota > Verrucomicrobiia > Limisphaerales > UBA1319 > CAIMWS01. Next base: position 8,580 of record CAIMWS010000404.1, read on the forward strand.
TGGTTATTTTCCCAAGTATCGCGTGGTCAAGGGCTTCGATTTTAAAAAGCTGTCCAGCAAGAATAAGTTTTTGAGGCACTTTGATGTCGGCTTCGGGCGGATTCGGGTCGTCACTTGGGTGGTTGCGGATCAAAATTACGGCTGCCGATTTTTCGCTATGGCGATGGAAAAACCACACTTGGATATATAATCAAGCTATCCGGTGTCCCTTGGGAGAGGTGTTGAACGGAAATAAGGCGGCAGCGGGTATTAAGGAGCGCCACCTGGAAGTTTTCGACGGTATAAAATCGATTCTCTTAATAGGTTTGCCACGCGCTCTGGTGTGGCAAGTAAAGGGATTTCGGCACGGGGCTCCAGGCTTAAGCGCTTGGCCAGTAGAAAAATGGATGTTATGGCGGCGGCTTTCGATTTTCCAATCCCTTTTACCTGCTTCAGTGAGTCAAGTGAGGACTGGGCGAGCTTTGTGAGCCCATCGAATTTATTGAGGAATTGCTCGGCAACCAACTTCCCGGCCACGGTGGTTGCGTTACCGTTTGGTTACCCATGGCAACTATTC
>CAIMWS010000405.1 GCA_903845125.1 uncultured Verrucomicrobiota bacterium
AGGAGTGGCGACTACCTCCGCGCCGAATCCTTCGATGGCCACGGATTAGAAGGCAGCCTGAGCCTTTATCACCGCTTCAATCCCGATTCTCAAATGCCCCTGAATGGCATCCTGCGGGTCGGGCTGCAAAGCAGTTTTTATGACCGCGATAGCCACACTTCCACCGCTTTTATCCTGCCCGAAGACCAATCCACTTTTCACCTGCGCACCGGCCTCCGCTGGGGCGGCAAGGAACCCACCATCCTGCCGGACTTGGCTGGCGAATTGTCGGCCTGGTATGAAGGTCAATTCCGCGCTGAACCCGGCTATTATGGCCTGCTCAGAGACCGTTATCTGGAATCCGATTCCCATCTGTTCTGGGCCCGCGGTCTCCTGGCTTACACCCTGCCCCGCTGCCAGCACAATTTCAGCCTCAGCCTGACTCTTGGCACCTCTGCCAGTGCGGATCGCTTGAGTGCCTATCGCCTGGGCGGTATGATGCCCATGGCTTCGGAATTCCCTTTGAACCTGCCCGGTTATTACTTCCAGGAACTCAGCACCTCACGGTTCGGATTGGTTGAAGGCCAATACCTGCTGCCTTTGGACCACGGCAAGCATTGGTATCTCATGGCCAATGCCAGTTCTGCGTTAGTGGATTACCTGCCCGGCTTCGAACAGCCCGGCCACTGGAATTCCGGCGTGGGCGGAGGCATCTGCTACCGCTCGCCTTCCAGAGTTTGGAAGGTGATGCTGGGCTATGGCTATGGCATCAACGCCATCCGCGGCCAGGACCGGGGCGCCAGCGAGCTTGGCTTCCTGGCCCAATATGATCTGGAAGCACGCCATCGGTCCCGCCAGGAAGCGGAAAAACCAACCCTCGACCCTCTCAAATTGCGCGGTTTTAATCGACTCTTCCGCCGCTGACCACCCCTTTTATGAACGCACCCAACCACCGTCGGCAATTTGCCAGTGACAATTACTCCGGGGTTTGCCCCGAAGCCTGGAGCGCCCTCGAAGAAGCCAACCTCGGCCACGCCCCCAGCTATGGCGATGATCCCTGGACCAGCCAGGCCGCCGACCTGATCCGCGAAACTTTTGAAACCCAGTGCGAGGTCTTCTTTGTGTTCAATGGCACCGCCGCCAACTCCCTGGCCCTCGCCTCTCTCTGCCAGTCTTACCACAGCATTCTTTGCCACGAAACCGCCCACGCTGAAACGGATGAATGCGGCGCGCCGGAATTTTTCAGCAATGGCACCAAGGTTTTGCTGCTTCCCGGCCCGGATGGCAAACTCGATCCCCTCGCCATCGACCGGATGGTCAAGCGCCGGAGCGATATCCATTATCCCAAGCCCAAGGTCCTGAGCCTCACCCAGGCTACCGAACTGGGCACGGTTTATTCCCGGGAAGAGTTGCAGACCATCCGCCATCAGGCGCAGCAATCAAACCTGCGCATCCATATGGATGGCGCCCGCTTCGCCAATGGCGTGGCCGCCTTGGGCGCGAAACCCCGCGAAACCAGCTGGGAGGCGGGAGTGGACGTCCTTTGCCTGGGCGGCACCAAGAATGGCTCGCTGGTGGGTGAAGCGGTGATTTTCTTCAACCTGGCGCTGGCGGACGAGTTCGATTACCGCTGCAAGCAAGCGGGCCAACTGGCGTCCAAAATGCGGTTTCTCGCCGCGCCTTGGGTTGGCCTGTTGAAAAATGGCGCCTGGCTCAAGTATGCCGCTCATGCCAATCGCCTGGCCGCCAGCCTGGCGGAATCCATCCGGCAAATGCCCGAGTTAAAAATCCTGTTCCCCACCCAGGCCAATTCGGTCTTTGTGCAAATCCCCGAACGCGCCATCGCCCGCCTGCGCGGGAAAGGCTGGCTTTTCTACACCTTCATCGGCCAGGGCGGCTGCCGGTTCATGTGCTCCTGGGATACCACTGAAGAGGATGTTCGCCAATTGGTGGCCGACCTCAAACAATGCCTCACTTGATTTTATTTGACGCCTGCCTTTAATGACGTTTAGTTCTACCCCTGTAATAAAAATCACAACTACGAACCTGATGAAGACCATGAAAAATTTTTTTGCCGGCTTGATCGTCTATGCCGCTTTAAGCGTGCTGGGCATGGCTCAATCTCAAACCACGAACACTGCCTCAGCCAAGCCACTGACTGGCAATCCCGCCGCCGATCCGAAAACCAAACTGACCGGTACCGCTGCGGCTAAAACCAACGCCGCCTCCAGCTTTACCGACTCGAAGGGCAAGTATTCCGGTTCCAGCACCCCGAAGGCCGGCGGTGGCGCCAATTTCACCGATTCCAAAGGCAAGTATTCCGGTTCGGCCACCCCCAAAGCCGGTGGCGGCTATAATTACACAGACTCCAAGGGGAAATACTCCGGCTCCAGCACTCCGAAAACTGGCGGTGGCGCCAACTTCACCGATTCCAAAGGCAAGTATTCCGGTTCGGCCACCCCCAAAGCCGGTGGCGGCTTTAATTACACAGACTCCAAAGGGAAATACTCCGGCTCCAGTACTCCGAAAACTGGCGGCGGCAACACCTACACGGATTCCAAAGGCAAGAATTCCGGCTCCTCCTCACTCAAAGGCGGTGTCGGGAATGCGGCTCCTGCCTCGAGCTTGAAAAACACCAACTCGACGGCAGTCAAGGCCACCAAGGAGTAGTCCTTCCAGCCGATAATTTAGATCAGGTTAAGCGCTCGGCGATTTGCATAAAACATTTCGCCGGCGCGCTTGGGGGATCGGCACACACCACCGGGACTCCCTGGTCGCCCCCAATCCGGATCGCGGTGAAAATGGGGATTTCGCCCAGGAATGGGATTTGTTGACGGGCAGCCTCCTCCCGGCCACCGCCGTGCCCGAATATCTCCACCCGCTGCCCCCCGGGAGCCTCGAAATAGCTCATGTTTTCCACCAGGCCCAGGATGGGCACATTCAGCTTGGTGAACATGTTGATCCCTTTCCGCACCACTCCCAGCGAAGCTTCCTGCGGAGTAGTCACCACTACTCCACCATCCAGCGGCACCGTCTGGCAGAGCGTCAATTGAGCGTCCCCGGTTCCGGGCGGCAGATCCACCAGCAGATAATCCAATTCCCCCCAGGCCACTGAACCCAGAAACTGCTGGATGGCGTTGACAATCATCGGCCCGCGCCAGATCACCGGAGTATCGCCGTCCAGCAGGAATCCGATGCTCATCAGCTTTACCCCGTAATTGACCAGGGGCACCATCTTCTCCTCCTCCGAAATCACGGGCCGCTGGTTCACTCCCATCATCAGCGGAATGCTGGGGCCGTAGATATCGCAATCCAGCAAGCCGGTTGCCTTGCCCAACCGGGCCAGGGCGCAGGCCAGATTCACCGATACGGTCGATTTCCCCACGCCCCCTTTGCCGCTGGCCACCGCGATGATTCGTTTCACCCCCGCCACCCGGTTTTGATTCGCCCAGGGATTGGGTCCCCGTGCGGTCTGCCCGGCGGCCGCCGGCGTTTCGATCCTCACCTCCGCCACCCCCGGCAGGGCCTTCAGCGCCGCCGTCGCTTCCTCCTGGATTTGCCGGATTGCTTCCGGTTTGGCGTTGGACAAATCCAAGGTAATCTCTGCTGTCCCCTCGCGATACTCCGCCTTCTTCAACAATCCAAAGGAAATAATGTCCCGGGAAAAACCGGGATACTTTACGGCCTTGAGCGCCTGCTTGATCGATTCTTCGGTAACCATGTCTTTTTGTTTCTTTGCTGCATAAACCCATTCCAGGCAGCGGTCCTAATCTTGGTCTAAAATATCCGTTCGTCAAATCAGGAGCACTCCCCAGCCCCGGTTTGCCATTCTGCTCCTCCATCCCCCTGGCAGGCCCAGCGAGTCGAGGGCCAGCCCGATCAGGATAAATGGCAAACAGCAAAGGCTATACGCCAAAAACGCAGAACAAAAGGGCCGTCCCCATTTTGCCCCATTTTGCCAGCGCCCGGCTCAGGCACGGCCCAGACTTGAATTTGCCGTCCATTTAAACTATGTTGCCGGCACATGATTAAAATCACTTCTCTTTTCAAGCCCAGGTTGCTCAAACTTGGGATGGAACAGCCTGAAGGAACCCAGGCTGCACTACCATCAAAATCCGGATCCCGCCTGCGCCTCGCCTCGCTGGGCCTGGCCTTATACTTTGGATGGGAGGGCATGCAGGCCCGGGTCTTGGGTGCCGATGCACCGCCCGCCCCCCAGGTGGCGCCCACACCCGCAGCCCCGACGGTGCCACCCCGTCCGCCGTCCAAATTCCGCGACTTCGCCGAGGTCACGAAGGACACCGAAAAGTACGGAGGCTATTTCACCTTGTTCAGGACGAATGACGTCCTGTTTGGGCTGATCCGCGGCGGCCAGTTGAACCAGCCTTTCCTGATGCCGATCACCATTGCCCGGGGTGTTGAATCAGCCGGCAATCCCTTGAACTTTGGCGACGAATGGGTGATGATGTTCCAACGGGATGGCGATAAGATCTTATTGGTCCGCCGCAACATCCATTACCTGGTTCCGGAAGGCACCCCGCTGGGTAAGGCGGTGAAACAGAATTACACCGATTCCGTCCTCATGGCGTTGCCGATCGTCAGCCTGATGGGCAGCGACGCGCTGGTGGATTTCTCCATGATCTTCCTGAATGACTTCGCCGGTTTGCGCGTTGGCCAATTCGACCGCAACCGTTCCTCCTACTTCAAGATCAAAGCCTTTCCGAACAACGTGGAAATCCAGGTGCAGGCCACCTACATGCGCGCCCCCATGGGGATGAACATGTTTTCGACGGGTGACAGTGGGGTGGCGGATAGCCGGGCGGTGACCTTGGTGATCCACTACAGCCTCGCCAAGCTCCCCGAACCGGGCTACCGGCCGCGCTTCGCGGACAACCGGGTGGGCCACTTCCTGAGCGCCAACAAGGATTTTGCCTCCACGAATCCGGATACCCAGTATGTGCGCCAGATCAACCGCTGGCGCCTCGAAAAAGCGGATCCCAAGGCCAAGTTGTCCCCGCCGAAAAAACAGCTGATCTGGTGGGTGGAGGACACCGTGCCCCACGAATTCCGACCCTATGTCCAGGAGGGCATCCTGGAGTGGAATAAAGCTTTTGAAAAAATCGGTTTCCGCGACGCGATTGGCGTGCGCTGGCAAACCGACCGGGACGATTTCGATCCCGAGGACATCAATTACTGCACCTTCCGGTGGATCACCACCAGCAGCACTTTCGCCATGTCCGGCCTACGGGCCAATCCCCTCACCGGGGAAATGATCGATGGCGACGTCATTTTTGACGCCAGCTGGATCCGGGCCTTCAAGCAGGAATATGCCTTGCTGGTGGGTAAACCCATCAACGCGGATGGGCACATGGTGCCCGTGGGCATAGCCGAAATCATCAGCCCCATCCTGGCCGCCAAACAAGGGTATGGTTCCCCCATCCCCTTGCCCATCAAACCCTATAATGATTGGGTGTTGAACCAGCCAGACCTCAAAATGATCCCCGACTTGGTGCCCGCCTCCTGGAGCCCGCTCCAGATGGAATTGAGCCGCCGGATGAACAACCACTCCCATTGTGCCACTTGCCAGTATGTGACCGGCAAACAGCACGAATACAGCTTCGCCGCGATGGCGCTGGCGGCTGAAGGCAAGCTGGATCCGGAGGCCAGGCTGCCGGAGGAATTCCTCGCCCAAGCCATCAAGGAAGTGGTCATGCACGAAGTGGGCCATTCCCTCGGTTTGCGGCATAATTTCAAATCCAGCACCATGCTGGACTTGGACGAGATCAACGACACCTCCATCACCCACAGCCGGGGCATGGTGGGCAGCATCATGGATTACACCCCCATCAATATCGCTCCCAAAGGCAAAAAGCAGGGTGATTACGCGCCCACCACCATCGGGCCTTACGATTACTGGGCCATTGAGTATGCCTACAAGCAGGTGGAGGGCGATGAAGCCGCCGAGCTTAAGAAAATTGCCGCCCGTTCGCCGGAGCATGATCTGGCCTATTCCACGGACGAAGATATGGTGATGAACGAAGATCCCTATGTGAACACCTACGATCTCGGCGCGGATCCGCTCAAATATGGGCAGCAGCGGGTGGCCATGGCCGAAAGCCTCCTGAAAAACCTGGATGAAACCATCATTAAAGACGGCGAATCCTGGGCCCGGTTGCGCTCCGCCTTTTCCGTCATGCTTTACCAGTATGGCAACGCGGCAGGCCTGGCCTCAGGTTACATTGGCGGCCAGGTGGTACTGCGCGACTTCAAAGGCAAGGAAGGCCGGGATCCCGTCACTCCCATAGCGGGCGATAAACAGCGCGAAGCCCTCAAATTCATGGTCAACAAAATCCTCAAGGGCGATGCCTATGAATTCCCACCCCGCCTGCTGCGCCGCCTGACCGCCGAGCATTGGTATCACTGGGGCGAGGAAGGCATGTACGGCACCGTCGACTTCCCGCTCTTTGAGCGCATTTTGCGAATGCAGCAGATTGTCCTGGAACGCTGCCTGGACGGCGGTGTCCTGGGCCGCATCCAAAACCAGCAACTGCAAAGCGAGCCCGGCTCCAATCCGATCAAGATTTCGGAAATCTTCCAGAGCCTGACGGATGGCATCTGGCCGGAAACCGCTGCCAGCGACGAAAAAGCCGTGCCCGCCACGATCCACCGCAACTTGCAGCGGGATTACCTGCAACGGTTGTGTGGCATGGTTCTCGGCGGACGCCGGGCCTCAGGCATTTCGTTCTCCTACGCGATGGTTGTGTCCAGTTCCGGCTCCGCGCCGGCGGACGCTAAAAACCTGGCCCGCGTCCAACTCGGCGACATCGCCACCCGCATTCAGCATCAGCTGGATAATGACCAGGCTGGTTTGGACAAGGTGGTCGTGGCCCATTTGAAGGATTGCCTGCTGCAAATCGACAAGGTTCTTAAAGCCTCCTATACGATCAGCAACTGATCGAAACCGGTTTTCCTGCCCTCCAGGCCCGAATGGCGGACTTCACGGTCCGCCGTTTTTTTTAAATTGACACCCTGGCTTTTTCAGAGAAGCTAACGCCTGCTAAATTACAAACCGGCATGGTTATGCTCAAAGATAAAAAAGTCGTCATCATCGGTGGAACCTCCGGCATGGGCTTGGAACTGGCCCGCCTCGTGCTTGATCTTCAAGGCTGCCCCACCGTCGTCGGCCGCAATGCGGAAAAGGTAAAAGACGCCCTGGCGCTCCTGAATCATCCGGCCAAGGGGTTCGCTGCCGATATCGCCGACCGCCAGGCCTTAAAGGCAATCTTCGAGCAAACGGGCGGCTTGGATCATCTCGTGATCACCGCCGCCGATCTGGTTTTCAAGCCGTTCGGGGCGGTGACCCCCGAAGAAATCCAGCGGGCCATCAACAGTAAAATCCTGGGGCCCTACTTCGCCGCCCAATTCGCCGCCCCCCGGTTGTCCCGGGAGGGCAGCATCACCTTCTTTTCCGGTCTGGCCGCCTACAAGCCATCGGCGGGGACTTCCGTCGTGGCCACCGTCAATGCCGCCTTGGAAGGTCTGGCCAAGTCCCTGGCGGTCGAATTATCCCCGGTGCGGGTGAACGCCATCTCCCCCGGAGTGGTGGATACCCCCATCTGGGAGCATTTGCCCGTGGCGGAACGCCAAGCCTTCTATGACGGTGTGGCCCGCAACCTGCCTGCCCGGCGCATCGGCACCTCCGCCGACCTTGCCCAAGCCACCCTGTTCGTCATGACCAATCCCTTCGTCACCGGCACCGTCCTCCACGTGGATGGCGGCGGCCGCCTGAGTTGAAAGCACCACTCATGCAAAATATCCGCAGCTTGATATTTTTTGCGGCTGGCGGCCTGGCCTTGGTGGCCCAGGCCGCTGGCCCGGACACCCCTTCCCCGGCAATCCTGCTGCCCAAGCCGGCCCGGGAGGAGGGGGTGGTTCGCCGGTCTGAAGTGGATCCGCGGGTCCACCAATACCTTTTGCCCGCGCGGGTTCTATGGGTTTCCCCGGCGGATCAGGCCCGGGTTGAGAAGCCCGAAATCTTGCTGCAAGCCAGCAGCGGCCAGATCACGCTGGATAATCCCAAAGCCTGCATCCTGCGGCACCAGGGCAAAGCCCCGGGCGTTCTGCTGGATTTCGGGCGCGAGCTGCACGGGGGAATCCAGATCCTGGTCTCCGGCTCGCAAAACAACCAGCCCGTGCGCCTGCGGATACGTTTCGGCGAATCGGCCAGCGAAGCCATGAGCGAGCTGGGCGGCGGGGAAAACGCCACCAATGACCATGCCATCCGCGACCAAACCTGCCTCGTGCCCTGGCTGGGCACCCACGAAATCGGCAATACCGGCTTCCGCTTCGTCCGGATCGACCTGGTCAGCTCCAATAGTTTTGTGCAGCTCAAGGGCGCCCGGGCGATTTTCGTTTACCGGGATCTGGAGTATCAAGGGGCCTTCCGGTGCAGCGATGAGCGTCTCAACCAGATCTGGAACACCGGGGCCTACACGGTGCATCTCAACCTCCAGAACTATGTGTGGGACGGCATCAAGCGGGATCGCCTGGTCTGGATCGGTGATATGCACCCGGAAACCATGACCATCAACTCGGTCTTTGGCGCCCCAGCCGTGGTCCCGGCCAGCCTGGATTTGATCCGCGATGAAACCCCCCTGCCCAAATGGATGAATGGCATCAGTTCCTATTCCATGTGGTGGGTGTTGATCCACCATAGCTGGTTCCAATTCACCGGCGACTTGGGATACCTCCAACAGCAGCGTGATTACTTGAAAACATTATTGCCGGCCCTGGTGGCGCGCATCGGGCCCGACAGCCAGGAACAGCTGCCTGAAGGCCGTTTCCTGGACTGGCCCTCCAGCGGAAACAAAAAGGCCATCCACGCCGGGCTGCATTCCCTGCTGATCCTTTGCCTGAACTCGGGTGCGGAACTCTGCCAGGCCTTGGCGGAAGACGATTTGCGGGCCCAGTGTTTGACCGCGGCCAACCGCCTGCGAAAGCATGTCCCCGACCACGGAAACAGCAAGCAGGCGGCGGCCTTGATGGCCCTGGCCGGCCTGGCCGACCCAGCCCTGCTTAACCGTGAAGTGATGGCTGTGGACGGAGCCCAGCGGATGTCCACCTTTTACGGTTACTATGTACTGCAGGCCCGCGCGAAAGCGGGCGATTACCAGGGCTGCCTCGATGTCATCCGGACCTATTGGGGCGCCATGTTGGACTTGGGTGCCACCACTTTTTGGGAGGATTTTGATGTGAAGTGGACCGAAAACGCGGGCCGTATCGATGAGCTGGTTCCCCCCGGGAAAATCGATGTGCACGGCAAATATGGCAATTATTGCTACAAAGGTTTCCGGCATAGCCTCTGCCATGGCTGGGCTTCCGGCCCCACGGCCTGGTTGAGCGAGCACGTTTTAGGCGTGCAGGTGTTGGAGCCGGGATGCAAAACGATCCGCGTCCAGCCTCACCTGGGAGATCTGCAATGGGTGGAAGGCACCTTCCCCACCCCCCTGGGCGTGGTGCAAGTGCGCCATGAAAAGCAGGCCGATGGCACCATCCGCAGCCAGGTCAAAGCCCCGCCGGGCATCAAAATTGCCGGCCAGTAAAACCCCGAAATCCGTCACGACGCGAAAACAGGCCAGAATTCCTGCCAGGCCCGGCCTTGGATGAACTCCGGAAACCACCGCTCCGGCGGCGCTTGAAAAACGGCGTTTCCCTCCCCGGTTTGATACTGGATTCTTTGGGCGTGAAGCGCGTGGTTGGGCAGCAGCAAATCCCGCGCGATCGCGGAGGTGATCCGATCCTGGACCAACGCCAGGTAATGATCTTCATCCGGTCCGTATAATTTATCCCCCACAATGGGGTGCCCCAAATGTGCCAGATGAATTCGTATCTGGTGCTTGCGCCCGGTGATCAGGCGTATCTTCAGCAGCGAAAACTGCCCCTCCGGCCGGCTGAAAACCTGCTCCACCCAGAACTCGGTTTGGGCCGCTGCCCCATCCAGCCGCACCCGGTCTTTGATGGCGACCGGGCTACGGTCGTCCCGGCCCAGAGGCGCATCCACCAGGCCATGCTCCTCGCGCATGGCTCCCTGGACAATGGCCTGGTATTCCTTGGTGACGCAGCGGCTTTCCCACAAGCGCCGCAACTCACGCGCTTTTTCCAGGTTTTTGGCAGCCAGGATGATCCCGCTGGTTTCGCGGTCCAGGCGGTTGACCAGGTGGGGCGCGGGAACACTGGCAGAGACGGTTGCCAGATAGAGCCGCAAGCGGCTGATGAGGCTGGAAAAAACATCCCCTTTGGTGGGGTGGCAGACCAATCCGGCCGGCTTGTTCACCACTAGTAAATCAGCATCCTCATGCACCACTTCGAACAACGGTTCCAAACCGCCCGGCCCGCGCCCAGCAGTGGGCCTCTCGAAATGCTGCGAATCGTTGCTTGTCATGACGGGGCGGGAGTGTATCATTAACCTCCGATGAAAGCAAAAGGCAAGGGGTTGCCCTTGATTTTGATGCTGGTGTTCGCGCTGTCGCGCTGGCCGGGAGTGATGCCGGAAAATTTCAGCGCCGCTTACGCCTTGGCATTTTGCGCCGGGGTATTTTTCCCCGGCCATATGGCTTGGTGGCTGCCGTTGGCCGCTTTGCTTGGCACCGATTGCCTCATCACCCTCTATTACGCATCCAATGGCAGCGCCACGACGCAACTGACCCAGGCTTTGTTGTTGATTCTGCCGAATTATCTGGCCTATGCCGCCCTGATTTTCCTGGGCCGGCGTTTCTCGGCCAAATCTTCATGGCTCCGTCTTTTGAGCGGGGGGTTGCTCGGGGCCTTGCTCTTTTATGTGGTCACCAACACCATCTCCTGGTTGGTTAATCCCCGATATGACAAAAGCGTTGCCGGGTGGATTCAAGCTTTGACGGTCGGGCTCCCCGAGTATCCCCCCACTTGGGAGTTTTTCCGGAATACCCTGTTTAGCGGCGGGTTGTTCACCGGGCTGTTTGCGGGGGCCATGAAAGTGGCTACCGCCATGGAACCTGAAGAAGAAGAGAAAGAAGCACCAGAGGCTGAAGAGGCCGAACCGGAAGAAGCTCCGGCTTGACTAAATTTTCAATCGGCGGCCAGTCCGCTGGATCATCCGTTCATATTGAGGCGAAAGAAATGGTCGTGGTGCGTGCCACGCCATTTGGCGGTGCTGGCTTGCGCGGTGTTGTTGGCATGCAACAACTTGCCGGTGCGGATTTGCGTATGCCCAAATCCCCATGCGGGAGTGGTCATCCGCGTGCCATCTTCCAATTTCCTGTTACAGGACTGTTTGGCCGACATAAACTTCAATTTCTGATATTGCTTCAATGTTCCGGCTTTTATCAGGTTGACCTCAATTGGACTTTGGAATCCCACCCGAGTCAAACTTTAAATCATCAAGACCATTAAAAATTTCACAACCAACGACTGGGATCATTAAGCGCGGAGCGATCATCGGCTTTGCCGGTGGGGGGGGCAAATCCCGAATTCTGTGAGCACAGCGTTGCCAACCCGGCCCAGTGATTTCCCCATGGCCGGGCATGGTAGGGTGGCGTCCAAGTAACTGTTGCGGAATGATCAAGGTCGGCTAGGATTTTAATGGTTGGTTTTGCGAATGATGAATATGAAGAAATACTTGATGATCGCGGCTTATTGCGGATTGGCATTAGCGAGCGGGTTGGCCGCCAAGGCCGCCGGCACCCCTGATGCCCTGACCCGCCTGAGCCAGGCCGCCAAGGCCCTGGCGGAACTGCCAAATTATAGCTGGTCATTAAACATCATCATCGAGGGCATGCCTTTCAGCCCGGGAATAATCCACGGCAAGACACAAAAAGGCGGCTATGCCCATCTGAAAACCGAGGTCAACGGCCAAATCCTGGAAACAGCGATCAAGGATTATCGGAAAGCCATTACCACCCCCTCCGGTTGGGTGGCCGCCCGGGAATTCAAAACCCCGATGCCAAAGGATAACTCCAAGTCGGATCCGGCGGCCATGGTGGCTCAACTGCTCCTGGACCTGCAAACCCCGGATTTGGAAACTGAAAAAATACTGGGCAAAATCAAAACCGTGAAACCAGGCAAGGATGGCTGCCTGGTGGCGGAAGTGGCAGAAGACGTGGCCAGGGAAGTCATGGCACCCAATCGCCAAATGCCCGGCATCAGCACCAAGCCGCCGCCGCCCAAAAGCGCCAAAAGCGTGATCCGGTTTTGGATCAAAGACGGTCTGCTGGTGAAAAGCGAGATCGAAGTCCAATTGATCGTGATCGGGCTACCCGGCAAAAAAGACCGCATCGAACGTAAAATCACCAAGCATATTACCACCGAGCTCAAAGACATTGGCAAAACCATCGTCCTGGTGCCGGAGGATGCCAAGCGTCTGTTAAAATAAGGACTCCCGGGCTGGTTTGTCACACCTTAATCCGGTTCCTTTTTCCGCGAATTAAAGAAGGGGAAATTGAGGAATTGAACCGATGAATTGTTTGCATAAATAGCGCGGGCCTGTCAGGATTTGCCCTGATGCCCATGAAAACTAATGCAAACCTGAATCGACGGTCCTTTTTAAAAACCTCCCTGGCCATCGGCGCCACTTACGGCCTCTCCCCGGTTTCCTGGTCGCGGGTAATTGGCGCCAACGACACCATCCAAGCCGCCGTGGTGGGCGTCAACGGGCGCGGTGGAGCTCATATCAGTGAGCTAAAGAGCCTTCCCGGCGTGCGCGTGGCGGCCTTGTGCGATGTGGATCGCCGGGTGTTGGCCGCCAAAACCAAAGGCCTGGACCCGGTGCGAACTTACCAGGACGTTCGGGAGTTGTTGGAAAACAAGGACATCGATGTGGTTACGATCGCCACCACCAATCATTGGCATTCGCTCATCACCATCTGGGCCTGTCAGGCGGGCAAGGACGTTTACGTGGAAAAGCCCTGCAGCCACAATGTGTTTGAAGGACGCCAATGTGTGGCCGCCGCCCGCCAATACCAGCGCATCGTGCAACACGGCACCCAAAGCCGCTCCGGGAATTCCGGACAGTACGCCGCGCTGGTCCAAAGCGGCAAATACGGCAAACTGCTCGTAGCCAAAGGATATTGCTGCAAACCGCGCTGGAGCATCGGTTACAAGCCGATCTCCCAACCGCCCACGGATCTGGATTTCGACTTGTGGCTGGGTCCCGCACCCAAGCAACCCTACCATGCCAACCTGGTGCATTATAATTGGCACTGGTTCTGGGATTTCGGTAATGGCGATGTCGGCAACCAGGGGGTTCATGAAATGGATATAGCTCGTTGGGGTTTGGGTGGCACCCTGCCCAAAAGCGTCGTCAGTCTGGGTTGCCGTTACGTGGACGAACCGGATTTCCGGGACCAGGGAGAAACCCCCAACCAACTGGTGACCGTCATGGATTTTGGCGGAACCTTATTGTTGTTCGAAACCCGGGGCCTGGTGGATAAGGTTGCCAGTTACCCACGCATTGTGGCCAACGAGTTTTACTTTGAAGGGGGCGTCATCAAACAGGATAAATTCTATCCCAAGGGCCAGGAAAAAAGCGAACCGCTGGCCAAAGTGGATTACCAAGTCCATCCCGGCGGGCATTTCGGCAACTTCATCAATTGTGTGCGCAGCCGAAAACGGGAGGAATTGAACGCCGAGATCCTCGAAGGCCACCTTTCCAGCGCACTGTGCCACTTGGGCAATGCCTCCTACCGGCTGTCCTCCCGGCGGCCGTTTGAAAAGCCAAAGGATTTCAGCGACAACCAGGTGGTGGGCGACAGCGTCATGACTTTGTTGGCCAACACCAAGGCCATTGGGGTGGATCCGGAGAAAGCCGCCTTATGGGTTGGGCCAAAACTGGAATTTGACGCCCAAACGGAGAAATTTACCAGCCATCCCGAGGCCAACCAATTCATCACGCGGGTTTACCGTCCGCCGTTTGTGGTGCCAGACAAGGTTTGAGGCCGGCTGATTAACCGACAGTTCATTTACAGAATATCAACCAAACGCAGTTTAAAAAAACATCTCTTATAATAACCCATGAAATCAATGTTATGGTATGGCTTGGCTTTATCGTTGATGATCCAGCCCTCCCTGAGCCTCAAAGCTCAAACCACCAATGCACCAGTGGCAGCACGCCCGGCACCCTCCAGTCCGGAGGCGCAAAAAAATCAAACGCCTGAGAATCCTTTGGACCGCATCCGCGATGAGGGCCTGAACCACTCCCAAGTCATGGATATCCTTTCGCACTTGACCGAAGTGATCGGCCCGCGCCTGACGGGCTCGCCCGCCCACAAACGGGCCAATGAATGGACGCGCGACCAGTTGGCTGGCTGGGGAATCACCAATGCCCACCTGGAATCCGCCGGGCTTTTTGGCCGCGGTTGGACGCTTAAAAAATTCTCGGCGCAACTGGTGGAGCCACAGGGCATCCCGCTGGTGGCCTGGCCCAAAGCCTGGTCCACCGGCCTGGAATGGCCGGTGGTGGGCGAGGTGGTTTACCTGGATGCCCGCAGCACAGCGGATTTGGAAAAGTACAAAGGCAAACTGAAAGGAGCCATTGTGCTGATGGGCACTCCGCGTGAGGTCAAAGCCAGGTTTGAGCCTTACGCCACCCGTTTGACCGATGCGGATTTATTGAAGCTCGCCAATGCGGATCCCACCCGCCGGGGCGTCAGTGCCAGGCGATCCCCCGATGCGGCGCCCGCCAGGGCCACCAATGCGCCAACCTCCCGGAGAAGAGGCCAGGCCCAGGCAGCCCAAGACTCGCCATCCGCCGCCGCTCCGGGCCGCACCAACGAGGTTCAGAATCCCCGCCCCAGCCAGGGTTCCCCCTGGGGTTTCACCACTGAACTGGCCCGTTTCGCCGTCCGCGAAGGGGCAGCGGTCTTGGCCAGCCCCAGCTACAGCGGGGACGGGGGCACTGTTTTCAGCGGCGCCGCCTCGGTCATCCCCCTGGAATCCCCGGCCACGAACGCCCCGGCTTTCAGCCGCTTTTCGCCTTGGGCCACCAACGCGCCTGCGGGCCTGCCACAAATCTCGCTGGCCATTGAGGATTACAACCGCCTCGTCCGCATGGTGCAACGCGGGCAAAAATTGAAAATGGCGGTAGAGTTGCAAGTTCAATTCCAGGAGAATGATCCGTTCATTCACAACACCATCGCAGAAATACCCGGCTCAAGCCGCCAGCGGGAACTGGTCATGCTGGGGGCCCATTTGGATTCCTGGCACGTGGGCACCGGCGCCACGGATGATGCCGCCGGAGTCGCCGTCTGCATGGAAGCCATGCGTATCTTGAAAGGTATGAATTTCCAGCCCAAACGCTCCATCCGGGTTGGCCTTTGGACAGGGGAAGAACAAGGTTTCCTGGGTTCGCGTGCTTACGTGAACCAGCATTTCGGATACCTTACCAACCTGTCCAATTCTTCTTCCAGCAACACCCCCGAACGGCAGACCCCGGCAACCTCCTCCCGGGATTCCCGCCGCAAATTGGTGCGCAAATCCGAATATGACCAGCTGGCGGCTTATTTCAACCTCGACAATGGGGGCGGCAAAATCCGCGGCATCCATCTCCAGAGCAACGAGGCTGTCGGTCCCATTTTCCGCCGCTGGTTGGGCCCCTTCCAGGATTTGGGCGCCGAAACCATTTCGCTGAGCAATACTGGCGGCACCGATCACATCCCCTTTGATGCTGTGGGCCTGCCCGGCTTCCAATTCATCCAGGATCCGCTGGATTACATGTCCCGAACTCACCATTCCACTGCCGATGTGCTGGACCGCATCCAGGCGGACGATCTAAAACAAGCGGCGGTGATCATGGCAACATTTGTATATCAGGCCGCCATGGCGGAACAAAAACTGCCTCGCAAGCCGCTGAACTAATTGGCGGGCTGGTATCGTCGCGGCTACAGTTTCAAATCCCGGTTGATGGATTGGGAAATGAGGCTTTCGGATCCTTTGAACCGGTTGCGACGAGCCAGCCAGCCCAGCAGGAGGAAACCCAGGCAGATCATCGCCATGCCAATCCTAAAGTAGCGGTTAAACCCGCCTCCACCGATTGCCGTTCCCAACTCGGTCTTGGCTTCTGGCTGGCTGCTCACCCCCTCCGCTGGTTGAGCAGGCTGGGGTGTTGGGTTGGTGCCCAATCCACCGCCCATGATCCCGCCCCCGGCAGGGCCGGACTCGGCAGAAATTATCGGAGTATGGTTGGATGCCATTGTGGAAACGGATCGCGCTGCCACATTGGAGGAATTCGTCAGCGATGCTGCACGTGAACCAATGTTTTCCGGTGTCGGGATTACTGCGGCGGGACTTACGGCGGATTTGTTGGATATACTCTCTACTGCCACAGTGGAGGTGGCAGCCAATGACCCTGCGGGCGGAGGATTGGCTAATCGGGCTGCAGCATTAGAGGGAGACGGGGGCGCCGGATTGGTGACTGCAACCTCGATCCTGGCGGGGGGAGGGCTGGTTGCTGCCAACACTTGGTTTGTGGGCGAAGCGGCTGGGGCAACCACCATTTCATTGGTTTTCACCTGTATCTCATTGGTAGCAGCCAGTATCGGCGGATTGGCTGCTATATTGGTGGATTGCAGGATTGGCACAGTGTTTGATCGATTATCGGCGGATTGGACAGCAGTTTGGGCAACGAGGTTGGTGGCCACGGTGGAGGGGGGCGTTGCGGTTGCTACCTGCTCGGGTGCGGGGTTTTGAACTTCCACGGGAGCCATCATTTGATTCGTGGCGGCCTGAACATTGGTCTGTGGCGTGGATTTGGGTGCAGTCGCGTTGTTGGTCTGACGCGCCTGGGTGGTGGCCGTCACCGCCTTGGTGTTTTCAATCGAGACCGCTGGCTGGTTGGTTTCACGCGCCTGGAGATAAAGGGCGGCGCGTGCCTGCAAACCCGCATAATCGACCAATTCGGGCACGCTACGGCGCAAATCCTCAAAGGCGATGGCAAGGTCTCCCGAACTCATGGAAAGCCCGGCAAATTGCCCACACAAAGAAGTCATCACAACCACGAAGGGAGTTTTGGTGCGGCTGAGTTCTTTGCGATACCGGTTGAAGGCCGTATTGAGGCGTTCGTCAAAAGCGCTGCCTTTGATGGTTTCATTGCCATCTGTGATCAGGATAAACGTCACCAGTGGCCAGGCTGCCACCAAGCGGTCGACTTCCGGCCAGAGATTCTCGAACCGGGCCCGTTTTTCGAGCTTTTGTGATTGGTAAAACTTCAAGGCCGCCCGGCACAAAGCAGAATTCAGCGGCGCATCCCAGGTGATCAGCGGGGCCCGATTGGTGGTTAACTGGCCACCCACGGTCCAGAACGTGTAAACATCATTGGAACGTAGCTGGCCATGCAAGCCGGATATTATTGCGTTGGAAATTACCAACCGGGAGGCCTCGCCTATCTTGGCCATGCTGGCCGCGGTGTCCAACACCAGCACATAACGATGGGGAACGGGAACCGCCGCCGATTCCGCCCTTAACCGGCCAGCGGGGAGACACCAAAGCAGCAGCAACCATAACCAGCAAGGCATCCAGTGCATAAATCTTGGAAGGTTGTTTTTCCGGGCAATCATGAAGCACCTAATTGAGTTGGAACCCATTCATTTTCGCGGCTTGGAAGATTGAGAACCTTCCGGTTTGGATTTGGTGGGTATCGGGCTGGCTTTGGATTTCCCAGCCAATTCGCGGGACCCATCAAAAGCCTGGTTGAACAGGTGATGTTGCTCTTCCCGCACCCGCTTTCGCACGGCCCGGATATCGAGCAAAGCCACCACCATGGCCAGGCTGGTGAACCCAAAACACACCAGCCAATAAATGAGGAAACCACCCCCGCGCAAAGAACTTTTTAGCACGGTTTGGCCCCAGATCAACATCCCCCCAGCCAGGACTATGAATAAAGCCCCGAACCAGCGGCGACGAGCATCTGCTGATGTCAACATGGCCTCAAGACTACCCGCTTATCCGCCAAAACCCAAGCTTAATTCAGAGAGTCCAGCCCGTTTGAAAAACACCTGATGTTTAACAGGAGCGAGACCGATCTATCAACCCTGGGCATAAAAACACCCGGTAAATCGCCATCGGGCGGCTCACCGGGTGCCCACTACCAACTCAGCTAAACTGGAATTTTTAACCCAGGATCGCCTGCAAATCTTTGTCGGGCGTGGAAATCGGCATGAGGTTGAATTTATCAACCAGCACCTTCAGGACGGCGGGCGTCACAAACGCGGGCAAAGTGGGCCCCAACCGGATGTTCCGGATCCCCAGCGCCAGCAGGGTCAGCAGGATGCAAACCGCCTTTTGCTCATACCAGGAGAGCACCATCGAGAGCGGCAGATCATTCACCCCGCAATTAAAGGCCTTGGACAACGCCACCGCGATCTGGATGGCTGAGTAGGCATCGTTGCACTGGCCGATATCCAGCAATCGCGGTATCCCGCCGATATTGCCGAACTCACGCTTATTGAACCGGAACTTGCCGCAGGCCAGGGTCAGGATCACACAATCCTGCGGAACTTTTTCGGTGAAGTCGGTGTAATAATTCCGGCCGGGCCGGGCGCCGTCGCAACCACCGACCAGGAAGAAGCGCTTGATCGCCCCTTTCTTCACCGCCTCAACAACCTGTCCGGCTACCCCCATGACGGCATCGTGACCGAATCCCACCGTGATCTGTTGGTCTGGGCCATCCGAAACAAACCCGGGTGCAGCCAGGGCGGCTTCGATCACCGGGCTGAAATCGCGGTTGCGGATGTGTTGAACGCCCGGCCAGGCCACCAAGCCGGAGGTAAAAATGCGCCCTACGTAACCTTCCTGGGGTTCCTGTATGCAGTTGGTCGTCATCAGAATCGACCCCGGGAACGCGGCGAATTCATCTTTTTGATCCTGCCACGCACCACCGTAATTGCCCACCAGGTGCGGATAGGCCTTCAGCTTGGGATACCCATGCGCGGGCAGCATTTCGCCGTGGGTGTAGATATTGATGCCCTTGCCCTGGGTCTGTTTCAGCAACTCCTCCAAATCCTTCAAATCGTGGCCGGAAACCAGGATCGCCTTGCCTTTCACCGGTTCCACCCGGACTTGGGTGGGCCGTGGATGCCCATAAGTGGTGGTGTGGGCCTGGTCGAGCAGTGCCATCACCTTCAGGTTCACTTCGCCGCAGCGCAGATTCATCGCCAGCAAATCGTTCACAGCGGGCTGGGGATTCACAAGGAAGTTCAAGGCTTCGTGGAAATAACCGTAAACTTCGTCCGCCTCAAATCCCAGCACCAGCGCATGCTCCGCGTAGGCGGCCGTGCCTTTGACACCGTAGGTCAGCAGTTCCTGCAAACCGGCCACATCATCCCCGGACTGCGCTCGGCGGGATAAAATGCCAACTTCCTCGCCCTGCCGCGTCAATCCGTCGAGGGTGGAGGCGGGCTGCCAGGTTCCGGGCCCGGAAACGGTTTCCGGAGTCTGGCCCGCCTTGGTGCAGGCATCCACATACATTTGCCGCGCTTTATCGCGCATCCGCCCCGCCCGCACCAACATTTCCTCGATCCGCTGGGGGTCGAAATTCACGTTAGTCACTGTCGTAAACAAGGCTTCCACCACAAAAACATCGATCACCCGATCCTTGGCGCCCAGCAGGCGCGCCCGGTGGGCATATTGGGATATGCCCTTGGCGGCATAAACCAGCAGATCCTGCAGCGCCGCGGATTGCTCATCCTTGCCGCACACCGAAAAATCGACACAACCACTGCCCTTCGAGGTTTGTTCGCATTGATAACAAAACATAATTTCCTTTTTTCACTGTTTATTCATTCTACATTCACCGGGTCGCCGGATTTTCCCCGGCCGGCCTCCCGTTCAATGACAACACTTATCGCATACCCGCGGTGCCAGCGCCTTGATGTGAGTCAAGTTCCCGTGGGAAAATAAATCGGGGTGCACGGATCATCTACCCAATCACCTTACCATGAATCCGCCATTCTGCCATCGCAACCCGTTGAATTGTTACCAAAGGAAGATTTGCTGGAGCGCATGGAAACCGTTACCGTCAAACCATCGTATGCAACGAATCTTTAACGGGGCCAAGAAAAGCCTGCTTCAAGGTCAAACCCTGAACTGGGTGGTGGGGATCGCCTCGGTAGCTTGGCTGGCCCTTTCAGGCGTGCCGGTGGTTGCGGCCACCGCTGAACCTCAACCCATTAAAACCGCCAACTCCTACCGCACCCTCGGTGCGGGCGATTACCAAAGCTTCATCAAAAACTGGGATCAGCAAAAATCCCCGGCGCTCCTCGCGGTCATCCAAACCCCGGCCCAGTGGGAGACCATCTTTCATCCCGCCCCAGTCATGGGCAACCGCCGTCCTTTCAGCCCGGATCCCAAGCTGTTTTCGCGGGATCTGCTGTTGGTGGTGGCACGCGTGGTTCCTTCCCCTGACCCAGGTGGCCATCCGGTATTCAAGGTGGAAAAAGTCGGCGCCAGCCAGGGTGAATTGACGTTTTCCTTCCGCTTCGCTGAACCCCCGAATGCGAAATCCTATACGGTCAAAGAGTTCCTGGGGGTATGGTTCCCCAAAGCGGATTTCAAAAAGGCGGTCTTCATCGAGAACGGCAAAGAGCTCGGTTTATTGGACCTCGCCCAAGGCCAATGGTCAGTTCCCCCTGCCAGCAGTAATTGAAAGCCGGATACCCCACTTGAATCCCCCTCTTTATTTTGCCTGACCAAACCCGGTCTATCACCGCGAATTTCGCTCAATCGATGGATGAAAATTGAGAGTGCCCCTGGAAAAGCTGCCTGGCCAATCCCCAGCCAATAACCCTTGAGGGCGTGGCTGATGCCGCCGCCAGCTTGGGTGAAGGAGGCCCCGGGATGGGCCGTCTGGAGGATGCCGTCCTGCTTTTGCTTAAAATGACCAGGCGCGGAATTTGGAAGCCTTTATTTGCATCGCGCTGATGCACCTTGCAGACGGGGCTCAACTCAGCCAATGCGCTGGCCTGGCGGTATTGCAGGGAGGACAGCACCCTACAGGCCAGATAACGAATAAAAACGTGGGGACGCACCCGCCCGGCCAGCCAATGCCGGACTGGTGGACCATGCAATTTGACGGATCTCAGCCTGCCCTTTGGCCCTCAACCTCCTGAGGTAGTCTATAAATTCAGGGACGAATTCAGGTAACGAGCGGGCCGGCAGACCATCGAACGGGCTGGCGGTTTAGAATTTCTCCCCGGATGCCGACTTGGATGAGTGTGACGGGGAGGTCAATGCCCGAGGCTTCCAGGGTTTCCTGAACCAAACGCACCAATCCGCCGCAGCACGGCACTTCCATATAGGCGATCTCAACGGATTGCAGGGCGTTTTGGGTGAAAATCTGCTCCAGTTTGGGGCGGTAAGCCGCCACGTTGTCCAGCTTGGGGCAGGCGATCAGCAGCACACGGTCCCGCAGCATTTGGCGGTGGAAATCCGGGAAAGCGAACGGCACGCAATCCGCCGCCAGGAGAAGCCGGGCCTGATTGAAATAAGGCGCGCGAACCGGCACGAGGTGCAGCTGCACCGGCCAATTCCGGAGCTGCGCAGTCGGGGCTGTGGCCGCAGCCGGAGCTTCCGGGGCCGTGCCCGGGGCGGTCTGGAACCGCGGCATGCGCGAACTGGGGCAGCCCTGGAACAGCGGTTCCAGGATGGGTATGGGCGGCCGGGCAGCCGACGCTTTGGCCAGATGCCGCTGGACGGCGGCCTCATCAAATTCCGCCGCCTCCCGCTCCACCATCGAGATGGCCCCCTGGGGGCATTCCCCCAGGCAGGCTCCCAAGCCATCGCAATAGGCCTCGCTCACCAACCGGGCCTTGCCCGCCACCACTTTGAGCGCACCCTCGGCGCAACCCGGCACACACTGGCCGCAGCCATCGCACTTCTCTTCGTCGATCTGGATTATTTTCCTTTTGGCCATAATTCAATCTTCAACTCACCCTACCCCGCTCAACCTGGCCCCGCATTGATCCAGGTCAAATTTCCACGGGGTGGCTGGGGCAGGAAACGCTCCCCGCTAAACACGGTCCAATTCCAAAACATCGCCCAAGGCTTCCTGCCGGCTAAACAACGGCTCAATTTTGTTTTTTCCTGGGTGCGAGCCAGGCACCTCTTTCACCCAACCGATCCACCAATCACCATCCTGCTTGATTAGGGCCGTATATCCGTTTTTCGCTTGCCAACTCTACGCTGGCGGCAAAGCTCCCGCCAGGAGCCTCCATTTCATGGGCGGTTCAGATCCCTCCTGCCAAACCGCACGGACTAGGTAGGGCCAGGAAGATCATACCATTGGTTACCAATGGTTTAAAATGTTAAATGCGGGAGCTGGATTAATCTTCGCCGGCCGGTTTGGCCGCCGTCCAAAAAGCCATCATAATCCTGGCCAGGATCTGCTCGCCCGCCTCGTTGGCGTGGACCGCATCGCGATAGAACAGATGGGGATGCAGCTGTGTGGACCGGATATATTCGGCCCAAGGGGAAGTCATGTCGAGATAGGCGCAGCGCTCCTCGGCGGCGAGCACCTGCAAAGCCTGGCCATAAGCGCCGGTTCCGGAATGGGGGGCTTTGGCGAGCGCCTCGGCGTCGCGCGGATCGGTGGTACCAAAGGTGCCGGTGGCCAGCAGGATCTCCACCTCGGGCAATCTGGCGCGCAACTGCCGGATGACGTCGCGGATGCTGGCGGTATCCCGCTGGCTGATGCCACCGATGTAAACCAGATTCGGCCGCCAGGGGAGGATGTATTTGGCCACCCGGTCGCCTTCTTTGTAATGCTGGCAGCCGCCGCCGCCACGCACATAAACCTTCGCTTCGATCCTGGCCTTTGGATAAGCCTCCCGCCACTGCGCCACCCAGCCGGAGCGCATCGTGTCGTTGACAATGCTGTCGCCCAGAGCGAGCAGCCGCAGTTCGCCGCCACCGGCCAGAATCCGGCGTGTGCGCGGGAACTGCCGCCAATCATTCACGGGCGGGGTGAATTTGCCAGGCGGCAGGGAGGCTTGGATTTCGGCGATCTGGGCCAGCGAGCGGCAGGGCGTGCTGAAAAGATAATAATCCTTCTCCACCGGTTCGTTGCTCACCGGCACATCGGGCGGGTATTTGGCGGGCAGCGCCCCTTGCCTGGGGAACTTCACCGGGGAATCCGCCAGCATGCCACCCGGCCGGACGGTGGTATTGACCGCGTTACGATCCGCCGGGGCGGCATTTTGAGCGTGCGACAGAGCCGCCGCCAGCAGGCTTACAACCAGGGCCAGAATGGATGCGTGGATATTCATGGCGGCATTATCGGGGCGGCCTGCCTGGATATCCAGCAACTTTACAGGGGGATAGGGAGGAAGTGAAGATCGGCCAGCGCTGCTGATCCGCCGCGCACGGCCCGGCGGCCATCCCCGGCAGGCCTGGCTGTGTTCCTGCCCCCCGCCAGACTGAGGCGGGCCAATTAAAAAAGGCCTTGGCGGGCAGACGGGTGGCGCGGATGGATCCAGGGAAAAAAACGGGGGAGGAAAAGCGCTTCCGCACCTCCTCCCCCGCGGGGAAAACATCTGCTCCAGTCCTACTGGGATAGAACGTACTCGGCCAGATCGTTCAATTCCTGGGCGGTCAGATTGGAAGTGGTGCCGTGCTGGTCACCGATATTGTATTTCTGGAAAATCTCCTGGATCGTGGCCGCGCGTCCATCGTGCAGATAAGGGGCGGTGCGCCACACTTCCACCAAGGTCGGCGTGTCCATGGCCATGTAGGCTTCACGGTCGCGGCCGGTGCCCACGTCGTATTGGTTCAAGTTGGTGAACAGCGGCGAAGGATGACAGGTGGTGCAGCCCGCCCCCCCCTCGAAGATCTTTTTGCCGCGTTCGGCGGCCTTGCTGAGCTGTCCGTTGACCAACCGGGGGCTGGGCACCGGCTGGAGCGACTTCAGGAATTCATCAATGGCGACCGCATCGGCGTCCGGCCGCACGGCAAACTGAATGCTGCGGATGCCGGCGCGGACCGCGGTTTCGGCGGTGTCGCGCACACCGAGGGACATCGCCGGAGGGGTCCGGTGCGCCAGGAGCATGTTCTTGGTATTCTTGGGATTGCCCAAACCATCGTTCAACAGATCCCAATTCAGGGCATCCACGCGCACATCCGGATGGCAGGTGGCGCAGCTTTGCCAATGCTGGAAGCACAGGTCGGCATCGTGGAAGAACATCTCACCCTTGCGCACCAGGCTCAAGGGTAACTCCGGCCCCAGCGCGATCTTGCGGACCTGCTTGTAGCCTTCAGTATCCAAGTCCACAACGCTCATGGAGTCCGAAAAATATTCGACCGCGTAAACCTGCCGGCCAATGGCCGCCAAACCGCGGGGACCGTTGCCTGTCAGCTTGATGCGCTTACGCAGCGAATACATGAAGCTCAGGTCATTGGGCACATCGTCCGGCGTGGCGGAAACCTCGGTGACTTTTTCGCCCTTGGCCACCCGGTTCAGCTTGTCCAGCAGCGCGGCCTGGTCAATGACGCTCAATTCATGGGTGCCGGAGTGGATCACCAGCACATTGCGGCCATCGGCGGTGCAAGCCACGCCGGAGGGATTGGCAGCGCCGAGATCCACATCATCCAGCAGCGGGGTATTCAGCCGTTTTTTGGCGGCCACGTCGATGACCGTGAGGGCGGAGGTGTTCATCCATCCGCGCTCGAGCTGGGTGGTGGGCAACTGGTAACGGGAGAGGGTATGCACCACATAGGCGTAGCGGCCATCGCGCGACATGCAGACGCTCTGCAGGCTGGTGCTGCCGTTGGGCAACTGGATATTCGCGACCACCTTGGCGGTGGCCGTGTCGATCACGCTCACCACCGCCGCCACGTAATCCTGGTCAGCCGGCTGGGTGGGCAGGAGGTTGGCCACAAACAGGTATTTGCCATCCAGGGTCAATGCGGCGGCCACTGGCTCGCGAGCCACCGGCACCCGGGCCACTTCCTTCCGGGCAGTGAGATCGAAAATGGCGACCTGGTTGAGGAACCGATTGCAGACATACAGCCGCTGGCCATCGGGGCTGGCCACCGGCGCCGTCGGCGAATGGCCGGTCTTCAGGGATCCCACCGATGTGCCATCGGATAACTGGAGGATCTCCACGCGGCCATCGGCCACACCGCAGGTCACAAAGAGGCGGCCGCCATCCGGGGCCAGCGCCAGGCCGGTGGGCTTGGCCGGGAGCTTCCAGGTTTGGGCCACCTTGCCCGCGGCTACATCAAACACAGCCACCTGCCCGGCCGTGGCTTCGGCAATGAATAATTGTTTGCCATCAGAGCTGGCCACGACGGCGGAGGGCGATAGATAATTCTCCGCGGCCGCCGCGCTGGAAACCAGGCAGGCCAACAACAGACTCCAGTGTAGGTTGATATTTGTTTTCATATTCATTTCGGTGTCCCATCATTCTGCATTATTCATTCGGTTCAGCAACGCCTGAATACCGCGTTGCTCTGCGCGCTCCAACTGCCGCCGTTTCTCCAGGAAATGCGCATATTTCCCGGCTTCCGCCGCCGACCAACCATTGGCCTCGGCGTAATCGCCGCAAAACGGCACCAGCAAATCAATCCAACAGGCCATTTTTTCGAGTTCTTCGCGGGAGAGTGTCACACCCTCATGGCCGTTGGCGAGCAAATTCATCAAGCGGCTGCGCGCCGCTCCCTGGAAATAAGGCGGGAGCATTTCCGGAACCGATTGCGCGCCGATCCAGTTGACCAATTCGCCCGCCTCCCCCGCCAGGTGGGGATTGTTGAAACGATCCGACAACCGCGCCTGTGACAAAGCCAGGTAGGAGGCACTCCACAAGCGGCGGGACAATTCCTCCCGCACCGGGACGTCCCGGAGGCTGAAAACCGAATTGGTCTGGATGGCCGGACGCACCGCAGGGGGCGATTGCAGGCCGGCACGCTGGAGCAGCAGTTCGTGGTTGTTGTGGCACTGGACGCAGTGGCGGTCCAGCACGGGCTGGATTTCCCGTGCGAAACTGAAGCCGCGGGGCGGACCGTAAAAGGGCTCGAGAGCCTGGGGGCCGGCTTTGAACGCCAGTGTTAACCCATCCAGGTTGGGCGGAGTAGCGTTCTTGGATTCGTGACAGCCCACGCAGGAGGATTTCTCGCCGGGCTGCAAGGTGCTCCAACTGCGCATGGTCTGCACCACATAGCCGCGCTCGTCCAGCGCCTGGAAATAAACCGGGGTGCGGGCAGGCACCTTAAAACAAGCCGAGCCATCGGGATAAATCCGGGCGCTGCCGAGCACCACCTTGACGTCCCAAGCGCCGTTGCCGATGGAGATGGGGGTGCTGGAGAGGGCCCCGCCAGCCGGACCGGAGCTGTAGTTGCACCCGATGCCCGCGGCGCGAAAATCCAGCGCCACCACGCGCAAGCGGGGAATGCTCCCCCGGGGAATACCCCGCAATCCCGGCCCGCTGTAAATATCCTGCAGATAGTAAACCCCGGTGTCCTGCCGGTAATCGACCAGGCTCGGCCGCACGGGCGGCTCCACGCGGGGTGCCAGGGGAACCGGCTGGCTGCAGGAGGTGGCAGGATCCCAGGCCAGCAATTCGCGGCGGCCATCGGCCAGCACCAGGTAAATCCCAAAATGAGCGGGCGAACGCGCCCATCCATGGGGCGAGTAAGCGGCCAGGAAGGTTTGTTCGTCGAGCGGATAAGGGTATTGGAAAAGTTCCCCCTGCTGCCCGTAGGCGTCGATTT
Organism: uncultured Verrucomicrobiota bacterium; assembly: GCA_903845125.1. Classification (GTDB taxonomy): domain Bacteria; phylum Verrucomicrobiota; class Verrucomicrobiia; order Limisphaerales; family UBA1319; genus CAIMWS01. Next base: position 26,704 of record CAIMWS010000405.1, read on the forward strand.
TGTCGGCCGGGGTGGACCGTACCGGAGCGATCAACTGGGCACCCGCATTCTCCTGGCGGCCGCGGGCCGGGTCCAGGATGCCCAGCTTGCCGGTTTGCCGGGTGTGATGGCCGGCGAAGATGGCCACCACCTTTTGCGTGCCGGGAATGCCCCGGGCGTGCAACACCGACGTGGGGAACCAGGAATTGTTACCGTAGAATTCGGCCTGGGCGGTCCCGTCCGGATTCATTTGGAACAAGCCCTGCACATAGATCTGGCCGCGGTCATTGTATTCCCAGCGGGTGTAAATGATCCGCCCATCCGGCAGCACCGCCGGGTAGTTGTCGTGCACCTGGTCAAAGGTAAGCCGCCGCATAAACTGGCCGTTGGGATCACAGCGGTAAAGGTTGCTCACCTCGGTCCACCAGCAATCCACCGTCTGCACGCAACGCGTGGAGTTGAAAAGGATGTCACCCCCGGGCAGATAAGCGCCCTCATAATCGGCGCAGCCCAGGCCCGAGGTCAACTGCCTGGCCTGGCCGGTTTCGACCTGCCATTCATACAGATGGTAATCATCTTGTTGGTTCGATTTTTTCCAGGCGAAGAGGATGCGCCGGCCATCCCAGGAAACATCCGGGTCGCGCACCACCCCCCTGGCGTCGGCCAACAAGGTTTGGACCTTCCCGGAGGTCTCGGCAAGATCCAGAATGCAGAGGGCTGCCCCCGGATCAAATTGCCGCTCATTCTGGGCATCGGACTGGCCTTCAGTATAAGCGTAATGCGATCCGCCGAGAACCTGGTGTTTGGTGAATACTATCTTCGGCCACCGCGCCACCAAGGGCTGCAGCCTAGTCTTCCGGCGCAAACCGGCTGCCCGTTCGTAGAACGCCAGCCAGCGGGCATCCCCGGGCGCCACGGCAGCCAATTCCGCCAATTCGCTCCGCAGCGGTTCGCCCGCCGCCCCGGTCTCGGCCAGCACCCGCTCCAGAACGTGCAGGCTCAGCGGGGCGCTGCTTTCCAGCCAGGCGGGCAGGTTCTTGCCGAAATCCTGCATCACCCAATCCATCTGCCGGGGGAATTCAATTTCCAAGGAACGGGCCAGGGCCGTGCCAGCCTTTTGGCGGGCGGCCTGGTCGTTGCCGATCTGGACCAGGCTCTGGCGGCCACGAATTACAGCTCCTGGCCAGCCATCCGATTGAGCACCAAACGGCGAAGGCTCAGCACGGACCATCAACAACCCGAGACAAATCCAGGAGGCAAGGCCCGTCAGGCACCGGCTCCACGGGATTACGCCAGCGGCTGGTTTCACAATACGCGTCATAAAGCGGCTACCGGATGGGACCCATCTCCATGCCCTGGTCATAGATTTTTTCGCCGGTGCGGATGGCCAGCCGGTTGCGCTGCTCGATTTCCTGGCGGGCCACATACTTGGCATCGCGCCAGCGGTCCATCTCGCAGGGCTGGAATTCATCGCGGTCAGCCTCCGGGTTCGCGGCCAACCGCTCGCGTCCGGCCCGGATGATGGCCAGCGCCCCGGCGTAAGCGTCGGGGTTCTTTTCCTTCAAACCGGAAAGGCAGGAGCTTAGTTCCGGGCGGTCAAAACTGATTTGCGGTCCCCGATTCTGGTCGTGGCTCGCCAGGTTGGCCAAGGGTACCCCGGTCCATTTTTTCAGCTGTTCCAGTTCCGCGCCGGTCAACGGCGCCCGCCCGGCCAGGTGCCCCGGGAACGCGCTGGCATATGAAGGGTAATACGGGGCGTTGATGTCGATCCAGGTGACCACCCGGGCAAAATCCTCCGGGCTGAGCTTCACCCCGTGGTGCTCCCGGCGCAGCGTGGCCGCCAGCGGACTCCGGTGGGATCCCCAGCCAAAGGCTGGCAGGTTCTGGGCCGGGCCGGCCCCGACCGCCCGGATGTATTTCTTCTGCCACAGGTCTATATAGGAAGCATTGAAGACCAGGTCGCGATCGCCACTCAGGACCGGCTTGGCACCGTCCGGTTTGCCGTAATCATGGCAGCTCACGCAGTGGCGGTCGAACACCGGCTGAACCTCTTTGGCGTAATTGAAAAACCGCACCGGCCCATACCAGCCATCCAGGCTGGTGGGCGCCCGCTTGAGGGCCAGGGGCATGGCGGTGGCGGCGGGAGTTGGCGCGCGGCGGCGATCCTCGTGGCAGCCCACACAGCCCTGACGCTCGCCCGGTTGCACCTGGGCCCCGCTGCGCATGGACTGCACCATCATGCCATTTTCGTCCAGCAGCTGGAAATAGACAAATCGCTCGGCCGGCACCGTGAAATAAGCCGAGCCATCGGCCTCCACGGGCACCGTGCCCAGGATCCGCTTGTTGTTGAAATCGTGCCAGTTCATCGCGGGAGCTTCCTGGCCCTGCCCGCCCCAGGCGGGATCGGTCCAGAACCGTTTCTCCGGGGATTCCACCACCCGCAGGAATTTCACTGAACCGCGCGCCACCCCGGCCATATGGGTACCTTCGTAAACATCCTGCACATAGAACGTACCCGCCGGTTCCTCGTAGTTGCGGCGGGCGGGGATCACCGGGGGCCGGGGCCGGGCCACCAGCGGCAGGGGGTCGAAACAACCGCGCTCGTCGTTGTGCACCAGAATTTCATTACCGAAAGTGTCCAGCAGATACATCCCCATCTGTTCGCCCTGGCCAGTCATGCGGGAGCATAGAAAGTATTTGCCGGCCGTCTGTGGCCGGGCCGGATCATACAGCGGGTACGGATCCTCGTAACGCAGGCGCACCCGCGTGAAGGTGTCGAAATCCCCCACCCCAATCAGGCTGCGGGCGCTGGCGGGCCAGATATGGATCACTGGATTGCCACCGTCCAAGCCCAGGCGTCGGTCCACAATGGCCAGCGCGCCCCAGGGCCGGTCGTGGCACGATCCGAAAACGCACACGGCACGCTGCGTGCCGGGAATCATGCGGGCATCAATCACCGCCCCCGGGGAGGCGGTATTGTTGCCCCAGAAGACCGTGTGGGCCGTGCCGTCGGGGTTCACCGTCCACAAAGCCTGGCCATCGCCGAAGTTGCGATCCACATACTCCCACCGGTCATACAGGATGCGGCCGTCGTCCATCACGCTGCCGTGGCCCTCGAAGAGCGTGCTCTTGCCGATCTGGTGGATGTTGGCCCCGTCCGGCTCCATGCGGTAAAGGTTGGCCATGATGTGCCGGTTGCACATGCAATATTTGGGTTCGCGGGTCGAGGTGAAGGCGATGTGATCGTCCGGCAGGAAAAACGGGTCAAAATCATCCACATCCGCCGCGGTGGTCAACTGTTTGAGCGCGGAGCCATCGCACTGTGCGGTGTAAATGTGATAGCTGTCCGCCGGAGTGCGCCGCAGGGCGAACACCATCCGGCGGCCGTCGAAATTCACCTCGGGATCGCGCACCATCCCCTGCGGGACATCCAGGATCGTGGCCACCCGCCGGGTGGCTCCCAGGTGCAGCACCTTCAACGCCCCGCCCGCCGTGAACGAACCGCTGTTATACTCCCCGCGGGCGTTGGGAAAAAACGTGGCGGTGTTGTGGTGGTCCGGTTTGTATTGGGGGCGGGACACATACAGGATCGGCTGGCCGGAAACGAGCGGATTGGCCAGCAGTGCCTCCTGGCGCAACTCCGACCACGCCTGGCGCAGGCGTTGGGTGTCCACCCCGCTGGTGGCTTCACTCTCCAGCGCCGCCAGGCGCTGCAGGTATTGCGGGGCGCCGGGATAAGCCGGGCCATAGGTTGCGGCCAGATCCCGGATGGCGGCCCGGAACGCCGTAACCTCCTCCGGGGCGAGGGGTGTTTCAACCGCCCTGCCTGCCGGACTGGCCAGCAGGAGCAGGCAAATGATCGTGTGCGTGGTTTTCATCCAAACATTTCCTATTCGCAATCCAAGTCCGCCAAACCACTGACCGGGACTGCGCCCGGTGGTCCGGGGAGCGGTTTGGTTGATCCTTTCTTCATGCATGAAACCGACGCTAACACGCGGCCCGGCTCCTGCCAAGCGGTATTGCGCGGCTTGACTTATCGGGCCGAATGCCTATGCTGTTCCCCAAAAAAGGAATCCATTATATGAAGTTTGGCATTAACACATTTTTGTTCACCTCGCCTTTCACCAATGAAAGCACCCGCTTGTTCAAGGATTTCAAGGCTTGGGGCTTTGACGCGGTGGAACTGGCCATCGAGGACGCCTCCCACATCGATCCCGCCTTCGTCAAGGCCGAGTTGGATAAATACGGCCTGGTGTGCAGCACGATGTGCGGCGCCTTCGGCCCGGATCGCGACCTGCGCGGCGATGCCCAGCAGCAGAAAGGCAGCTTCGATTACATTTTCAAGATGATTGATTACTGCCAGGTGCTGAACTGCCCCACCTTCGCCGGGCCTTTGTATTCCTCGGTGGGCCGCGCCGACGCCGTGCCGGACAAGGAACGCAAGACCCAGTGGGCCACCGTGGTCCGCAACCTGAAGAAAGTCTGCGCCTACGCCGCCAAACGCAACGTCAAGATCGCCCTCGAACCGCTGAACCGGTTTGAGACCGATTTCATCAACACCGCCGACCAGGCCCTCCAGATGGTCAAAGATGTCGGCCATCCCGCCCTGCTGATCCATCTGGACACCTTCCACATGAACATCGAGGAGAAATCCTCGCCCAAGGCCATCCGCAAGGTCGGCAAGCTGCTGGGCCATTTCCACGCCTGCGGCAGCGACCGCGGCACGCCGGGCGGCGACCATATCGACTGGCCCGGCATCGCGACAGCCTTGAAGCAGGTCGGCTACAAGCAATTCGCCGTGATTGAATCCTTCACGCCGGACGTGAAAGTGATCGCCAAGGCGGCCTCCATCTGGCGCATGATCGAAAAGAGCCAGAAAGAGATCGCCGTCAAGGGGCTGAAGTTCCTGCAAAAGGCCCTCGCCTGATCGCATCAAGATCCTGATCCACGAAGTGGTGACGCGCAGCCGGGCCAACGGTCCCGGCTGTCGCTGGGTGCTTTGGGTCCAGGGCTGCTCACTGCGGTGCCCTGGCTGTTTCAATCCCCAAACCCATCCTGTCAGCGGTGGCCGCCGCGTCGGCGTGGATGGTCTTTTCGGCCAAATCGCTGCTCTTGGCGGCGATATCGAAGGAGTAACCATCACCGGCGGCGAACCGCTGGAGCAATGCGCCGGCCTGCTGCCCCTGCTCCAGCGCATCCGGCGGGAAACTCCCTTAAGCGTCCTCGTTTTCACCGGTTTCACCTGGGAGGAACTCCAGGGCCGCCCGGCTTCGCTGCCGGGATTACGCCCGGAGATCCTTTCTTATGTCGATCTCCTGCTGGCTGGCCGGTTCACGGCTCGGCCTGCCTCCTCACCCGGCCCGCCCGGCTTGGAGCATAAATCCTGCCATTTCCTGTCCAGCCGTTACAGCGCCAAAGATCTCACCGCGCTGGCACCCGCGGAGGCCTTCATCCGGCTGGACGGCACCATTCTGTATTCCGGTTTGCAGCCGCCCCGGACGGCCTAAGGTGTTGGGCTGGCACCCCACCGGGATGGATAAGCCATTGCATTGTCCACGCTGTTGGGGCATGTAATCAGCCAGGCATGGCGCGAAAATTACACAGCCAAGGCATGCGGCCGGCGGCCTGGTGGGGGCTGGGGCTGCTGGTCGTCCTGCCCGTGACCGTTTTGACCGGCTTGGGCATCGTGGCCTTGCGTCAGGACCGCCTGGCGGTCCAGCGCGAAGCCCGCGAGCGGGCCGATTACCTCGCCAGTGGCTTGGCGGACCAAGCCTGGCGCGCCCTGCAATCGGCGAGCCAGGAAGCCATCGCCTGGAGCCAGTCCCAGATCTCCAACCGGCTCGTGGCGGACGCCCTCCGCGGCGGACATCGCGGCCAGTGCTACGCTTTCCAATTGGACAGCCAGGGCCAGTTGGCGCATCCCCAGCCCTTCCCCGCGGCCCCTCCGCCCCAGGATCCCGGCCGCACGGCACTGACACCCCGGCAGCTTCAGCTATGGGAAAATGCCCAAACCGCCGAATATGTGGAACAGGACACCCCCAAAGCCATCGCCAGCCTCGAAGCTTTGCTGACCGCTGAAGAGCCGGCCCCATTCACCGTGCGAGCCCGCTATTTCCTGGGTGTCCTGCGGCTGAAACAAGCGGAATGGCCGGCCGGCCGGACTTTGTTGGAAGAAGTGTCCCATCGGCATCCCGACGTTTTGGCGGAAAGCGGTCTGCCCCTCAAAACCCTGGCCGATACCCACCTGGTGCGCCTGCTGCTCAAGCCAGGCGCCATGGCCGCCGGTAAATTGGCCGCCGGCCCGCCCGCGGATCAGCCCGCAGTAACACCGGCCACGACGTCTCCCAGCCTCCGGGCCTGGCTGCTGGAGGCCTGCGCCTACGCCCTGGAAAATCCCTCCCCAGCCTCCCGTCCACTGCTGGCCCTGGCCGAGGAAGCCTGGCCACTGGTTGCACCACCACCATCCACCCGCCCACTGGCCGCCCTGGCGCTTTGGGAAAGGGATGAAACCGTGCGGCTGCTCCACCGGGCTTGCGCAAAAACTCCGGCCGGGCGGGCCGTCATCGGCGCCAGCCTGGGCGCGGGTGGAGAAGGAGCCGTTGACCCGGCTCTACCCGAGTCGGGACGCCTGGCACTGGAAACTGGCGCCACCCAAATGGCCTGGGTGGAGGACCAAGGTTCCTGGCTGGCCAGCCGCACTCCAGGCTCCCGCTGGGTGGCCGCCCTGCCCGTGCTGGAGGTGCAAAACCTGCTGGCCCAATTGGTGGCGGCCAATTCCAATGCCATCCCGGGCTATTGCAGCGTCCGGTTTGAGGCCGCCGGACGCGCCTTGGCCAGCCCCCGCGCCGCCGGGCCATCGCCCGGCCAGGTGCTGGCCTCAGCCACCCGGTTGGGCGGGCAAATTAAAGTGGCCATCGCCCTGAGCCAGCCAGCGATCCTGTTCGCCCGGCAGCAGCAGCGCACCACCTGGTTTGGGATCCTGGTGGCCGCCTCCTCCCTCGGCACTCTGGCCGGCCTCGGCGCCACCGGGCTGGCCTACTGGCGGCAGCGCCACTTGAACCAGCTGAAAAGCAATTTCGTCTCCAGCGTTTCCCATGAGCTTCGCGCCCCCATCGCCTCCCTGCGGCTGATGGCTGAAAGCCTCGCGCAGGGGCGCGTTCCGGGGGAAGCCCGCCGCCAGGAATATTTCCAATGCATGATCCAGGAATGCCGGCGGCTGGGAGCGTTGATCGAGAACGCCCTGGATTTCGCCCGCATCGAGCAGGGCCGCTGCCAGTATGAATTCGAGCCCACCGACCTCGGCGAAGTGATCCACCAGACCCTCGAGATCATGGAGCCTGCCGCCGCCGCCCGAAAAATCACCTTGCGGCGGGATCCCGGACCCGGCGGCGCAGTTCCCCCCGATCCAGCGGCCAATGCACCAGCGCAAGCCGGACTGGCCATGGTGGATGGCCGGGCCATCCAGCAGGCCCTGCTGAACCTCGTCGATAACGCCTTGAAGTATTCCCCAGCCGGCTCCGAAGTCAGGATCGGCCTGGCCATTCCCAGCCAGGGTCGATCCCCTTCCACCGGCCCGGGCTGGCTCGAGCTGTGGGTGCAAGACCAAGGTCCGGGGGTGCCCCCGGCCGAGCGGCGGCGCATTTTCGAGTGGTTTTACCGGGTGGGCAACGAACTGCGCCGCGAAACCCCGGGCGCCGGCATCGGCCTGGCGATCGTCCACCACATCGTCCAGGCCCACCGCGGCCAGGTGTTTGTGGCCGACACGCCCAGCCCGGGCAGCCGGTTTGTCATGCGCCTGCCCGCAGCAGAAACTTTGCCATGGAACGAATCCTGATCATCGAAGACGAAGTCCCCATGCGGATGGCCCTCCAGGATTACCTGGCAGCCGAAGGCTACCGCGTTTTCGCCGAGGCCGATGGCGCCGCCGGCCTGGCCCGCGCACTGGAGGAAAAGCCGGACCTGCTCCTGCTCGATGTCATGCTGCCCAAGCTCGACGGCTTCGCCCTGTGCGCGGAACTGCGCCGGTGCGGCCGGGAACTGCCGGTGCTGATGCTCACCGCCAAAGGCCAGGTGGAGGACCGGGTAACCGGCCTGGATGCCGGGGCCGACGATTACCTGGTGAAGCCGTTCAGCACCCGCGAACTGCTGGCCCGGGTGCGCGCCTTGCTGCGCCGTTCCCACCGGGACCGCCCGGCGGCGGCCCCCCTGCGGCTGGGCGAGGTGTGCATCGATTTCCAACAACAGCGCGCCTGGCGCGGCCGGCAGGAGCTGCATTTGACGGCCAAGGAGATGGCCATGCTCAAGCTGATGGCCGAGTGCCCCGGCGAGCCCGTGTCGCGCGACCGGTTCCTGGATGTGGTATGGGGCTACGGCGCCTTCCCCACCACCCGCACGGTGGACAACCACCTGGCCGCCCTGCGCGCCAAAATCGAGCCCGATCCCAACCACCCGCGCTGGCTGAAAACGGTGCACGGCATCGGCTACCGCCTGGAGCGCGATCCCGAAAACACGAAAAACGGCGTGATTTTACAAAACCGTGACAACCACCCGCCCCCCTCCGGCCCATAATGACCGCTATGAAAATGCTTAAGATCTTCTGCGCGTTGGCCCTGGCCTGCGGGACGCTGGCGGTCCCTGCCGCCACCGCCGATCACCTCACCGAAGCCCTTCAAAAAGGCCTGCTCGAGGAGGAGGCCAACCAGAACCTGGAGGCCGCCATCGAGGCTTACCAATCCGTGATCCAGCAAAGCGCCGAGCAGCGCCGGATCATCGCCACCGCCCTCTACCGCCTGGGCGAATGCTACCGCAAACAAAGCAAAACCGCCCTCGCCACCGCCCAATATGAGCGGCTCCTGGCCGAATACACGGACCAAACCATTCTGGCTAATTTGTGCCGCCAAAACCTGGTGGCTCTGAACGCCAGCACCAACCGGACTGAGCCGGGAAAGGATTTTAAGGAACGCATCGTGCTCGACACCGAAGCCGGGGAGGTCAAACGCATCCAGTTGCTGATCAAGGACAGCCCCGACCTCATCAATGTCCCGGGTGCGGACGGCCTGACTCCCCTGGGCAAAGCGGCCCGGGACGGCCAGCAGATGGTGGCGAAATTCCTGCTCGAAAGCCACGCCGACCTCGAACTGAAAGGCAGCGGCAAGACGCCCTTGCATTGGGCGGCCCAATCCGGCCATAAGGCCATGGTTGATTTGCTCCTCCAGCATGGCGCCAGCGTGAATGCCCGTGCGGATCAGACTGGCGCCACCGCCCTCCTGCTGGCCGCCAACAAAGGTTTCAAAACCATCGTCCAGGTCCTCCTGGACCAAAAGGCCGATATCCATATCCCCGCCTGCCTCTCCGGCCCGGCGGAGGCCAACGGCAACAGCACCGCCCTCCACTATGCGGCCGGCCAGGGCCTCAAGACCGTGGCCGAGCTCCTACTGGACCATGGCGCCGACGTCAACGCCCTCAACCAGGGTAAGGTCACCCCGCTCTACAAGGCGGTGGCCGGGGGCCATCTCGCATTGGCCGAACTCCTGGTGCAGCGCGACGCCGATGTCAACCGGGGGGATCATTCACCACTGTTCCTGGCGGTAGTCAATGGCTCGGAGGAAATGATCCGCTTCCTCCTGGAGAACCACGCCTCACCCCAGGTGAAGGAAACCTACAATAGTCAACATAACGGTACCACGCCGCTGCACGTGGCGGTAATCCAAAACAACCTGCCCCTGGCCGCCCTCCTCCTGAAGTTCAAGGCGGATCCCAACGCCACGGAACTGGGCCAGGCGACCCCGCTGCACCTGGCGGTGGCGCTGGGTGGAATCCCCCTCGCGGAACTCCTTTTAAAACAAGGCGCCGATCCCAACCGCTTGGCCCAAAACGTGAATGGAGGGGGTTGGAACGGCCTCGCTCCCTTGATGCTGGTGTTACCACCCGGGAATTTCAACCGGACCATGGCCGAACTTCTGGTGCGCCACGGCGCTAATGTCAATTTTACGATAATAAACGATGCGAACCGGACCTTGTTGCATCAAGCGGCATTGAAAGGACAGCGGGACGCCGTGGATTTCCTGGTCAACGCCGGTGCGGAGGTCAATGTGTTGGACGAATACGGATCAACCCCCTTGGATTATGCCAAGGGATCAACCGCGGGCACTCTGCCAAGACCGGGCGTACCAGGGTTTCTTCCTGGAGCTATGCCTCCGCCTCCTGGAATACCAGGAGCACCCATTCCTGCCCGGATCAATCGTCCCAGTCCAGGTGGCGAAGCCAATCCCGAGGATCCCACAAAAAACCAATCCAATATCCAGGCATTGCTCCGGGCTAAAGGGGCTATGGATGACCTGCAACGCCGCAACTTCATTTCGGCCAACCGCGGCAACGATGTGCAGCGGATGTTCAAGAAAACCCCGGAAGATTGGAATCGCTACACCCTCTTCCAGTTGATGGCTCAAATCTACCAACCTGCCCAGATTCCATCCCATCAGCATCGGTATCGTTTTCCAGAGCTGTCCCAGATCACGATCAAGCGCATCCGCAACCAGGCGGCCGATGCTCCAAACCTTCCGGAAAAACCAAGGCCGGCTCTATCTGAAACCAACCTACTGCTGAATCTTGAGGCCGCCTTGAAGATGAAGGACCAGACCAAGGATGTGCTGCTGGAGTGGGGTGACATCGTGGAAATCCCCGAGTCCGATCACCCGATCAACCAGCAATGGTCCGGCTTGGACCACAATCTGGCGGAAACACTAGCCGAATGCCTGAAGCGTGAAGTGCAGATCGTCGTCAAGGGGAAAACCAATCTAGTTTCGCTGTCACCATCCATCATGATCGGCTCTGCGCCGTCAATAGCCTTCAACACCATGCCAACCATAGTTCCATATGCGGTAGGCGACTCCTCGGTGCCGCAACCCAAAAAAAATCTATCCACCTTTGCGCTGTATGAGGTGGTCTTTGGCGCGGATGTGCTGCGCGCGTCTTCGGACATCACCCGCATTTCAGTCAAACGAGCCAGCCCCGGCCAGCCGAACAGCCGGGAGTGGACCTTCAACCTTGAAAAACGCGATCCGGCCAACACCTTTCTACTGCAGGATGGCGACCGCATCGAAATCCCGGAAAAAACCGCCGCCGCGGAGGCCGCCAAAGGCTGAAATCGGCCGCCCGATCCACCTTTCCCGGCGGCCAAGCGCCGGGGCAACGCCACCCGGAATTGGGGATCCCACCCCTTCCAGGTGGCCATTTTTATTAGTTTCTTAAGGCTTGCCAAGCATTTCCCGGATGTATATTCTCCAAAGCTGTCCGAATGCGAAGGGATTCCGCGGCGTCAAAAGTGTGCGGGACCATGCGGTTATGAACCCAGCAAATTGCATCAAGCTGTGCCAAAGTGGCAAAGGTTACACCTTAACCACTGATCATCAGTTATTTAGAACACCCATCACACCGGGCATGGCAGCCGTGAAACGCCCGCAGTGAAGCCTTTATCGTATGCCAAAACCAGCCCACGATCACCCGCATCCGAGAACTTTGATCCTGGTGGATATCCAAAACGATTTTCTGCCGGAGGGCGCCTTGGCCGTGCCGGGGGGCAACGAAATCATCCAGGTCGCCAACCGGCTGCAAAACCGGTTCGACCTCCTGGTGGCAACCCAGGATTGGCACCCCGCCAACCATTCCAGCTTTGCCCGCAATCCCCCCCACCGCAAGCCGGGCGACATCGTCCAACTGGGCAAGGTGGAGCAGACGCTCTGGCCTGCCCATTGTGTCCAAGGCACTTTGGGGGCCGCGTTCCCACCCCGGCTGATCCAAAACCGGCTCGACCGGATCGTCAAAAAGGGCACCTCCACCGAGGTGGACAGCTATAGCGCCTTTTTCGACAATGCCCGCCTCAAGGCAACCGGTTTATTGGAATACCTCAAGGAAAAGCGGGTGGTGGAGGTCTATATCTGCGGCCTGGCCACGGATTACTGCGTGAAGCATACCGCCTTGGACGCCCTCTCCCTGGGCTTCAAAACCTGGGTGGTGGAGGATGCCTGCCGCGGCGTGAACCTTCAGCCCTACGATGCCCCCCATGCCCTCCAGGCGATGAACAAGGCAGGCATCAAAATTGTGAGCAGCCGTCACCTGCCGTTCTGACCCCATGACGGGTCTTCACGGTTTGGATGCGGCGGCAAGCTTTTTCTCCAACTCGCTGATCCGCTGCTGGATCACGACGGGGTTGGTGGAAACGGCCAGCAACTTGCGTAAATAGCCAATGGCAGCGCCCAGGTTCCCCTCCGCCTCCTCCAAGTGGGCGAGGTGGATGAGGATCTGCATCTCCAGCAAACGATCGGGTTCTTTCTGGCCTGCCGCGCGCCGTTCCCACTCGCGCAGCGCCGCCTCCCAGATGTTGCGTGCCCGCACGGAATCCTGGCGGCTTTCATAAAGCACCCGCCCCAACTCGAACAGTATGTCCGGATTGCGGGGATTATACTTCAGGCCCTCGCGCAAAAACCGCTCGGCCTGGTCGGGTTTGTGCAACCGGGTACGAAGCCAGAAAGCGGCAATGGTGTAGGTTTTAACCTGGTAAGGATCCAGCCGCGCGGAAGCCAGCAACCACGGCAGCATTTCCCGCTCGTCGGCGGCTTTTTCCGGGTGGATGTGTTCGGTGAGGATGAAATTCCGTCCGAACCGATCGATCCAGTTGGCCGGTTTTTTGAGAAAATCCGGCAGGTCGTCATGCTCATCATGGCCGCCTTTGCCCTCCTGGTGACCGTCCTCGGCGGCCATGGTCCCCTCTTCCATGTGCAGCCGTTTGGAGGCCGCCTGCTGGTCGAAAATGCTGGGGTAATACCCGCTATGGAAATAAACATCGGCTTTGATGAAAAAATGGTTGGCGAACATGCGGCGGCTGTCGCCGATCAATACGCTCAAGACATCCGTCTCCTCCATCCGGTTGCCGGCCCAGGAGAGAAACCAGCACTGCAGGACGGTGGCCAGGGTCATGCTCAAGCCCAGCAGCAGCACCAGGATGGATTGAGGGGATAACATCGGTGTTCAGCAGATCGTCTGGCGACGAAAAATGAGCCAGCCACCCAGCAGGAAAAACGCGCTATAAACCATGGCGTAAGCCGTGGCTCCAGCCACCGCCCACCAAGGCACCTGGGCCACGTTATGGATCACCAAATCGCGCAAATCGAAAAACTCCAGGTGCGGGATGGCATAATAGATCGCGTACAACAGCGCCCGCCCAGGCTCAGGCATTTGATCGGCCACTTTGAACAGATGCCGCCCCAGCATCAGGATGCCCGCGATCGCGCAGAACAGGATCGTGACCGTAGAAGAGGGTGCCGCGAACACCACCGACCCGCAAACCGCCATGGCGACCACGATGGCCAGCATCCACCAGTGCAGCCACAGCGCCTGGAAATAGTTCGTCCACATCACCGTGTGTTCGCGCGAGGCGCTCACCAGGCAGAAAAAAGTGTAAAAAACCACCAGCGAAATGCCGGCGGCCAGCCAACAGCCCAGAAACTTGCCCAGCACCACGTGCCCGCGCGTGACGGGTTTGGCCAGCAGCGGGAATATCGTACGGCTTTCCCGCTCGGCGGGGATCTGCCGGGCGGTGGTCACCAGGGCGATCACCAGCGCGGAGATCCAAATCAGCAGCAGGCAGATTTCCTTGAGGTAACGTACCACCCGGCCGTCGTCGAATATGTTCAGGGCGCCCATCAACAGGGTTACCAGCGCGGTGAGGAAAAACAGGACATAAAAATCCTTCCGGCGGTAAAGCTCTTTGATGACCACCCCAGCCAGTGCAAAAACGATTTTCATAAGGTCAGGCCCGGCATCGGTTAAGCGGCGCCGGCAAAGCCGGCCAGTTTGAGGAATATTTGTTCCAGGTTGCACTGGTACTGGCGTACCAGATCATCGATGCGCCCCTCCACTTTCAGTTCGCCCTGGTGCAGCATGGCCACCCGGTCGCACACCGTTTCCACCTCCCCCAACTCGTGGGAGGAGAAGAACACCGTCTTGCCCTCCTGCTTCAGGCGCTGGATGATTTCGCGGACTTTCATGCGTCCGATGGGATCCAGCCCACTGGTGGGCTCGTCCAGGATCAGCAAGTCGGGCTGGTTGATCAGGGCCTGGGCCAGCCCGATGCGCTGCTGCATGCCTTTTGAGTAAGTCTTGATCTGCCGTTTGCGCGCCGGCTCCAGTTCCACCAACTTGAGCACCGCGTCGATGCGCCGGTCCGCTTCCGCCGGTGGGATGCCGAAAATGCGTGCGTAGAACCGCAGCAGTTCCTCCGCGTTGAGGAATTTGTAGTAATAGGTCAGCTCAGGCAGATACCCAATGCGCTGGCGGGCGATCGGCTTGCGCACATCCACGCCAAACAGCCAGGCTGCCCCTTGGGTGGGGGGCACAAAGCCCAGCAGCACCTGAATCGTGGAAGTCTTGCCGGCTCCGTTCGGCCCCAGAAACCCCACGACCTCCCCCTGGCATACCTGTAAGTTCAGCCCGTTGACGGCCACCTTCACCGCCTGACCAAATTCCCGGCTGCGATACTCGACCCTTAGATTTTCAATCTTTAGAATCGCGTCCATTATGATCCTACTGTAGCGGAGCGGACGCGGATTTGCCAGTGATTTCTAAAACCACGGCCGCTCGCGCTGATGGATCTTGTCGAGCGCGTTCCGGCAAATCTGGGCATCCTCCACCACCTGGAAATCGAACATCCCCACACACAGGAAATCTGCGCCGTTTTCAAACGCATACGCAAAGCCCTCGCGGGGATGGATGGCCCCCGCTCCCAGCACTTTGTAGGCGATCCATGGCCGGTCCACTTCCGCCATGAACGCCTTCGTCGCCTGCGGATTTTCCTCCCATAGATTATCCCGGCGTTCCTTGGGGCCGGCGGACCAATAGCTCTTGCTGTTGAAGGTTTTCATATAGAAATCCGGCTTCAGCCCCGCCTTCTCGCAGGCCATGGGCACCTCGATCAGGTGCCCGGCCAAGCCAGCCGTTACCCCGCTCTTTTTAATCACTTCCAGGGCCTGCCCCAGAATTTCCACCTGCCCGGCTTTCACCAGTTCGTCCCCCACCCCGCCATGGATGTAAACGCCCTCCGCCCCCGCGTCGATGGCCCGCTTGATTTCGGACCACCGGTCTTGCTCGGGCAGTTTCACCTGGGCGATCCATTGCAGCTTACCCCCGCGCTCCAGGCGGAAAGCCCGGATTACCCGCAGGGTGTCGTCATCCAATCGCAGAATCATCGTATTGATCCCCGATTTCTCGCACAGCGCCAGCGTCTCCAGGATTTTGGCATCCGAGAAATAGTGCTTCAGCAGGGGCGACACATAGATCAAATCCCGGCTGTGGGCGAATCCACTGATCAGGTTCCCGCCGCAGATCAGGCGCGTGACTGACAATTTGCCCAATTTCCCTCGCGGCAGGCTGGCGGCCGCCTGCCCGGCGTTGCCCGGGGCAGCAGCCGGTGCCGCCTGCGCCAGCAGCGCCTGCTCCTCGAAACTGATCACTACCGCCGCCGCCGAGGCCAGGGCGGACTGTTTCAAAAAACTGCGTCGGTTGACTTGTTCTCGCATAACGTGCCTTTGGTCCAATTTGGTGAATCGCGATCTGATGTTCCATAAACCGCAAGGCCACCGCAAGTCAAATGACAAACCTCAGCCTTCCCGGATCCGGATCCGGGCCTGCCCGCTACTCCCGAGCAAACTTTCCCCTGGGGAGAAAAGCCAAAGGGCCTCGAAAGCTCAAGGCCCTTGGACGTGCCTCCGGAAGGCTGTTAAAATTCAGGTAAAAACCGCCGCCATCAGGCGCGCACTATTGTTGCCCGCCACCGCCACCACCGCCGCCCCGGTTGCCACGGCCGCCGAAGCCTCCACCCATGCCGAACATGGACATGAAGCCCATGGGCGAGCTTTCCAGTTGGGATTTCTGATCGGCGGTGAGGTTGACTTTTTTCAGCGCCTTGAAGCGAACCATGGCCATTTCCGCCTGGATTTTATATACGGCTTCCACTTTGGCCTTCACCGTGGCTTCACTGGCATCCGCCGCCAGAGCGGCTTTAACCGCCTCTTTTTGGGCTTCGTTGAGTTTTTCCCGCAGGGGGGTCATGTCGGCCTGAATAGCCTCGCGCAGTTGGGTGCTTTGGTCCTGGGTCAGGATCATCCCGCGGCCACCCTGGCCGCCACCGCTTTGTTGCGCAGCGGCCTGAAAAGTTAGAGCGCAAAACAAGCCAGCAACCAGGGCGGTGCATTTGAGAAACATTCTTGAGTTCATAGGATCCTTAGAGTTTTGTTATCAGTTGTGAACAGGCCAAACCAGCACATAAGAGAGTCGGCCCGGCAATAACTTGCCCCAGCCACCCCCCTCGAGATCAGGATCTGGTCACTGATCATAGAGACGTCAAAGGGCATGCCGAGGTTACGGATTATTTGTTCTGGCCTTCGCCAAATCATTCCGTTCGTCCAAGGGGGGGGACCATAGCCAGGCCGGGCCGGGAAAAGAAAAGAAAATCTGTGCTAGTGCCGGCCATACGCGCCAACCGCTGCTCCGCGGTTTCCCGCAACAGGGCAGCGATGACACTGAGCAGCTTGGGAAAATCGAGTGGTTTTTCCATCAAGGCACCCACGCCGGCACCCATGGCGGTGAAATTTTGATCGGGCCGGCCAGTTATAATGACCACCGCCATGCATGGATTGGCGGAGGTCAGCCGCTCAAAAACTTCCCAACCATTGAGCTCGGGCAGGCAGAGGTCCAAAAGCACCAGATCGATGACTTCCCCGGCAGCTATGGCGAGAGCTTGCACGCCATTGGCCGCGCTGAGCACGCGATAATGCTGGTCGGCCAATACGTGGCCCAGCATTTGGCGAACCGAATAGTCGTCATCGATAATCAGGATGGTTTGAGTGGTGGCAGCCACTACGGCATCCCCAGTGCAATTCATTTCAGTCATGGTTGATCCGGGAGCCGACACTTCATGAATTTAGTGATGGCACCGATTCTCCTGGCCGCAGTCTGCGGGCAGACACTCGCAGGCAGACGCTGGACACTCGAGCCAGACTTATGGCACTGATCATCCCCTGAGCGTCTTACCACACCCAAAAAAATTCCCGGCGCACATCAACTAAATCCACTCCATGACGGCCCCCTATTTAAACCGATTGATTGGTCTTTAGGCGAAGCGGCGCGGCTGATTCACCTCCTTTGAATGCTAATTAGCAATCAGCTTTGCCGCAGCACCGGTTTTACCTAAGCGAAAATCATGCCAGGAGTTGCACAATTCCTGCTGGGGTGGATGCAGGTGACCTGAAACTTGTTTTTCCGGGCAAAGGACGCAAAACTGCCCTCCGAAAAGGGCTGAAAAGACAGGTTGGGTGGATAACCATTAGGCTGCGCGTATAGGAATTGACCACATCATGATGAATTTGCGTGTCCAACTGCGAATCGTGGCGCTGGCAACCGCCATTGGGCTGCTGGGCCTGTCGATCGCCTTCCTGGCCTTCAAATCAGAGCGGCAGTTCGAGGAACTACGAACCCGCTTAAAGCAGGTGGATTCGGAAAGCTACCGGATCGCGGACCAGTTCAAGGAATCGCTGAGCCAACTGAACAGCTCACTGGTTAGGTTCAGCAGCAACCATGACCCGACGGACCTGACCAACTTCCTCAAGGCCAGCCACGAGTTGGACGATTGGATTGACGACCAAAAACCCAAAATGACCAGTGACCTGGAAAAAGCCCTGGTGCAGCAATTGGATGTGGCTTACACCAATTATGTGCGGGAGTCCAAAACCGTAGTGGCCCGGCTGCAAACCTTGGGCAAACAAAACGCAACCTTGGAGATGCTCACCCCGTTCCTGGCCCAAGCCCAAATCCTGTCTGACCTTGGCCAGGCCCTGGCGCGGGCCCATTTCGAATCCCGGACCACCTTGCTTTCCCACGTGAACCAAACCATCTCCGAATTCCGGGTCTGGCAGCTGATTTCCCTGGGCTGCCTGTTCCTTTTGGGTATCGCACTGGCCATTTTGGTTTACCGGGATTTGATTTCGCCTCTGCGCGCGCGACTGATTGAGGATCAAGCCCTGCTGGAGCGTCAGGAAAAACTCGCCGCGCTGGGATTACTCGCCGCCGGAGTCGCTCACGAAATCCGCAACCCACTCACCGCCATCAAGGCGGCGCTTTACGTCCAGATGAAAAAATTCCAGGCGGGCTCGCCCGAACTGGCCGACGCCAGGGTCGTGGAACGTGAAATATCCCGCCTCGAAAAAATTGTGAGCGACTTCCTTCTTTTCGCACGTCCAGCCGAGCCGTGCCTGGCCGTCGCGGTCGCCGAAACGCCGCTGCAGGAGGTTCACAGCCTGTTGGGTCCACCATTGGCCAAGCGCGGCATCCGGCTGGATCTCGAGCCAGCGCCGGAGCTGAGGATTAAAGCGGACCTGGCCCAGCTAAAACAGGTATTGATCAACCTGGTGCAAAATGCCGCCGACGCAGCCGGCCGCGGCGGCTTGGTCACCTTGCGTCTCCGCAAGGACCGGAAGCGCATCGCCAGCCAGGACACCGCGGTTGCCATCTTCGAAGTCACCGACAGTGGCAAGGGTATTCCGCCGGATGCGCAAAAACGCCTGTTTGATCCGTTCTTCACGACCAAAGAAAATGGGACCGGCCTGGGGTTGTCCATTGCGGCAGGCATCATTCAAAAGCACGGCGGCGCCCTCCAATACCAAACCCAGGTTGACTGCGGCACCACCTTTGGTATCATTCTGCCGTTAGTTACCGAATGATTCCTGGTGCCGCGATACTTTTAATTGAAGATGACCCTGGCATTGCCGACACCTTGCAGCGGGTGTTGACCGAGGAGGGCCATCAGGTAGCCGTCGAATCCCGCGGCGATTCCGGCCTGGAGCGCGCCGCCCGGGAAGCTTTCCAAGTCGTGATCACCGATCTGAAAATGCCCGGCCTGGGCGGCTTGGACATCGTCCGCCGGCTACGCGCCACCCAACCGCGCCTGCCGGTCATCCTCATCACCGCTTTCGGCACCACCGAAACCGCCATCGAAGCGATGAAGATTGGCGCCTACGATTACCTTTTGAAACCTTTCGACATCGCCGTGATGATCGAGCTGGTGCGCCAGGCGGCCGACAGCAGCCGTTTCATGTCCGAACCGGTCAGCCTGGGCGAAACGGATCGGTCGCGCGATGCCCTGGTGGGCCGCAGCCTGGCCATGCAGCACATCTACAAGGAGATCGGCCGCGTAGCGTCCAAGCCCGTGACAGTGCTGATCCGGGGCGAAACCGGGACCGGCAAAGAGCTGATCGCCCGTGCCATCTACCAGCACAGCGACCGCGCCCAGGCCTCTTTTATCGCCATCAACTGCGCGGCGATTCCCGAGGCGTTGCTGGAGAGCGAGCTCTTCGGCCATGAGCGCGGCGCCTTCACGGGCGCGGACAACCGTCGGATCGGCCGCTTTGAACAGGCCGACCACGGCACTCTGTTCCTGGATGAAATCGGCGACCTGCCTCCCGGCACTCAAGTCAAGCTCCTGCGCGTGCTCCAGGAAAAAAACCTGGTGCGCC
This sequence comes from uncultured Verrucomicrobiota bacterium, assembly GCA_903845125.1. Classification (GTDB taxonomy): domain Bacteria; phylum Verrucomicrobiota; class Verrucomicrobiia; order Limisphaerales; family UBA1319; genus CAIMWS01. The sequence goes on from CAIMWS010000405.1 coordinate 46,245, forward strand.
TGGGCGGCAAGGAAACCATCCCGGTCGATGTCCGCATCATCGCCGCCACCCACCGGGATCTGGAAACCGCCCTGCGGGAAAAGCAATTCCGGGAGGATCTTTACTACCGCCTCAACGTGGCTGTCATCACCCTGCCCCCCTTGCGCCAGCGCCGCGAAGACATCCCTGAACTCATCCGGTATTTCCTGGGCAAACATGGACCCGAGTTTGGCGCCGCCAGCCCTTCGATCCATCCCGAGGCGCTCAGCTTTCTGCAGGCGCAGCCATGGCCCGGCAACGTGCGCGAGCTGGAAAACGTGGTCCGCAAAGCCCTCCTGGCCGCCCAAGGCTACCCCATCACCCCGGATCATGTCCGCCCGGCCTTGAGCAAAGCCCGGCTCCCGGAGCATTCGGACCTGGAATCTTTTGGCGGGTTCATCGATGACCTGCTCGCCGCGGCCCGCCGCGAAGAGCTTACGGATGTCCACGCCCGCGTCATCGAAACCGCCGAGCGCGAACTGCTCACACGCGCCATCAAGCAGGCCCAAGGCAACCAGGCCAAAGCCGCCCGCTGGCTGGGCATCACCCGCATGACGATGCGCGCCAAGCTCACCGAGTTTGGGCTTCATCCCGCGCAGGAACAGGACTCGCCCGTTTGAGCCCATTGGCCGCCGGGCGCAGAGCCTTGCCATGCGCCACCGGGCCTTCGGTTCCAAGATTCCATTGCCGCCGCACCTCCTGCACTCACCCTGGTTGGCGATCGCGATGGCCGCGGGATTCCTGCCGCACCGGAACCCAGTCCGCGATCATGCCGGAAGCGGCCCGCTGGGAAGCCCTTTATTTGGGGCCCAAAGTGCGGTCTCCCCGCTCCCCGGTTTTGATCCGCAAGGCGTCCAGCACCGGCAACACAAACACCTTGCCGTCACCCACATTCCCGGTATGTGCGGAGCGGTATATCGCCGCCAGGATGTCCTCCGCCTCCTCATCCCGGCAGGCGATTTCCAGGCGTAACTTGCGGGTCATTTCCAAGCCGATGTACTCGCGGTGGTCGGGATGCCGGGGATCGTGTTCCTGGCCGAAGCCCCTGGCCTCGGACACCGTCATACCCGGCACATGGTATTCAATGAGCGCATCCACCAAGCGGTGCAAGTGTTCGGGCGGAATGAAAGCGATGATGAATTTCATGGTCAATAGTCGGCTTTGGCGTCCTCGAACAACGGATAGAGGATCGGCAGAACGAACAAGGTCAGCAAGGTGGCAGTGCCCAACCCGCCGATGATGACGACTGCGAAAGGCCGGGCCGTTTCCGCCCCCACTGCGGTGGAAAGCCCGGCCGGGAGCAGGCCCAAGGCGGCCATAAGGGCGGTCATGACCACCGGCCGCACGCGGCTGACGGCTCCTTCCATGATGGCTTCCGCCATCGCCAGGCCGGCCTGGCGAAGCTCCCGAATACGCTCCACGAGGATGACCCCGTTTTGGATGGAGAGGCCGAACAGGGCGATGAAGCCCACCAGAGCCGAAACGGACAAAGCCAGGCCGGACAGCGGCAGGGCCATTATCCCCCCCACGGCGGTGAAGGGCACATTCAGGAGGATGAGAATGGCCAGCTTGCCGGAATCAAACGCCGTAAACAGCAGGAAGAATATGGCCAGCAGGGTGATCGGTACCACCACCGCCAAGCGTTTGACGGCGCGCTGCTGGTTTTCGAAGGCACCCGTCCATTCCAGGTGATACCCGGCCGGCAGCCGCACCTGGGCCTCCACCTTTTTCTGGGCCTCCGCCACCAGCGAACCCAGGTCGCGGCCGCGCACCGAGAGCTTGACGGCGGTGCGGCGCTCATTCTCCTCCCGGTAAATCCGCGCGAAGCCGGGTTTCAGCTCGATGCTGGCCACTGTGCCGAGGTTGAGACGTTCGCCGTTGGAACCGAAGACGGGAATGTTGCGGATGGATTCCAGGTTGGACACGGCGCCAGGGGTCAAGCGGACTGCCAGGTTGAAGGTCCGCTCGCCATCCAGAACCTGGGTGGCCACGGCACCGCCCATAGCGGTTTCCACCACCGATTCCACATCGGATACTGAAAGCCCGAACCGGGCGATCGCCGCGCGGTCGATCTCAATCTGGATTTGGGGCTGGCCCAGCAACTCTTCGGTGCCGACATCCGCGGCCCCCGGCACGGTTTTGAGGATATCAACGGTCTGATCGGCCAGCGCCTGCAGCTTGAGCGGATCCTCCCCGTAGATCTTGATGCTCAGCTCGGCCTTGATGCCGGAGATGGCCTCGTTGACGTTATCCTCGATCATCTGGCTGAACTGGAATTCCACCCCGGGGATTTCCGCCAGCTTGCGCCCCATGGCAGCGGCCAGGCCGTTGCGGTCCCGGGCGGTAACCCACCGTTCGCGCGGGCTCAATTCCACGGAGCATTCGACGATATCGAAGCCGTTGATGTCGGTGCCATCGTCGGGCCGCCCCAACTGGGTTACCACCGATTGTGTTTCCGGAAAGGAGGCCAGGATGCCGCGCACTTTTTTCACCAGGCGGGCGGCCTCGGTGGGGGAAATCGTCTCCGGCATGAATCCCCGGACCCAAAGGGAGCCCTCGTCCAACTTGGGCAGGAACTCCGAACCGCTGAAATAGAGGGTGACCCCGGCCAGGACGAGGCTGGCCAGCGCGGCGGAAAACACCACCCAGCGGGCCGCCAGCGCCCGTTGGAGCCAGGGGCGGTACCAGGCCACCAGCCTCCGGACAATCCAGGATTCATGCCCGGCGCCATGCGGTTTCACCGCGACGCTCGCGATGGCGGGCACCACCGTGAGCGCCAGGAGGGTGCCCACCACCAACGCGAAGGTCAGCGTCAACGCCATGGGCTGGAAGATCTTCCCTTCCACCCGCTGCATGGTGTAGAGCGGGATGAACGCGGTGAGGAGGATCGCCTTGGAAAAAAGGATGGGACGGCCCATTTGTCCAAAAGCCTCCACGATCGCCGCGGTCAGGGAGCGCACTTTCTGTTTCCTTTCCTCCAGCAGGCGCAGCAGGTTTTCCATCACGACGACGGCAGAATCCACAATAATGCCGAAGTCGATGGCGCCCATCGAAATCAGGTTGGCCGGAATGCCGCGCAAGTCGAGCAGCAGAAAGGCCCCCAGCAGGGACAGCGGCACGACCGCGGCCACCACCAGGGCGGAGCGATAGTTCCCCAGCCCCAGGAATAAAATCAGCACCAGCAGCACCAGCGAGACCCCCTCCACCATGTTTTTGCGCACCGTATGCAAGGTGCGCCCGATCAGTTCGGTGCGGTCGTAGTGCATCACCATCCGCACCCCCTGGGGCAGGAATTTGGCGTTGATTTCGCGGACCTTGGCGCGCACGAGCTTGAGCACCTCCAAGGCGTTCTCCCCTTTGCGCATGATCACGATGCCCTCCACCACGTCATCCTGATCCGGCTCGCCAGGAAGGATTTTGCCCACCCGGCCCAGGCGCAATTGGGAGCCGATGGAAACGGCCCCCAAGTCACGGATGCGGATGGGAGTGCCGTTGCGGGTTTCCACCGCGATGGCGGCGATGTCCTCCACGTTACGCACAAACCCCAGCCCGCGCACGATGTACATCTCCGAGCCGTGCTCGATGTACGAACCGCCCGCATTGCGGTTGCCATTGGCGAGGGCGGTGAATACCTGCTGCAAGGAGATGCCGTAGGATTTGAGCCGCGCGGGATCAATCGATACCTGGTATTGCTTGGTTGGTCCCCCAAACCCCACCACATCGACGATGCCCGGTACTGTGCGCAGCTTACGCTCCACCACCCAATCCTGCAAGGCCCGCACTTCCTCGGGGGGGTGGCCGGCCGGGGCTTTCAGAGTGTAGCGGTAGATTTCGCCCACCGGGGTGGAGTCCGGCGAAAGGCCCGCCTGGGCTCCCGCGGGCAGCGCCACGGTGGAAAGCAGCTGGTAGGCCTGGTTGCGGACATAAGCCCGGTCGGTTTGGTCCTCAAACACGATGGTGATTTGTGAAAGGCCGAACAGGGAGATCGACCGGATGGAAGAACGGCGGGGAATGCCGTTCATCACGTTTTCCAGGGGAATGGTCACCAGGCGCTCCACTTCCTCGGCGGCGTGCCCCGGGAACAGGGTGATGATCTGGAAGCTCACATTCGTGACATCGGGATAGGCCTCCACCGGCAGCCGTTGGAAGGCGAAAATGCCCGCCACGATATAAATCAACAACAGGGCGGCGACGATCGGCCGATGGCGCAGGATGTACGATACCAACGTTGCCATCACAGCTTGCCTCCGGATTCCATCACCGTCTGCAGCAGCAGGCAGCCTTCCGTCACGATTCGCTGGGCTTCACGGAGCCCGTTCAGCACCCCGATTTTGCCGTCATTTTCCAGGCCGAGCACCACTGCTTTGCGTTCGTAGCTGCCGGGGGAATTCTCCACAAAGACAAACGCCTTGCTCTCCTTGTGGAAAACCGCCTTCGCGGGGATTTCGATGGTGGCCGAAGCATCACTGTAGATTTCCGCTGTCACATACATCTCCGCTTTGAGCAGTTTTTCAGGATTCGGCACCGAGGCCCGCACCTTGACCGCGCGGGTGGCCGGATCCAGCGCATCGCCGATCAATTCAATCCGGCCCTCGAACCGGCGGCCCGGATAGGCCTGGCTGCGCAGCTGAAGGGTCTGGCCGGGCTTCAGCTTGGGCAAATCCAACTCGGTGGCGTCCAGGAGGAGCCAGAGCCGGGTGGGATCGGAAATGACAAATTGCGGGGAAAAAACCTGCGGCACGTTGCCCAGCATCTGGTCCGGCCGGACTTCCTGCCCGGGATTGAGGTTTTTCTCCACCACCACCCCGCCGATGGGGGCTTTGAGGGAATAGATCTGGTCAACGATGTCCGCGCCCCCTCCGTAAAGGGCCAACCGGGCCGCAGCCCGCTCCCGCTCGGACAGCGCGGAAACGTAGGCGTCCTCGGCGGCTTCAACCTCCTTTTGAGCGGTGGCGCCATGCTCCAGCAAGGTCTTGAGCCGGGCCAAATTCCGCTGCGCCAGTTGAAGGTCCGCCGTGCTCTTGCGCACATCCGACTGAGCCTGTCCAAAATCCGGCGATACGATCCTGGCCAGCACGTCCCCCGCCGCCACCACCTGGCCTTGGTTGACCGCCAAGGTGTCAACCCGTCCGCCCACGGGCGAAAAAATCCGAACGGTGACTTCGTCGTTCCAAACGAGCCGGCCGGTCAACAGGATCGTGTTGGTGCGGCGCAAGGCCACTTCCTCCACTGCCAGCGAATTCATCTGCGCGGAGCCGGACGGCAGGACAATTCGGTCGCCATCCACTTGCGTGCCAGCCGCGCCGGGGGCGGCTTTTTTTTCGCCGTGGCATCCGGCCCCTAACAGGAAACCAAATAATATTGGAATGAATTGGGGGTATTTCATCGTGGGTCCATTTTGTTTTCCAATCCGCCGGCTTCAGATTGGGCAGCCTGTAGGGCGGCCAGGGCGGCGGCCGCGGCGGCCGCCGATTGCACCGCCGCCAGGCGCACCTCGTTGTCATTACGCTGGGCCGAAAGCAGGTCCAGCACCGAGGCTCCGCCTTTTTGATACGCGAACGAAATTGCTTCCAAAATGCTGGCGGACCTGGCTTTGATTTCCCGCTGGTAATGATCATACCGGGCGGCGGCATCCTGATAGGCCGATCGGGCGGTGGCGATGTCCGCGGCAATCTGCGCCCGCACCTTGTCTTCCTGGACCGCCGCCTGGTCGCGGGCGGCTTCAGCGGCCTTGATCGCGCCCCGGTTATGGTTCCACAGCGGCAGCGGAAACGAAAGCCCCAGGCCAATGGTGTGATTGGCATCCGGCGGGTTGTGCTCATACATCATCAGGACCGTCGGATCGGGAATACGCAAGGCTTTTTGCAGCCGCAAATCCGCCTCGGCTTTTTTGCGCAAGGCTTCCGCCGCCACCAGATCTGAACGCCGCGGGATGGGATTTTGTTCGTTGCGGGCGGGCGGCTCGCCCAGCAGGCTCTCCAGGTTGTCCGTGGCCTTCCAGGCACCGGTGGGCTGGCTGGAGCCAATCAGGTTTTCCAAGCCAAGGCGTTGTTGGAGCGCGCTGGCTTCCGCGGCCCGGGCATCCACTTCAAAGCGCATGGCCAGGATTTCAATCTGGCTCTTGTCCGCCGTCGAGATGTCCCCGGCTTGGAAGCGGATCGAGGCGATATCGGCCTCCCGCCGCAAGGCGGCCGCCGAATTGCGCAGGGTTTGCACGGTCAACTCGGCTTGCACCACGGCGATGTAGGCCTGCGTCACCCCGAGGTCAAGCAGGCGCCGGGCATTCTCCATCCGGGCCTTGGAGGCCGCGAAACCATGGTCCGCCGACTGCTGGCGACTGCGCCTTTTGCCCCCGATTTCCAGCAGCTGATTGACGGAGGAAACCGTGTCATAGCTGCGGTCCCAGATCGAATTCCCGTAACTCGTGGAAGCTGGCTGCCCATTGACTGGCACTTTGCTGGTCGTCCACGAAAAGGTGGGGTTGGGGAATTCCCGGGCCATGATTTTCTGGGCCATGGCGATATCCACATCGCTTTTGGCAGCCAGGAGATCCCAGTTACGCTCCAAAGCCAACCGCTTGGCCTCCCCCAGCGAAAGCAACTCCGGGGTGCCCATGGCTGGGGCCTGGCGGGCGGGCGGGCGGGCGCCCGTTTCTGCCCCCACCCCGCAAACCCCGCCCGACAGTGACGCGGCAAGAATCCATCGGAACCATGTTCCCCGCATCATCCTCAACCTTTTTGCCATAGGGAGATACAAACCCCTTTTCTGGAGGTCGTTTTGCTACTTTGAATCGACAATGATCCGCCGGGCAAGACCCTTGGAGGCGTCACACCATACCTTGACATGCATACCGGGCCTGATCCCCGATTGGGCCATGGGCATCCCTCGGGAGCGCAAATCGAACGCGCTCCAGACCCGCGTTTCCCCATTCCAAACCAGGGTGTCCACTTGGTTCCCCATTTCTTTCAAGCGAAACACCTTTTTTCCAGGTGCGATTTCAACCATCACCCCTTCTTTATAAGCAATCCAATGGCGTGTGTTACCAAAAGCGTTTTGACTGATTAAGAACACCGCCAAGGGCAGGAGTCCCTTGAGGCAGGTGGCCCATCTTGACCTGTTTTTACTTGTGTGATTCATGTAAATTCCAAATCCTGCTACGGGGTGATGCAGCCTTCATGCCAACTATTTTATCATAACCCATCTAGTTCATATTCAACCACATATGAGAATTACCCCCAGACCGGAAACTTCCCCACTGGCCAGCCATTAACCAACCATGGCCAGCCACTGGCCACGGACCGCCGCTTCCCGGTGATGCGCCCAGCCAAACCCACCGGTGGGCGGAATGGCGCAGGATGCCATTGAATTTTGCGGCCTTCGGCCGCACACTCGATGCGGCCCTTATGGAAAAGCCCATTAGCAGACAAGCGCGGCGACGGTGGATCAGCGAGAGCGATGCGGCCAGGGGAAATGGCACCTCCACCAGAACCATGAACAATTCCAGGAACGACGCCTGACCACCCCATGCAACTTCCCAAAGCCCGGCATCGTTGGAGTGTGAGCGCCCGGCAGGCGATCGCCATCCAGCGGCGGCTCGCGCAAGCGGTGGTGATTGAAAAACCGGCTTCACCCATCGCCCGGGTGGCCGGGGTGGATTGCGCCTTCAGCCGCGATGGCCGCCACTGCCTGGCGGCGGTGGTGGTTTGGGATCTCGCTGAAAACCGGGTGTGTGAGGAACGGGTGGCCCGGTGCCAGCTCCGTTTCCCTTACGTCCCTGGATTATTGTCCTTCCGGGAAGCGCCAGCCATTCTGGCCGCCCTGCGTTTGCTGCGGCAGACCCCGGATGCGCTCCTGTGTGATGGGCAGGGATTGGCCCATCCGCGCCGTTTCGGCCTCGCCTGCCACTTGGGAATCCTGACCGGTTTGCCCGCCTTGGGCTGCGCCAAGAGCCGGCTGATCGGCGAGGCACCGGAACCTGAACCGCGCCGCGGATCGCAAACGGAACTGCGCATTGGCGGGGAAACCGTTGGCCTGGTTCTCCGCACCCAGGACCGCGTGAAACCGGTCTATTTGAGCGTGGGCCACCGACTGGATCTGGGCACGGCGGTGGACCTGGTGCTGCGCTGCGCCCTCCGCTGCCGCTTGCCCGAACCAACCCGGCTGGCCGATCGGCTCGTGGCCGCGTATAAACGGGAATTGGAAACCGGGCACTGACCATCCGGGCCGACTAACCCCGGCCTTGTTTAATATTCAAAAACCACCGCCGTATGGCAGCTGAATTTGGGAACCTTGACGGCGGCGGTCCCCCGGCTCCGCCGGATGGCCAGCGATTGTTTGCCGGGCACCGAATAAGCCCTTTTGATCGCTTCCGGCACGCGGATTTCCACGGCCACGTTTTCCACCGCCGGGAGGTCTTCGATCACCAGGCAGCGGCCCCGCTGCAAGGGCGGACCGTAGAGCAAATGAGCCACATACCGTTTGGCCTGCGGCTGGTGCAGCAAGCTGACCCGGCCGGCACTCGGCAGGCGGTCCACCTGGAGCATGGGATGCCGGTAAACCAGGGCGAGGGCATTGGCAAAAAGCTGCCGGTGCAGGCGCGCCCCGTTTTTATAATAGATTTCCCCCAGCCGGTGCGGCAGGAAAACCACCGACCCAAAGCGGATGGCCCCCGGGTGCGCCGCCTGCCCGAGCTGATAAGGCGTGTTCTGATGGGAGCAGTAATGGGCATAGGTTCGGTCGAAATAAGGCTCCTGCAAACGGGCCAGGATTTCCGTGCCCGGGCGCAGCTCCACCCGCAGGGCAGCCTGGTAATTCAGGAAGGGGGTGGAAACCATTTCCCGCGCCAGGGCCGGCCCCACCACCAGGTAATCCTCCTGGTATTTGGCCGGGCCCAGGTAGGTGGCGCCCACGTCAAGCAGGAATCCCTTTTTGTCAGCATCCAGGGCACTCTCGCCCAGGACCAGCAAACTGCCACCCTGCCGGACATAGCCCGCCAGTTTGTCCGCCAGATCCCGGGTCAATCCGGCGGCGCCAGTCAGGATAATGGTCTCGAGACCCGACCAATCGCGGGCAGGATCAGCCACCACATAATCCTGGTGGATCTCCATCAGCATGGTGGAAACCCCTTCGTCATCCGGAGCTGAGCCAGTGCGCAGCAGGCCCAGGCGCGAGACCGGCCGCCCCCCGATGCCATAGGCTTCGATCTGCTCCACATATTCGTAGGCGTAACCGAGGTTCCGGTAGGTCTCCAAGTCCATCTCGCCGGAGGGGTGCAACTGGTCGCCAAAATTGCAGGCGGCCCCGAAAGCGATCATGGCCGCGGCCTCATACCGGATGGCATCCCGGTGCTTGAAACCGCCGAATTCCCCCCAGGACGTGTGGAATTTGCCGCTCATGGCCACGATCGGCTTGCCCGTGTTATGGAAGAACTTGGCCCGCAGGGGCAGCTTGTCATAACCGCCCCAGGTGGTGGGCAGATCCTCCAGTTGCTGCTCCGTGTTGCGGGCGGCCATATCCCATTGCAGATCCTCCGGGATCAGCTTGGTGGTGCCGTTGAAAAACACGGTGGCCAGCGGGCGATACTTGGTGATGACCCGTCGCGCCTCCTGGAAAAAACGTTTCCATTTGCGGGCGTTGTATTCCGCCACCGCCCGGTCATCGTCGATGGCAATGCCCGCCGCCTGCATGCCCTGGCGGCAGGTGGCGCAGTAGCACGGAGGACTGACGTTGCAGATGTCGAAGAAAAAGCCGTCGACGAGGTAACGGATGCAAATCTCTTCCACCTGGCTCAGCATCAGGTGCAGGTATTGGCCGCTGGGGCAGAGGAATTTCCAGGAATTGGCCGGCCGCGGATCCCCCGGCTGGGCTGCGCCATCCCAGTTGCGGGCGGCGATGGACCCATCCTGGTTGCGCACGCACCATTCCGGGTGTTGTTCCGCCTCCGCAGCCGACCAGCCCACTGTGTAATAGATGGGGCACTTGATCCCCAGCTCGTGGCAGGCGGCGATCTGCTGGCCGAGCAGATCGATCTGCAGGCTGGGATGCTTCTGCCCGATTTTGGTGGGATAATAGCTCCAGCTATGGTGGCATTTGGCGAAAATGTTGATCCAATTCACATGCCCCAGTCGGAGGGCCTCCTGCCACTGCCGCGGGTCAAACCGGGCCCCCACGCCGGGGATATCCGGCGAGGTGTGGAAATCCAGGTGCACCTGCCGGGCTGGCAGAACAACCTCCGGCATCGGCCCGGAGGCGGACTGCAAATTGAGCGCCTGGCTGGCCAGCACCAGCAGCCAGCCGGTCCGCAGGACTGGCCATAATCGATTGGAACGGCATCGCATCATAACCTCGGCAGCGTGCCACAAGCGCTAAAACCGCGCAAGCCGGTCATCCTTTCGTTCTTTCCAGTTCCTCCGGCGTAACCTAATCTTGATGCATGACTACTGCCGCCATCCCCCAGGGATCGAAGCGCAAGGGAACTTGCCTTCACAAATATCATTCCAGCCAGGAGGAAATCCATTCCGCAGCGGCCCGCCCGGCCCGTCGGCCGGCCTGGGCACACCTGCTGCTTTTGGGCTGGCTGGCCTTGAAAATGAGCGGACTGCCCAGCCAGGCCGCCGATTATTTTGTATCGCCCCAGGGCCGGGATGACCAACCCGGCACCCGGGACCAGCCTTTTGCCAGCCTGAAACGGGCCCAGCAGGCGGCCCGCCTGGCTGCGGGCCGCGAACCCGTCACCGTTTTTCTCCGGGCCGGCACATATTATCTAACCGAACCGGTGGTGTTCACCCCCGAGGATTCCGGTACCCGGGAAGCGCCGGTCAAATACCAGGCCTGGGGAGAGGAGCCCGTAGTGATCAGCGGCGGCACGCGTTTGAATGGTTTGAAGTGGGAGGCCTGGCGGGATGGGATCCTGCAGGCGGAGGTTCCCGCCGGTCTGGAAACGGACCAACTGTTTGTGAATGGCGAACGCCAGCACATGGCCCGCTATCCCAATTTCAACGCCAGCGAGCGTATTTACAATGGCTACGCCGCGGACGCCATCAGCCCGGAACGGGTCCAGCGCTGGGCCGATCCGCGCGGCGGCTACCTCCACGCCATGCACGAAGCGATGTGGGGGGGATTCCACTACCGCATCACCGGCAAGGATGCCGGGGGCAAAGCAGTCTATGAAGGGGGCTGGCAGAACAACCGCCCCGCCCGCATGCACGCCCGCTACCGGTTCGTGGAGAAAATTTTGGAGGAACTGGACGCCCCGGGTGAATGGTTCCTCGACAGCCCGCGCCACAAGCTCTTGTTTTTCCCGCCCGTGGGCCTTGATCTGTCCGCCGCCACCATCGAAACCGTCCGCTTGCGCCGTTTGTTCGAGCTGCGGGGCACGCCGCAAAAGCCGGTGCGATTCCTGGCCCTCAAAGGGCTGGTGCTCCGCCACACGGCCCGCACCTTCATGGACAACCGGGAGCCGCTGGTCCGCAGCGACTGGACCACCTACCGGGGCGGCACGATCTTCATCACCGGCAGCGAAGATTGCGTGGTGGAGGATTGTTTCCTGGACCAGGTGGGAGGCAATGCCATTTTCGTGAACGAATACAACCGCCGGCTGACGGTACGTGGCTGCCACATCGCCAAGGCGGGCGCCAACGGCGTCGCTTTCGTGGGGGATCGCAACGCGGCCCGTGTTCCGCGCGATTGGCAGGATCGTTCCCAAAGTTTCGCCACGCTGGACCGCACCCCGGGACCCAAAACGGATAATTACCCGGCCGATTGCCTCGTGGAGGATTGCCTGATTTATCTCAGTGGGCGGGTGGAAAAACAAACCTCGCCCGTGCAGATCGAGCTGGCCGAAGGCATCACGGTCCGCCATTGCTCGCTCTACCAGGTGCCGCGGGCGGGCATCAACATCGGCGACGGCTGCTGGGGCGGCCACGTGATCGAGTTCTGCGATATCTTCGACACCGTGCTCGAAACCGGCGATCACGGCTCTTTCAACTCCTGGGGCCGGGACCGTTTTTGGAACCTCAGCGGGCTGGACCTCAATGACGACCGCACCTGGGAGCGGGAAAAGGAAACACCGCTGCTGGATGCCAGAAAAACGGTGATCCTGCGCAACAACCGGTGGCGCTGCGACCATGGGTGGGATATCGACCTGGATGATGGCTCCACCAATTACCGGATCTATAACAACCTGTGCCTGAATGGCGGCCTCAAAAACCGGGAGGGCTTTTACCGGGTGGTGGAGAACAACATCATCGTGAACAACGGATTTCATCCGCATGTCTGGTATAAGCACAGCCAGGACATCGTCCGCCGCAACCTCATGCTGACCGACCATTATCTGCCGGCGGGCGGCATGCCCTCCACGCCCTGGGGCGGGGAAATGGATTACAACCTGGTGCACCGGCCGGGCGTCAATCCGCCGCAGCCGGCCGCCAGGCTGGCGCAACAATCCCAACGGGATGCCCACTCCGTCATCGCTGATGCCGGATTTATCAATCCCGCCCAAGGGGACTTCCGGGTGCGGGAGGATTCGCCCGCGTTGAAGCTAGGGTTTGTGAATTTCCCGATGGACCAATTCGGCGTGCGCAAACCGGCGTTGAAAGCCATCGCCCGCACCCCGCAAATCCCCACTCTCGTGATCCCCGGCGCCGAAGCAGACCGGCCCGCCCGCCCGCGGCGCAATCACCTTTGGCAAGCGCAGGTGCGGAATATCACCGGCCTGGGGGATCGCTCAGCCTACGGATTGCCCGATGAAAGCGGCGTGCTGCTGGTGAATGTTCCCGCGGGCACCCCGGCCGCCAAAGCCGGTCTGCGGAAGGACGATGTGATCCTGGCGTGCCAGGGCAAGCCGGTGCGCACCGTGCAGGATGTGCTGGCGCGCCAGAGCGCAGCAGCCGGAAGCAAGCTGTCGCTCGAGGTCCGGCGTCAGCAGCAGAACGTTACCCTGGAGGTTGCGGATTACGCCTATTTCATCACTGAACTGCGGGACGATGCCGCTTTCACAACCATCCCGATGCTGCCTTCCGCCGCCGTTTTGCCGGTCAAAGCCAGCGCCAGTGAACCCGCCACCGTGAATGAGCCGCTGGCCACCCTGGCGGATGGCCAGTTGGCCCGCAATTACGGCCCGGTGTTCCCCAACGGGATCAGCGGCGGGCTTTATAAGCTCGACCTGGGCAGCGTGAAGAACATCGCCCGCGTGAACAGTTTCTCTTTCAACGAGGGTGGCGGGCGGGGACGGCAGCGCTTCAGCCTCTACGGCAGCCAGGCGGACTCGGATCCAGGCTGGAATGTGGAGGATTCGCGGAGCTTCACCCCGATTGGGGAGGTGGACATGGCGGACGCGCCCAAGACCGGCTTCGCGGCCACCAGCCTCCGCCGCAGCGGCGGCCAGGCGCTGGGCGCCTTCCGCTGGCTGGTCTGGCGGGTGCTGCCGGTCACCACCGCGGGCGGCGGGGAAAACACCTCGTTCCAGGAATTCCAGGTGATTCCCCAGCCGGCCGGGCCCCGGAGCTGGAACCGAACCGGGCCGCTGGGCGAAACACCGTCACGCGCCAATGATGCCTATCCCCTCTCGGACCAGTCAAACCGCGCGGGCTGGAGGAAGTTCGAGCCGATGTGGGATGAGTTCGAGGGTCCGGCGCTCAACACGAACCGCTGGCAGCTCAACATGAGCTGGTGGAAAGGCCGCCAGCCGGCCTTGTTCAGCGAGCACAATGTCACCGTCAGCAACCGCCAGTTGCATTTGACCATGCGCCAGGCAACGCTGCCGGAAAGCGCGGCGCGCCAGGGATACACCAACTACACTTCAGCCGCCCTGCATACCCGGGCCAGGACCGCCTACGGTTATTTCGAAGTCCGGGCCAGGCCGATGAATTCGGCGGGCTCCAGCTCGTTCTGGTTCCAGCAGGATGAGGCCCCCGGCTGGGGCACGGAAATCGATGTGTTCGAGATCGGCGGCAAGGCCAAGGGCTTTGAGCGGAAATACAATATGAACGCCCACGTGTTCCGCACCCCCACTGAAACCCGCCATTGGAGCGCGGGGGGGGAATGGCTGGCCCCCTGGCCGCTAGCCGCCGATTACCACGTGTACGGCTTGGAATGGGATGCGAAGGAGCTAAAGTATTTTGTCGATGGCGTGCTGGTCCGCACCGTGGAAAACACCCACTGGCACCAGCCCTTGTATCTCATCTTCGACAGCGAAACCATGCCCGGCTGGTTCGGCATGCCGGAGGACGCGGATCTGCCTTCCACCTTCAGCATCGACTACGTGCACGCGTGGAAAAAGGAGGGCAACCTCGTGGCCAACGGCGGATTCGAAAACGGGCTGGCGGACTGGCGGCCGTTTTGGAGCCGGCAGGCCGGGGCCGGTTCCGCGGTGATCGACCAGGCCGAAACCCACAGCGGCACGGCCGCGGCACGCATCGACCACCGCGGCCATGATGATTGGGCCTTGGAGCCCAATCTGCGCCTGCCGGTGCAAAGCGGCCAGGAATTCGAGCTGGCCGCGTGGATCCGGCTCCAGGGCGCCGGATCCGCCACCTTATGTGTATCCACCTGGGGGCAGGATGGCCGAAACCTCGACTGGTCGTACGCCGAGCGCACAACCGCGGCGACACCGGATTGGGTCCGCCTGCAAACCCGCTTTTACATCCCCCCGGGCGTGAGCCAGATCCAGCCGCGGCTGATCGGCTACGAGGCCGCCAAAGTCTGGGTGGACGATGTTTCCCTCGTCCAGCAAGTCGGCCTCAAGCTCGAGCGCCCGCCGGATTTGCCGGCCCAGTTGGCCCAGACCAACGAGTTCCTGGAGCTGCGGGTCCAAACCGCGGAAGGCACTTGGTCCGTCCTGGACCGCCGCTCCGGCCGGCTCTGGGGGCAAGCCGCGGCCCAAAAGGAACTGGTGGTAGCCGGCGGCCGGACCCGGAACGGGGAAATTGAACTCGACCTGATCCACCTGACCTCCGGCCTCAAGTTGCGGGCCGTTCTCCAGCTGGATCCTATGCGCCCGGAACTCACGGTGCGCCTGGCCGCCGAGGGGGAAATGCGAACCCCGCTGAAATATCCCCATCCGTTTGCCAGCGAACCGGGCGACCGCCTGGTGGTACCGATGAACGAGGGAATATCTTATCCGGTGGAAGACCGCTCGGTGGAGCCTTTCCGGCTGATCGCTTACGGCGGCCATGGCATCTGCATGGCTTTCTGGGGCGTGACCGGCGACCGCCCGGGATACTCGGCGATCATCGAGACCCCGGATGACGCCGCCATTCGGATCCAACGGCTGGCGGATCGCCTGGCCATCGCGCCGGAGTGGGATCCGCAAAAGGGCCGGTTCGGTTATGCGCGGCGGTTGCGTTATGTCTTTCACGACGGCGGCGGCCACGTGGCCATCGCCAAGCGCTACCGGGAACATGCCCGGCAAAACGGCCTCCTGAAAACCCTGGCCGAAAAACGGAAGGAGAATCCGGAGGTTGATCTCCTTATCGGCGCGGCCAACATCTGGAATTGGGACGCCGACCCGGCGGCCCTCGTGCGGGAGATGAAGGAAGCGGGCCTCGAACGGATCCTCTGGAGCCGGGGTGGCTCCCCGGAGGCGGTGCGCGCCTTGAACGATTTGCAGGTCCTGACCAGCCGCTACGACATCTACCAGGACGTGATGGACCCCGCGAATTTCCCATTCCTCCATGGTATCCACGGCGATTGGACCACCGCTGCCTGGCCCCAGGACCTCATCCGCCGCCAGGATGGCAGCTGGCAGCACGGCTGGGGCGTGCAGGGCAAAAAAGGCGAGTGGTTTTATTGCGGGGTCACCTGCGACCGCCAAGCCCTGGCCTACGCCCGCCAGCGCATTCCCGCCGACCTGGCCAGCCGCCCCTACAAATGCCGGTTTATCGACACCACCACAGCCTCTCCCTGGAACGAGTGCTGGCACACGAATCATCCCCTCACGCGATCCGAAAGCCGGGAATGGAAAATGAAGCTCCTGGATTATGTTTCCAAGGATATGAAACTGGTGACCGGCTGCGAGACGGGCCACGACGCGGCCGTGCCGTTCCTCCATTATTTCGAGGGCATGCTCAGCCTCGGCCCCTACCGGGTGCCCGACGCGGGGCGCGACATGCAACGGATCTGGACCGAGGTGCCCGAACCGGTGGCCAAATTCCAGCTCGGCCAGGCCTATCGCCTGCCGCTTTGGGAGCTGGTTTACCACGACTGCGTGGTAGCCCAGTGGTATTGGGGCGACTATAATAACAAGCTGCCCGCCTTGTGGGAAAAACGCGACCTTTTCAACCTCCTCTACGGCACGCCCCCCATGTACATGTTCAACCGCAAGCTTTGGCAAGCCGAGCGCGGGCATTTTGCGCGCAGCTATCAGAATATCTGCCCGGCCGTGCGCGCCACTGGCTATGCGGAGATGACCAACCACCTTTTTCTGACGCCGGACCGCAATGTCCAGCAGAGCACCTTCGCCAATGGCGTCACCGTCACCGTGAATTTCGGTGCCTCCGCCTATCAGCTCGCGTCCGGCGAAAGCGTGCCGCCCATGGGCTTCCGCGTGGCAGGCATGCCCCGATAAAAACCGGTCGGGCCACTTTCCGGGTTTTCCAAAACCCCCGGATTTCCTTCAAATGACAAACCGCCCGGCTCCCTACCGCCGGATCACTCAGAATCAAGGCTTGGCGGCCAGCGACACGCAAACCATCTCGTGGTCGTTGCGGGCGTAAACACTGCGGTTGGCAAAGGCCGGATGCGACCAGATCACCTTGCGCCCGCCGCCGGAGGAAGCCATGTCCGGGTCCAGGATGTGGGCCCGGCTGATCTCCTCATATCCTTTGGCGGAAAGCCGGCAGAGGATCAGATCGCCCAGCTCGTTGAAAATGATTACGCGATCGCGATGCGTCACCATGAAAACGGTGCACCAGCGTTCCTTGGGTTTCGTTCCCCCGCTGGTGGGGGCCAGGGTGGTCCAGAGGCGCGCCCCGTTTTGGCCGTCCAGGCAGCAAAATTCACCATAAAGTGAAACCCCATACAGGCAATTATCCCGCAGCAGCACGGTGCTCAGGGTGGTGTTGAATCCGGCTTTCTTCCATTCCTTCTCCGGGGCGCCGCCGGTTGAAGCCTTCCACAGGATTTCAGGCTCCGCCACGCCGGGCTTGAATTGCAGCATCAGGGCCCCTTCATACTGGCTGCAGACTGCCAGGCGGTCGCCCTCGATAGTAGGCGTGGTGATGGCCAGGCCGACGTAGGTGGGATGCGCCACAGACCACCGGAGTTGGCCCGTCTCCGGAACCAATCCCGCCAGGCCGCCCCCGTGCCAGACGATCAGCTGGCGCTGCCCGGCCAGGGTATGGATCAGAGGTGCGCTGTAGCCCGGCTCGGCGGCATCCAGCGCCTTCCAAAGCTCCCGGCCAGTGTGGCGGTCAAACGCCACCACCGCCTGCCCGGCCCCGCCCACCAGCAGGATCAGCTGGTCCCCCTCCACCAGCGGCTGTATGGCAAACCCGTACTGCGGCACTTTTGCGCCATATTCCTGGACCAGGTTTTTCTGCCAAACCGGTTGGCCCGTGGCGGCGGCCAGACAGCGGAGGTCGCCCATGGTGCCCAGGGTGTAAACGCGATCGCCCCGCACGGTGGGTGTGGCCCGCGGCCCGGAGCCGTAAGCGGCGGAATATTTGCACGGGTAGGCGTGTATCCAGAGTATCTTCCCGGTGGCTTCGTCCACTCCCAAAACGCGCTCCAAGCCCGTGGTCTTATCCCGAAAATCCCAGGTGGTTTTGACCTCGGTGTCCGGGGCATCCTGGGGCTGTCGGTCCATGACCAAAACGCGCCCCCCGGCCACCGCAGGCCCGGAAAAACCGGCGCCCAGGGCGAGCCGCCACCGGACCGGCAAACCGTTGGTAGGGAAGACCTCCAGGATGCCCTCTTCCCGCCATACGCCATCGCGGTTCGCACCCCGCCATTGCGGCCAGTCCTCCGCCCAAACGCAGGAACCGGCCAGCCACAATCCCAGGAGGGCGCGGAGCAAAGGGCGGCAAGCAAAACGGCTGAACGAGGCCGGAGGAAGTGGCTGGATCCCCACCGCTGAAGGGGCCGGCTGGTGTTGGCTGCGTGGCATTGATTTCATGAATTTGAACCTGAGGTTAGGATCGCCGCCCCCGGCCGTCAACTGCCGACTATCCAGTTGACGGGCCGGGGAAAAATGCTCAACGATGGGGCATGAAGCATTCATTTCTTGCCCTATGGTGTATTCTGGCGGTGGCCGCCCAGGCCGGAGCCATTGATGTGACCAGCCCCGACCGCACGGTGCGCTGCCGGATTTCCACCGACCCGCAGGGGCATCTCACCTATTCCGTCGCCCAGCGCGGCCAGCCAAGGCTGGCCACCGCCCGGGCCGGCGTGATCGTGGACCAGGTTGACTTGGGCGCCAATGTGGCCCTGGGCGAAACACAAACGCGGGATCTTTCCGAGGTTTTTCCCTGGCGGGGAAACAAAACCCTGGCCACCAATCTGTGCCGGGCCGCCGAGATCCCCATCCGGACGCCCGGCGGCAACGCATGGATCCTGGAAGTGCGCGTGTTCAACGACGGCTGCGGGCTGCGCTATCGCGTTCCCGGTGCCGGCCCCCGGCGCGTCCAGGGGGAATCCACCCAATGGCAACTGCCCCAGGACTGCACGGTCTGGCTCCAGAACAACACGGCAAACTATGAAGGGGAGTATCATGCCGAGCCCGCGGATCGCATTTCCCTGGAAAAGGAGGTCAAAAAGAAAATGCAACCGCTGCACGTGGGCCTGCCCATGACCGCCGTCTTCCAGGACGGCACCTTTGGCTTGGTCAGCGAGGCGGCGCTCCGCAATTACAGCGGATTGACGCTCCGCCCCGAGGGTGGCGCCCGGTTCCAGGCGGCCTTTGAAGACGACCCCCAAGGCTGGTCCCTGGCTGGCCCCATCGTCTCCCCCTGGCGGGTGATCGTGCTGGCTAAAGACCTTCAGGCGCTGGTCAACAGCGACGTGATCGCCTCGCTCTGCGAGCCTCCCGATCCCGAACTCTTCCCCCAGGGTTTGGATACCCCGTGGATCCGCCCGGGCAAGGCCCCGTGCACCTGGATGGTTTTTGGTAACGACGGCGGCCAGTGGGATCGCCAGCGATGGTTTGTGGATGTGTCGGCCGCCACCGGCTGTGAATACCTGCTGGTGGATGGCGGCTGGCAGACCGAAAAGTGGGGCTGGCTCAAGGATGGCGGCGACCCTTGGAAACGCGCCGCTGAACTGTGCCAATACGCGGCCGGCCGCGGGGTGGGCATCCTGCTGTGGCACGCCTACCCGGATGGGCGCGAGGACGGGCCCGGCCTGACGACGGTGGAAGCCCGCGAGCGGCTCTTCCAGAATTGCCGGAAAGCGGGGGTCAAAGGGGTTAAGATCGATTTCTTCGACTCGGAAAGCCACGCCGTGCTCGAGGCCTACGAGGACATCGCCCGGCGGGCGGCGAAATACCAAATCATGATCAATTTCCACGGCGCCAACAAACCCACCGGCGAAATGCGGACCTGGCCGCACGAGATGACGCGCGAAGGCATCCGCGAGCAGGAGTACTTGCTGTGGGGATCGCTGCCGCTCGCGCACTACGGGGCGCTGCCCTTCACGCGGATGGCCGCCGGCCATGGGGATTTCCTGCCCGGCTTTGTGCGGCCCCAGTACCTGAAAAATACCACCAGCCTGTTCCAGATGGCTTCGGTGATCGTTTTCAGTACGCCGTTCCTCTGCTGGCCCGACAATCCTGAAGCCTACCTGGACAGCCCGCTGCTCCAGTTCGTGCGCACCGTCCCGGTCACCTGGGATGAAACCCGCGTCCTGCCCGGCTCCGTGATTGGCGATACGGTCATCATGGCCCGCCGCAAAGGCGCCGAATGGTACGTGGCAGCGCTCAACTGCCGGCCGGAATCCCGCCACCTCAGCCTCGACCTCTCCAGCCTCGGCCTGGCCAGCCAGGAAATGACCCTCTACCGCGACGGTCCGGCCACTCCGTCCTGCCAGATCGAGACCGGCTTAAAACCGCCCGGCGACGGCCAGCTATCCGTGGCGCTGCGGCCCGGCGGCGGCTTCCTGGCCCACCTTTTCCCGCCCAAAAAATACGGCGGCTGGAAATAGCGGGCTTAGACGTGTCCCTTCAATGCGGCAGGGAAGTGATTCCACCGCAGATTTTTGCACAAGACGAAAAGTGAGGAGGCCTGATCTGATCGCGACAAGTTTCGAACAAGAAATGCCCTACACCAAAAGATCAAGCAAGCACCACTGACGCAATGGCTTGGCCAATTCATGATTTCTTAAACGCCAGGACACATTAATTTCATATTATATTTGACGGAGTTAATCAAACAGGTAAAATGCCTGTAGATTACCATATGAATAAGCGATTCAAATCCGGTCGTTTTTGCCCGTACTTCAGCCATGTCCTATTACCGTTTCTAACTCTGGCGGGCACAATAAACTCACAACCGGATCGTTGGAACAGGCCGTCAGGTGATGGCACAATGGAAAGCCCTTACCAGATTTCTCAAATAGAACACCTCTCATGGGTTTCGACCAACGTCGTTCTAAGTGCTGGCATATTTTACGCCTTAATGAGTGACCTTGACGCTGAAAAGACTGCCCAATGGAACGATGATAATACGGATCAGAGTGTTCTGGAAGGCTTTGTTCCTGTTGGCACAAAAGCAGATCCCTTCAAAGGATTTTTTGATGGCCGTGGACATGTTATCCGAAACCTTACAGTTAACCGCAGGAACCAAAGCAACGTGGGTCTGTTTGGGTTTATCGACTCAGTTGGCAAGGTGGCGAATCTCAGGCTTGAAGGATGCAAGGTAGCAGGAAAAATCAATGTCGGTGGATTAGTCGGTTCCAATAATCGGGGTTCCATAATTAACTGCATGGTAACCGGAACAGTGGAGGGAGACTACAAAATTGGTGGCATGCTGGGGAAAAGCTCTGGGTTTATTACCAACTCCTATTCAAAAGCCAACGTGTTTGGAAATTGCCATGTTGGTGGATTGTCCGGAGAAAATTGCGGGGGTGTATTGATTGGTTGCTTTGCGGCAGGCGGGGTGATTGGTGAGGATTGCGTGGGCGGTTTACTAGGTATGAATTACGGTTTGGTGGAAACCTCTTACGCAGCGGGCTCTGTCAAAGGCAGTTGGTGGTGTGGAGGGCTTATCGGCCAAAATTTCAAAGGAACCGTTTCGCAATGCCATGCGACCGGCACAGTGGAGGGCGAATGGGACACCGGAGGGCTTGTGGGAGAGAACTTTAACAGCACAATAGTGCAATGCCGTGCGAACGGATCGGTAAATGGTAATTTTCAATCTGGCGGCTTGGTCGGCAACAACGACAGCAGGGGCCAAATTACCCGGTCCTATGCGTCCGGCTCCGTGTCAGCTTCAGGGGATTATACTGGCGGTTTGTCTGGCGACAATGTTGAGGGTGGCCGCATCGCTCAATGCTATTCTACTGGCCCGGTGGCTGGCGGTGTTTGGACTGGCGGATTGGTCGGCTACAACGGCCGCAATTACCCAGCCAATTGTACAATTACCCAATGTTATGCAACAGGCAAGGTAACCAGCGTCGGGGACCCTGCCGGCTATAATGTTGGAGCGCTGGTTGGAAAAAATTATGGGAGCCTTCGGCCAGGCGAGACTCGCTATGATGGCACCATTACCATGTCATACTGGAACTTGCAAACTTCCGGATGGTTGGAATCGACGAACGGATTTGGGAAAACAACGACGGAATTGTGTCTGAAGGCAACTTATGCTGGTTGGGATTTTACCAATATATGGACCATAAATGAGGGCATTAGTTATCCCTGCTTGCGCTCAACGCCAGAACTTGAAAACCAGCCCCTCCAGCCTCCGTTTGAGTTGTTTGTAATGGTTGCGGGCGCCGGATCTGTGAAGATTACCCCCGAAAAGAATTCCTACGACGCTGGCGAAAAGGTGACTTTAACTGCCATCCCCATTACCGCTGATTTCGAGTTTGCCGGTTGGCTCGGCCTGAAAGCAACCACCAGTACCGGACCAACCTTGGATTTGACCATGACCAACCACAAGTTCTTGGTAGCCACTTTCCAAATTGTGCGATCGATTTCCTCGATGGAGGAACTGCAAAAAATTGGCCATGATCCAGCGTATCCCCTCGATGGGCGATTCCGGTTGGCACAGGATCTCGATGCAACTGGAAATACCAATTTCACTCCAATTGGCGGCAATTCCGGGGATCCCTTCACTGGCAAATTCGACGGATGCGGCCACGTTATTCGTAATTTGACCGTGAGCAATGCAATGAATTCGTTTAACATTGGTCTTTTTGGAAGCGTTGGACCTGGTGGCGTATTGAAAAACCTTGGATTGGAAGGAGGCCGGATTGCAGGCAAGGGAAACGTTGGTGGATTGGCTGGTGGTCTGAATTTCGGCATCATCACAAATTGCCATACCTCAGGCCAAATAATCGGTCGCGAAAATGCGGGTGGTTTGGTGGGTTTAAGTGACCATGGGGATGTTTTCGGATGCATATCCCGCTGCGATGTCAGCGGGGATTCTGAAATCGGTGGTTTGATCGGACAGAATGAACAGGGCACAGTATTGCGCTGCCACGCTGCCGGCATGATAACTGGAACCAATTATAGCCAAAAGATTGGCGGCTTAATCGGATGGAGTATCAATGGAGTAATCATGGAAAATACCGTAGGAGGACAAGTATCTGGCCATTCGTATGTTGGCGGTTTGGTTGGTGGGAATTGGACAGGTCCAATTATAAAATGCTCTGCAACCAACCAGGTCACAGGCTTTTTTATGGTAGGTGGTTTGACTGGATACAACGACGAAGGAATTATCTCTGCATGTAACATCTCCCCCACTGTTGCTGGTGATGAGAATGTAGGCGGCATGGTGGGCGCGAGCAATGGAGGTGAGTTGCTGGAAAATCATATCGAGGGATCAATAAAGGGCAATTATCGGGTAGGTGGCTTGGTTGGCGGAAACTGGGGTGGGACTTTGGACAATTGCAGGGCTATAGTATCGGTTATTGGCAAAAGGTATGTGGGTGGCCTAGCCGGATGCAATGATCAAGGGTATATCACAAGTTGCATGGCAGATGGATCCGTGGAAGGGATTTTTAACAACGGTGGGCTGCTCGGTAGTAACACCGGTTCAGTAACCAATTCCTATTCAAAATGCAATGTTCTTGGCCAAAACCATACGGGAGGGTTGGCAGGAGAAAACCGGGGTGGATTAGTGGTTGAATGCTACGCGGCAGGTGCAGTGTTTGGCAAGCATTGCGCAGGCGGCTTATTGGGCGTGAATTGGGGTGTGGTTAGTCGGACGCATACAACTGGTCCGGTCCAAGGAGATTGGTGGTGCGGAGGTCTCATAGGGCAAAATTTCAAAGGCACAATTTCACAATGCTATTCGGTAAGTCCAGTGGTGGGACACTGGGACACTGGCGGATTGGTGGGTGAGAACTTTAATAGTACAATAGTCCAATCCCGCGCAAGTGGACCGGTCTCAGGCGCCTTTCAATCTGGCGGATTGGTTGGCAACAACGACAGCAGGGCCCAAATTATCCAATCTCATGCGGGCGGAGCAGTGTCAGCCTCTGATGAACATGCGGGGGGTCTGGCAGGGGATAACTTGACGGGTAGCTGCATTTTGTATTGCTATGCGACTGGTTCAGTAATGGGTGGTGTATGGACCGGTGGATTGGTCGGATTTAATGGTGGCTATTATACAACTAATTGCACGATCACTCAATGCTACGCTATCGGAAAGGTCGTCAGCATCGGTGACCCCGCCAATTGGAAGGTTGGTGGATTGGTGGGTGACAATTATGAAACGCTTCAACGAGGACAGATTCGCTATAATGGGATCATCTCCATGTCCTATTGGGACACACAAACGTCCGGGTGGTGGGAGCAAACGAACGGGATTGGAAAAACTACGGCAGAGTTGCAGAAACAGGCCACTTTTGCTGGCTGGGATTTCGCCAATGTTTGGCGGATTGAGGAAGGCAAAAGTTATCCTCATTTAAGATCCACTCCTCCGCTGATGGCACAGGTTCCTCAGCCTCCGTTTGTGCTTAGCGTAATGGTTCAGGGTGACGGATTTGTGGCTATTAACCCGCAAAAGGCATCCTACGAAGCAGGCGAAAGGTTGACATTATCGGGCATCCCAAGTTCCGGCGGCATCGATTTTGCAGGATGGTCTGGAATAGGTGTAACAAACCGCACCGATGCCAATATAGAAATGGTCATGGACAACCACAAATTCGTAGTGGCCATTTTCCAAACATCCCAACCGATCTCTTCTATGGACGCACTACAAAAGATCGGTCGCGATCCAGCCTACCCGCTCGATGGCCGATTCCGACTGGCTCAAGATATCGATGCCACTGGATATACCAATTTCATGCCTATTGCATGCTATTCTCGGGATCCCTTCACTGGGACATTTGACGGTCGTGGCCACATTATCTATACCGCTCACGAGAATTGACCCGGGTCTGCTCAGATAAACTGACCCGCCCCTG
>CAIMWS010000406.1 GCA_903845125.1 uncultured Verrucomicrobiota bacterium
CCAGCAAACCGCCTCCGTCCTGGAGATCCTGGAGGAAAAGATCACCCGCACCGAAGGCATCCTGGCAATAGACCAGATTCAACTTGTCCGGGTTGGGGCGGACTTTCAGGCTGGGCAGCGTTTGGATGCCCAAGCCTGCTTCCCGCGCCAGGAAGCGAACAAAAAAATCGGCCTCCGTGAACTGGGCGGCCGCGAGCACCCGGCCCTTTAAATGGTTGATCCGCTTGATTTCCCGCCGAACCACCACGCCATCGGCGCCGCGCGAGAACGAGATTTGGGCGGGCACCACGGCTTCAAATTGGCGCCCGAAAAGGGGCAGGACATCCACGGTGGTAGCCAGCGCGGCGATTTTGCCGGAATTTAAAGCGGGCCGGCTTTCCAGTTCACTGAGGGTGATCTTTACTTTAAAACCACCTTTTCTGAAAAACCCCGAATTCTCCGTGGGCTCCAAACCGCCATTGGCCACGATCAGGCCCGCGTACCCGGCATATTCACTCAGCTCGATTTCAACAATATTGTCTTTGGGTTGGTAAATCCCCGCCGGGGGCAGGGAGGGGACTTCCGTTTTTACCTCCGCGAGCAGCGGGGATCTCGCCGCCGCGCCAGAAGGATTAAACGGGAGGGCGGTGGCATTCGTCTCGAGAGCCGTATCGGCCGGGCCGGTGGCAGCGGTCTCCACCAAGTCCTGGGCGATGTCAGGTTGGGTGACCGATTGGTCCCACCATTTCCACGCGCCAAAACCAGCCAAGGCTGACAGGCAGACTATTAACGTCCATTTGCCGCGCACATTCATACTCAGAGACTTTCTTTATGGTTCCTTCATTATCGCCCCTTGCCGAATAATAACACGGTGGGGATGGGTTAGAAAGGCAAATAGGCCAATGGCCCATGGCCTCCTGGCCTCACCGCCGGGCCGGGGGCATTTGCCCGGCAGCGGTGGTGGCCGGTTGAGGATGGGCAGTCTCCAGGCGATAGCTCTGTCTTTGGAAGGGATAATTGGGCAACCGAACCCGTCTCCCTGGTGAGCCGCCATGGATTTGGCGCCAATCGAGATCGGCGCCCCGGGCATATAATTGGCCCAAAGTATCCCAAATGGTTTCCCAATCACTGCGGCCAGCCAACCGCTGCGGCCGCATGTTGAACAGCGAGTTTTTCGGCCCCAGGGTATGCAGCCAAAGCAGGTCTGATCCCGGCAAGGACTGCAGGCCCAAACTCGAGAGGATGGAGGTGGAGCCAGTTTCCAAAGCGATCTGGCAACCGGAATCGCGCAAGGTTTCCAGGCAGGCGCGGAAATTGACCGTCTGGCGCAACTGGCTGCACCAATAATCAGGCCGGGTGATTTCCGGGCCGGCCAAACGTCCGGTCAGATTCGAGATCAAGGGAATCCTGGGGAGGGAAAAGGTAATGCGATCCGCGGCGGCACGATACTCGTCAAGGATGGAATCCATCAACGGCGAATGGATGGCATGGGATATCCGCAAGGCCAGGGAAGGGATGTCCCGGTCTTTGAAGTGCTCCAGGATTTGCTTCACCGCGGCCGTCTGGCCGGAGATCACCACGTTTTCCGGGGCGTTGATGGCGGCGATCGAAACCTGCCCCCCCAATTCCCGGATGGCGGCCGCGACCTTCTCGGGCGAGGTCACAATCGCCCCCATCATGCCCGGCTGGGTCGCCCGCTGAATGAGCCGGCCGCGCAAGGCCACCAATCCGAGCGCATCCTCCAAGGGGATCACCCCGGCAAAACAAGCGGCGGCGACCTCGCCGATGCTATGCCCCAGGACAGCTGAGGGCACGGCCCCCCAGGCTTCCCACATTTTGGCGAGCGCATACCCGAAAGCGAAAATCACCGGCTGGGTGTAAAGCGTCTGGTGCAGCTGATCGTCGGGAGCGGCCTGATTATAAATCAGATCGAGCAAGCCGAACTCCATCTGCGGCTTGAGGATTTGATCACACTGCCGGAGCACCGATTGGAACACCGGCTGGCTTTCCCACAGATCCCTTCCCATTTGGCGGTATTGCGATCCCTGGCCGGTAAATAAAAACGCCAGGCGCGGCGGCAAAGTCCGCCCGGGCCCGCTGGACCATACTCCGGGGCACGCCTGCCCGGCGGCCCATTGATTCAATTTCCCGCGCAATTCATCCTTGGTTTTTCCCATAACCGCGAGGCGGCTCTCCAGGCCGGCCCGGCTGAAGGCGGAAGAAAAGCAGAGGTCACCCAAACCAGGCCCATCGGCCGGGGAGGTTCGCTCCAAAAAGGCGGCGTAATCCAAGGCCATGGCCCGCAGGGCAGCCGGGCCGCGGGCCGAAAGGACCAGCAAATTCGGCGCTGGCAGAGGCGCTGGCAGGGAGGCCACTACGGGAAGTAACGGAGCCTCCCGGAGAATGACATGGGCATTGGTGCCGCTGATTCCAAAAGCGCTTACCGCCGCGGTGCGCGCGGCATCAGCGGCGGGCCAATCAGCCAGGCTGGCGGGGATTTTCATGGCCACCTCCGCCCCCGGGGGGTTGGAATGGGAGCCATGCCCATGGACCTGGGGGCAAAGGGCCCGGTGGCCCAACTGCAGGATGGTTTTGATCAATCCCGCACTGCCGGCAGCGGCCTCCAGATTGCCCAGGCTGGCTTTGACGGAACCAACCCACAAGGGATTGCGCGCGGTTCGCCCGCGGCCATAAACACCCTCCAGGGATTGGATTTCGGCTGCCTCCGCCAACACGGTTGCGGCCCCATGGGCCTCCACGTATTGCACCTCATGAGCGGACAGGTTGGACTGCCGGAGCGCCTCCAGGAAGAGGTTCTGCTGAATCCGCTGGCTGGGCGCGGCAAATTTTTCGCCGCTGCCATTCTGGTTGACCGCGCTGCCCAGGATCAACGCCAGTACGGGGTTTCCGTCCCGGAGCGCGTCAGCGTAATTTTGCAGGACCAGGAGACCGCATCCCTCGCCCCGCACCGGGCCATCCGCCGCGGCATCGACCACTGGGGAGCCGCCAGCGGGAGAAAGGCTTGGCAGGCGGGAATAGCCGATGGCGATATCCGGGGACAGGAGGAGGTTTACCCCCCCGGCCAGGGCCAGCCGGGATTCACCCGAACGCAGGCTTTGGCAGGCCAGATGCACCGCCACCAGGGAGGAAGATTCGGCGGTATCCACCGCCAGGCTGGGGCCTTCCAAACCGAGCAGACGAGAGATCCGCCCCGGGCCCGCATGGGCGGCACCGCCGATGATGGAATACGGGTCGAGCCGGCGCCAGTCCCCGTAAGGGAGCTGGGCGCGCGAATAATCGCCCGTGGCAAGCCCGGCGAACACCCCGGTTTTGGTTCCTTTGAGACCCGGCACCTCCAGCCCGGCGTTTTCCAGGGCCTCCCACGCCACTTCCAGGAGCAGGCGATGCTGCGGATCCATCGCCAATGCTTCGGCCGGGGTCAGGCCGAAAAAATGGGGGTCAAAACCATAAATATCATCGCTGAGGAATCCCCCCCGGGGGGAATACATTTTTTCTGGAACCTCCGGATTCAGGTAATCGGGCCTGGCCCAGCGGCCGGCGGGCAGGTCCGAGATCAGGTCAGCGCCTTGAGCGAGCAATGCCCATAGCTGTTCGGGGGAATGAGCGCCTCCCGGAAAACGGCAGGCCATGCCGATGACCGCGATCGGCTGGGCCCGCGCCAACTCCAATTCTTCCACTTTGGCCTGCGCGGCTTTGAGCGCCAGCTGCAGCTTCGCGACGGTTTCAGTTTGGTTTAAGGGGCGGTCAGACATACCACGCGGGGCTCCGGGAAAGGAGGTTATAATTGGCTGGTGAGTTGCAGATAGGAGGGAACCTCCTGGATATTTGCCAGATTGGACTCAAATAATTGGGCCTCACCGGAATTTCCAACCAGTTTGAAGCCGGCGAATTTATAGGTGACATGCATCATGCGGTTGCGATCCGTGGGCACCAGCTCAGCCTGGAGCCGCACTTGGTTCTGCTGCGCCTGTTTCATGATGAAATTCAACAAGACGGTGCCAACGCCCCGGGAGATCACGCGGCAGGACATCAACAACAGTTTAATCGTCCAAAGCCCCGGCTGGATGGCGATGAGGGCGAGACCGATTTTGCCGTAGGTCCCAAACCGGTCCTCCAGGGAGGCGATGAGCAACTGGTGCGCCGCCGAGTGGCTGAAGGCTTCCAGCTCCTCATAAGAATAGGTGTATCCCGTGGAATTAAGTTGGTGGGTCCGAACGGTTAACTCCTCAGCCCGTTGCAGGTCGTTTCCAGTCGCACGCGAGATGTGGAACCGCATATTAAGGCCGGACAGGAATTCCTCCTTTACACCTTTGAATTCCTCCTCGGCAGACTGGCGCTGGATGTCGGCGCGATACATCTGGCGCCGGTTTCGGGAGTCTTCAGTGATGAACAAAGGCTGCATTTCCGGCCGCGCTGGCAAGCCCGGCGCCTCGGCCGCATCCAGGCAGAGGACCTCCGGCAGCGCCGCTCCCACCTCGGCCCGCTCAAAGGGCTGGTCATCGAGGAAAGCCAGCGTATCCAGCCCGATGCCAATGCGATCCGCAATGGCCCGCACCGAGCCGGACTTGGGGTTCCAATGGATCTGCGGGAAAATGAAATAATCCGCCAGGCCGAATTCACGCAGCCGGGCCATGGCCGGTTCGAAATCATTGCGGCTGGCTACTGAATGCAAGATCCCACGGGCATCCAGGACTTCGATGGCTTCGCGCACCCCGGGCTTGAGCGCAACCGCTTTATCCTCCGACAAAATGCCGTCCCATAGGGTATGATCCAAATCCCACACCACACATTTGATTTTGCGCGGGGGAACGAGTCCGGCAGGCGTTCCGGCAGTGGCGGCTGGTGGGCTGGTGGAAGACATGGGCGGGAATAGGCTGGCTCTCGCCGGGCGGTCAGCTGATGTTCCGGGCGATCATCATTTGGTGAATTTGGCTGCTGCCCTCGATCACCTCCAGGACTTTGGCGTCGCGATAGTAGCGCTGGATCGGGTAATCCCGGCTGAATCCGTTGGCGCCATGAATCTGCACCGCGTCGGAAGCGGCCTGAACCGCAATGCGGGAGGTGAAGTATTTGGCCACCGCTCCATCGAGAATCATTTGCGGATTGGCAGCGTGGCGCAGTCGGGCCTCCTGCCAGCACAAAGCGCGGGCCGCCTTGATATTGGTGAACATGTTCGCCAGCATTTCCTGGATCAGCGGATGTTCCTTGAGTGGCTTGCCGAACTGCACCCGCCGGGCCGCGTAAGCCAGGGAAGCATCGAGGCACGCCTGAGCCAGCCCCAGGCCGCCCCAACCGACACAGTGGCGCCCATAATCCAGGCCGGAACCGGCGATATGGGACAAACCGAAACCCACCCGGCCAATCAGCTGGGACTCGGGCACGCGGCAATCCTTGAACTCCAGGCAAGCCATCTGGGCGGCCTTGAATCCGGACATCGTGGAAACCGGGGAGACGGACAAACCCGGCGTCTCCCGCTCCACCAGCAAAGCGGCAACCCGGCTGCCACACCGGGCAAAGACGAGGTAAAGGTTCGCCCGCAAACCGAAAGAGGTCCATTTTTTTGTGCCATTCAGCGTGAACCAGCCCTGGTCCAATACCGCGGAGGTCTTCACACTTCCAGCATCGCTCCCCACCTCCGGTTCGGAGAGGGCAAAGGCCGCCAGGGTTTCGCCGGAGGCGAGTTTAGGCAGCCATTGTTTCTGCTGAACCTCGCTGCCCCACCGGGCCAGCACATGCGCCACCATTCCGTGCACGACCAACAGGCTGAGCAGCGAACAACTGCCACGGCCAACTTGTTCGCAAAGCAGGCCCCCAGTGATCGCATCCATGGCCCGCCCACCATGCTCGCGGGCGATGTTCGCCCCCAAATATCCTCCCGTGCCAAGGGCCGTGATCAACTCACCGGGCACCTGCCCGCGGTCATCAAAATCGTCGGCAAAGGGGGCGACATGGCGGTCCACAAAGAGCCGGAATTCGTCCTGTGCGGCAAGCTGCGCGGTTTCAAGTTCCATTATAAATATTTAACCTAGGTTTGGGAATCAGCGCCACCGGCGGCAAGTTTGCGCTCCACCAAAGCGCTGATCGCATTGGTGGAATTGAAATTCTCGAGCACCAGATCGTCGTCACCAACCCGCAGCTGGAATTCCTTTTCCACAAAAAGCACCAATTGCATGGCAAATAAAGAGTTCACGAAACCCTTTTGGAAAAAATCTTCGTCATCCGCCAAATTGGGCTGCTTGGTTTTATCCCGCACGAAGGCCCTGATTTTGTCTTTGATATTGGTCTGATCCATAAGGCTGAGTTGGGGGCAGGTGATTGATTCAATAAGTAAAAAAGCCTTTTCCGCTCTTCCGCCCCAACAGCCCGGCATCCACCATCTTTTTCAGCAGCGGGCAGGGCCGGAATTTGGGATCGTTGAAGCTTTCATATAAAACTTCCAGGGAGAGCAGGATGGTGTCCAGGCCGATCAAATCGGCGGTCTCCAGCGGACCCATGGGGTGCCCGAAACAGGATTTGAAAATCTGGTCCACGTCCCCGGCGCTGGCCACGTGTTCGTGCAGCAAAAAGATCGCCTCGTTGACGGTGAGCATCAAAACCCGATTGGAAACGAATCCGGGCGAATCGTTCACCACCACCGCGGTTTTCCCCATTTGCTGCAAAAGCGCCTGGGTGGTTTCCAGGGTGGCCTCGCTGGTATGAAAGCCGCGGATCACCTCCACCACTTTTTTTTGCGGCACCGGATTCATGAAATGGATGCCAATCACCTGCGCCGGGCGCCGCGTGGCCGAAGCAATGCGGGTGATCGGGATGGCGGAGGTGTTGGCCGCGAAAACAGAGGCGGGGGCACAAACCGACTCCAGGACCGAATAGACCTCGCGCTTTATGGCCCAATTCTCCGTGACATTCTCGATCACGAAAACCGCTTCCGACAACGCGGAGTAATCCGTCCCCATTTTGATCCGCGCCAGAATCTCGGACGGTTTGCCGGCGCTTCCTGAATTTGCGAAAAACCTTTGGAACCGCAAGGCCTGGGCGATGTTCTCCCGGGCTTTGCGCAGGGCCTCCTCATGCCGGTCAATCAGCACCACAAGATGGCCGGTCCGGGCCAGATCCTCGGCCACGCCGGCCCCCATCACGCCGGCCCCCACCACCCCTATGACTTGCTCGCTCATAAACTTTATATTTTCGCGGAAATATCCTATTTCAGGTGCTGTCGTGCGCAACCACTTTCACTCAGCCGGCCAACGGCTGGCCCCCGGCAGCGGAAGCGGAAAGCCTTCCGTATTCGAATTTGACCACGCGGTCCGCAACCTTCCAGAACGAATCATCGTGGGTCACCGCGATCACGGTTTTGCCCGCTTGCTTCAGATCGGTCAGGATCACCTCGTAGAAAAATTTCCGGAAGTGATGGTCCTGGTCGGCGGCCCATTCATCAAACACGCAGATGGGCTTGTCCTCGATCAGGGCGGCAATCAGCGCCAGGCGTTTGCGCTGGCCGGTGGATAAATTGAGGGTTGAGAACCGCCCATCCTTGAACTCCACCTTCTCCTCCAGTTTCATCAGGCGGATCAGGCTGTTCACCTTCCCCGCATCCACCGCCTCACAGCCATATAGGCGATCGAAAAGATGAAAATCGTTGAAGATCACGGAGAACAAATTCCGGTAGTAATAAAGATTATCGCCGGCAATGTTTTTGCCATCCATTGCCAGCAGCCCGGAATCCGCACGGTAAAGCCCGGTGAGCAGCTTCAGGAAGGTCGATTTCCCACTGCCATTGCCACCGGTGATGAAAAGCAAAGTGCCGCGCGGAATCGACAAATCAACCGGCCCGATCGAAAATCCACTTTCCTCCGCCTGGTAGGGATAGGAGAAGGTCAGGTTGCGGAATTCGATCGCCCGGAACGCATTGAACTCCGCCTGAAGTGACGGGTTGGGCGGGGGAGTTGGTTCGATTCCCAGGTCCAACTGGTGTTCCAGAGCTTCGATATCCAGCAACGCCGCGTTGGTTTGAGCGAAGACCGGGATGGTCTGCACCATGGCCAGGAAAGTCCCCACCAGGAACAGGACCACCGCGGTGATCTCCATCACTTGCAACCCGAAGGTCGGGAAATAGCGCGGCATGATAAAAACCGTGAACAGCAGGATCAGGTAAACCCCGATTTGCAGGTAGAAACCGGAGATGATGTTCCGGCGCCCCGCCTGCAGGCCCAATTCCCGGGTCTCCTCGATGGTCCGGATGTAGGCGTCGAACAAGGCCTGGCTCCGGGCATCATTGGTTTTGGTTTCCTTGAAGCCCTCCATCAAATGCGTGATGAAGGTGGCCTGCCGGGCTTCCTGGTTGCTCAGGCCTTCAAAGCGGTTCCGCTGCGACTTGTCGCGGCGGTAACGAACAAAGCCAAGCGCCGCGACACCCGTCATGACCACGGCAAAAGCCGCCAGGGAAATCCAGGCGAGGTAAAGCGAGCAGACCAGCATCATGAGGCTGGTTTGGGAGGCGGCCACGAGAATGTCCGTGGAATTGAGGACTTGCCCAACGTTTCTGGACAATTTGACGATCACTTCATTTTGCCGCAAAGTCTCAATCGTCATCAGTTCGGAGCGGCGGATCTTGTCGAAAATGCGGATGCGCAACTTGCCGACGGCGGATTCCATGAGCACGCGCCCCCGAGTGGCGGCATTGACGCTGGTGAAGGCGAGCAAACCGAGCGCCACCAGAAACATCAGGAAGTCACGGGCCGCGGTATTGGAGTTATTGGCGGCGGCCGCACCGGCGTTGATCAGGGCCACCAAAGCGCTGTTGGAAATGCCAGCCACGCACGACATGAGTACAATCACCCGCAGCGTTTTAGAGGATTCGCGGCTGACAAATTTGAAAAATTCCATGCGGCTCGCTTTAGTTCACTTCGTGTTCCCGTGCGCGATCAAGGACTGCTCGCCGCAACAATTAAATCCAATGGGCGGGACGGCTCAAGCAAAAACCGGTTCCGTTTCGAAAAAGTTTTCAGCGGCCTAAATCCGGCTGACTTTCAAGCACATACCATTCACTATAAATGAGATACACACGAAAACCCCCTTGGGAAACCGGTTTTACCGGGAGGGTCCCCAAAGTATTTGTTTGCAGGTGTAAAACATGGGTGGTAGGAATCACCTGTAGAACAGCAGAAGGCTTGTGACGAGAGAGAGAACCGCGTAGCATGACATATTTCGCCCGCGCATTATTATTAGGATTATCCCTCTTCCTGACGGAACGCTGCGCTTGGGGGGAAGGTCGGGCGTCGAATTCCGGTGAAATTGAGTCCCTCTTTGTTGTATTGGGAGACAATCAATTAGGCAAGGAACTGGTGGCACCGGAGGATGCCAGTACGGTCAACCAAGCTCAGTTCCGGCAGAATTTAAAAGATATTGCCGCGCTGAAGCCAAAACCTTCCTTCATATTCCTGACGGGCGACCTGGTCGATCATGGAGACCAGGAAAAGGGCCAAACCATCGCCGACCGGTTGGAGAGCTGGACCAAACAATATCGCAAAAATTGCTCCGAATTTGCCCTTAAAGTCCCGTTGATTCCCACCCTCGGAAACCATGAGATGATGAAAGTGGTTTTTGAGGATGGCAAACCGGCGGAGGATTTCAATCCTGACTCCTACCCCGCCTGGTTGAAATGGCTCGAGCGGAGCGGATTCGGCAAATTTGGCGGCAACGGCCCCTCAGCGGCCACTGGCAAAGAGGACCACCTCGCTGGAGATAACAGCCGATTCACGTATTCGTTTGATGATGCCCAGGGCAACCATTTCATCATCATCAACACGTTCACTTTAAATGATTCCCCCAAACCCCTGCGCGGCTGGGTGCCGTATCATTGGATCGCCGAGGACGCCCGGAAGGCGGAAGCGAACCGGAAGGTGAAGCACATTTTCGCCTTCGGGCATATGCCCATCCGGATCAACGGATTCCCCTTCGATCCGAAAGGTGAAAACAGCATCCTCAACTCCGACACCCATCCCCTGGCTTCACAACTCCAGGAGACCCTCGGCAGCTTGAGCAAGTTCCGGGGCTATTTCTGCGGGCACCTTCACCTGTGGGACTGCAGCCCGCTCCCGGACGGGAAAAGCCTTTGGCAGATCATCGCGGGCAATGCCGGCTCCAAGCCGATCAAGCTGAGCACGGACACCTGGAAAGCCCCCTTTTACTTTGGCTTCACCGTGGTGCGAATCCATAAAGATGGCGGGATCGGGGTGGTGAGCTACAACCGCCCGGTGCCCGATCCTTACTATTCAACCGCGCCGCAGCCCCCCGCCACGCCCCAACCGGAAATCCTCCTGCCACGAACCAAGGCGGATTCTGGAATGAAAAAAAACCCGACAGCTCCAGCAACCAGATCCAAACAGAACTAATCAAACCACCAAAACCATCCAAAGAATGCGCAGATTATGAGCACAACCGAAGCAACCATCATTGTGGATATTCCATCTCAAGCCACTACCGATAACCTGCAGGCCGCCGAAGCGCTGGTTCGGAAAAACGTTTACATCGCGGCGGGCGTTGGAGTGCTGCCGATTCCGCTGCTGGACCTGGCGGCCGTAACCGGCGTGCAGATGAACATGCTATATCAACTGAGCAAGCTTTACAAAGTCCAGTTCAGCAAAGAAGCCACGAAAAGCATCATCGCCGCCCTCGTCGGATGCACCGGCACGGTTTTCCTGGCCCGCCCGGCTTGGAGCTTGTTGAAATCGCTGCCGATCGTGGGCTCCACGGTGGGTGGCTTGACGCTTTCGATTTTATCGGGAGCTTCCACCTACGCGCTGGGCAAGGTATTCATCCAGCATTTTGAATCGGGCGGCACCTTCCTGACGTTCGACCCCAAGGCGGTCAGAGCGCATTATAACAAGCTGCAAGAGGAAGGGCGAAAAATCGCCGAGGAAGCACTGGGCAAAAAATCGGAATAGGCGCGTTGTCGAGCCGGAAGGACGGTATCGCCTGGCCATACTCCAACCGGTTGTGGCCGTGGAGGGTGGTGTGCCTGGCAGGCCCCGGTTAAGCCATGAGAAATCGCCTGTTTTTACCATTGTACGCGCGGCCATCCAGGACACGGAAGACCTCCAGTTGGAGGCTGCGCCCATCTGGTTGGGGAAGGAGAGGTTGTGGAACGTATTAGGCAGTTTCTGCGAGAGCGCCAGGTGGAACTGATCATTGGGGGGCTGATTTTCTCCTTCCTGCTGTTGTTTTTCGGGCCCGATATTTTTATCACCATCAAAGCGGGCGAGGCCGGGGTATTATACCGGCGCTTCTTTGGCGGCACCGTGCGGGACAAAGTCTACGGGGAAGGGCTGCATGTCATCTGGCCGTGGGATAAACTCCAAGTTTACAATATCCGGGTGCAGGAAAAACAGCATAAGTTGGATGTCATGGACAAAACCGGCCTGCAATTCCACCTGGATATTTCGATCCAATTTCATCCCGATTACGATGCGCTCGCCTTGTTGCACCAATTAGTGGGGCCGGACTACCTTCAAAAGGTGGTGCTGCCCAGTGTTGAAGGGGTACTCCGAAGCACGGCGGGAACCCTTGAAACACAGGAGCTCTACGCCAACGAAAACGGCACCCTGGCTAAAATCGTCAATCAATCCCTCTCCAAAATCGGCGAAAAATTTGTCACCATCGATGATGTGATCATCCGGAACATCGAGTTTCCCGAGCCCATCCGGATGGCCATCCAGAAAAAGCGCGAGGAGGAACAACTGGCGGAAGCGTACGTTTACCGCCTCCAGCGGGAGGAAGATGAATCCAAGCGGAAGTTGTTGGAAGCCAAAGGAACCAAGGAGGCGAATGAGGTGGTGAATACCTCGCTCAATTCCAACATCTTGAGGTGGAAGGGCATCGAAGCCACCATGTCCCTGGCAACCTCCACGAATTCAAAGGTGATCGTCATCGGGAACGGGCCGCAAGGTTTGCCGATCATTCTCGGCAGCGATAAATAAGCCCATCTTCCCGCCCCGTCCTATGCGCTGGCTCTTTCGAATCACTTTCAGCCGGGTAGCCTTGTTGGCGGGCTTGGTGCTTTTTTTCGTCTTTTCGCCTTACGACTTCCGGGACAACGCTCGCAGAAAGCGGCAGAAGCTGACGCAGCAGTCGGCCACCCCGATGGAAATTGCGCTGGTCTGGCCGGCCACCAACAGCCATTTTTTTGTGGAGGGAGCCGAACTGGCAGTGCGGGAGATCAACAACGCGGGAGGCATCACCATTGCGGACATGAATGGCAACCTGGTGAAGACGCGGATATTGATGCACGCTTTCGACGAGAGCAAATTCCGCGACATCAATAGCCTCACCGCGCAGATCGTCAAAAACCTCAACCTGTCGGCGGTCATTGGCCATAGCGATCCGGATTCGGCCATCCACGCCTCCATCACCTATCGGGACGCCTGCCTGCTCTACCTCTCCCCCTCGGTGGCGGATATCCGGCTCACTCAATATGGTTTCTGGACCACGGTGCAAACGATCCCGCAGGATCCGGTCATCAGCCGGGCGATGATCTCTTTCGCCCTCAAACAGGGATGGAAGAAAACGGCCATTCTTTACGTGCGGAACACTTACGGCCTCACCTACGACAGCCTTTTGCGAGCCGATATGGGCGAGCTTTACGCCAGGAAATTGGCGGCGACCAATGAAGTGTCCCGGCTGGAACTGGTATTCCAGGACCATTACAGCGAAAACGAGCGAAGCTTTTACCCGTTGATCGCCGCGTTGCTGAAGCAGAAGTTCGACCTCGTCATCCTGGCCGATTCGCTGGTGGGGAGTTCCCGAGCCCGAACCTTCGCCTTGATTTACCAATTGCGGGAAATGGGGGTCACGCAGCCGATATTGGGGACTGAGGAAATCCACTCCAATATGCTTTGGCCCGCTTTGGGCCTGAAAGCCAATGATATTTTTACCGCCAACCTCTTCAATTTGCGAGCCGCGGCCACCACCAATCGCCTGGCCCGCGATTTCCGGGCGGCCTTCAAGAGCTGGTATACGAACCAGCCAACCATGCATGCGAGCATGGCGTATGAGGCGGTCATGCTGCTCGCCCAGGCCGCGGAAAGAGCCAAGTCCAAACTCCCGCTCCGGATGGCCACGATGTTTACGAGCACTGGCGAATGGGATGGTTTGCAGGGCGAAGGTGTTTACAGTTTTGACGAGGGGGGCGGCATCTGTGGGAAAAAAATCACCATGGAGCAGATGAAAGACGGGATCTTTATCGTCCCGGAAGTTCCGGAAGCATACGTCATTTGCACCAACAGTGTGGGGAAAACCATCAAGCACCGACAAAACTAACATGTTACAATCCTACATTCTCTACTTTGCGGCCAGCTTTGTGATTGCGTGGTTTGGCAGCAACCGGAAGCTCGGTTTTTGGGGATACTTCTTCGCCTCCTTGCTGCTCACGCCGCTCATTGGCTCGTTGCTGGTGATCGCCTCGGACACACGGAAGCCGACCCGTTGAGCGCAGCCACTGGAACGAACCACAGGGTATGACCCGCGACGCTATTTTTGCGGTGGTAAAGGACAACATCCTGAAAGTGTTGCCCGAGGTTTGCCCCGCTGCGATCAGCCTGGAAAAGAGCCTGGTTGAACTGGGCGCCAATTCCGTGGACCGGGTCGAGGTGGCCATGTACTCCATGGAGGCGCTGAAATTAAAAATCCCGCGCATCGAATTGCACGGAGTGCGGAATCTGGCGGACCTGGTTGATCTCTTCCACGCGCATTTACGCGGGGAATAATCCGGCACCATGGGCGCCCATCAGCGAGTGGCCTTGACCGGCATGGGTGTCGTTACCAGCATTGGCCACAACCTCAGTGCCTTCGCCTCCGGGCTGCGCCATGGCGCCTGCGGGATTTCATTCCTGCGCCGCATTCCGGCCAGTGGCATATCGGTCAAAATTGGAGCGGAGATTCACGACTTCGACTGGCAGCAAGGCCTGGAGGCGGTCCCCTCCGCGGATACCGATTTCCTCCGGCGGTCGAAAAAAATACTGAACCGTGCACCGGAATCCACGCGCCTAAGCGCTTGCGCGGCCGCCCAGGCGCTGGCCCAATCCGGCTTGCGCCACGCGCGGCTCGCCGAAGAGCGGATCGGCCTGATCGTAGCCGGCAGCAACCTGCATCAGCGGTATATCCATGAAAACAGCGCCCGCTTCCGCCAGGA
The DNA here is from genome assembly GCA_903845125.1 of uncultured Verrucomicrobiota bacterium. Lineage (GTDB taxonomy): Bacteria > Verrucomicrobiota > Verrucomicrobiia > Limisphaerales > UBA1319 > CAIMWS01. The sequence goes on from CAIMWS010000406.1 coordinate 14,186, forward strand.
ACCGGAATACATCAACCCCTCCTATGCCTTATCTTTTCTGGACACCAGCCAGGTGGGATGCCTGAGCGAGATGTTCGCCTTGCATGGCATGGGCTATACGGTGGGAGGAGCCTCGGCCAGCGGCAATGCCGCTCTTTACCACGGCTGGCAATGGATTCGGGCCGGCCTTTTGGATGCCTGTGTCGTCGTCGGAGCGTCGCCCGATTTCTCCGCGCTCGAACTCCAGGCTTTTTCCATCCTGGGCGCCGCCTGCGGGGAGCCTTACCACACCCTGCCCCACCAGGCCTGCCGGCCCTTTGATCGGAATCGCGCAGGCTTTGTCCTGGGTGAAGGCAGCGGCTGCGTGGTCCTGGAGAACTTGGACCTGGCCCGCCAGCGAGGTGCGGAACTGTGGGGCGAACTCAAGGGCGGCAGCCTGTTGCTTGATGGGAATTCGCTGGCCAACCCGGTGCTCGGCGGCGAAATCAAAGCGATCCGGCGGGCCCTGGAGGAGGCGGGCGCACAGCCGGCGGATATTGGCTACATCAATGCCCACGGTTCCTCATCCAGCCTGGGGGACCAGGTGGAATGCGAAGCCCTGGCTGCAGTGTTTGGCGATGGCGCTGGCGGCATCCCCGTGAATTCCACCAAGTCGCTCATCGGGCACTGCATATTTGCCGCCGGGATCCTCGAATTCATTGCCTGCGCCATCCAGTTGAAGGAGGGTTTTCTGCATCCCAACCTGAATTTGGAAAGTCCCCTGGATGACCGGTTCAACTTTGCGGGATCCACCGCCAGTCCGCTGCAGGCCGGCTTGGCGCTTTCCAACGGTTTTGGATTCGGCGGCTTCAATTCCAGCCTGGTTTTCGGCAAAGTTTAACCGCTCGGAGCCAGCCAGACGCGAACCCCGAGCCGGAGCCGGAGATGGGCCACCGGCGGCCAATCCGCTCAACCGCCCCCCGCCCGGGAAGTTTCCGCCAACACCTGGTCCAGGCGGCGCGGGGCATCCCCCGCGCGGTTGAATGGGGTCAGAATGGTGAAGGTACGGGACGCGGAGTTCCGGTCCAGGCTGCACTTCAAAAGGGAGGCCATGGTTCCAAAGGGTCCCAAATCGATATAATCAGTCGCCCCCCGCCGCTCCAGCCAGGCGATGGTATCCTGAAAAGAAATCGGGCGCCGGGCAACTTCCCAAAAAAAATCCGGGGGCAGGCGCGTCATCTGGGCCACCCAAGCGGCGGAAACCAATGGCCGGCATAGTTCCTTCATCTGCAGGTTCTGGAGGAGCTCTTTGAACGGCCTCTCGAACCGGTCCAAAAGGGGCGTATGGAAGGCAACCGTGACGGGCAGGCGGTGATGCGCCACTCCCCTGTTCTTCAATTCCCGCGCGATCCGGTCCATCGCAGCCGCGGCCCCGGAAAGGACAAAATGCTGGGCCGCATTGCGCGCCGCAATCCAGGACTCTGAATACAAGGGATCCTGCGGATCCCAAATCTGCGGAGAATCCAGCACGGCGAGCATGCCCCCGGGCGTAGCCGGGGTGGACAACAACCGTGCCTGGTCAATCAATGATTTGAGCGCATCCTCCAGTGGCAAAGCCCCACCCACGGCGGCGGCAATCACCTCGCCCAGGCTGAAGCCCAGCAGGATGTCGGGCTTTTGTCCCCGGCGCAAAAGTGCCTGCGCCAGGCTATACTGGATGGAGAACAGGGCGGGATGAGTATGACGCAGCTCGGTGAAATCCGTGAACCGGTCTTGGTAAGCGGTGCGGTAAAGGATGGAGAGGATGGACTCGTTCAGGACTTGTCCGGCCACTTCGTCACAACGGTTCATTTCTTCCCTGAAGACCGGGTCCGCTTCATAGAGGTCACGCCCCATGTTGAAGTATTGGGAGCCTTGCCCGGAAAACATCCAAACGATTTTTCTCATGGTTTTATGATCGAGTTTCCGCTGGCGCCCGCATCCTGGATAGGGGCGGGAAGGTGGGGCCGGCCGGATTCGAAAATGATTTCGGTCCGCCTGGGCAGGGCCATGGTCAGGACGCATCCATGGCGGATCCAGGCATGGAATTTGTATTGGGTGAAATTCGTGTAAAGCCCCTTCAGCTCGGCTTCATTGATCCGCGCCAGGTCATGCACCTTGAACAAAGTGAACGAACAGGTCAGACCCGTATGGAGCGTTTTGGATAGCGCCTCTTTCGCGGTCCATAAGAGCGTGGAAGCGGAAGGGATATCCAATCCACAGCGGATGGCTTCAGCCCGCTCGCCATCCTGGATTTGGGTGGCCATGGCGGGCACCTTTTCGGCGTTGATCGACTCGACATCCAACGCCATGGGATGAACCATGGGAAAGGCTATCGCGCTGACGATCGCATCCGAATGGGTGATGCTCACCTGCCAGGGCTCCCGCATGGGACAGCACACCACCGGATTCTTGAAGATGCCGGGCACGAGGTTGATGTCGGCAAATTCAACCCCTTCCAGGCAGGGACGGAGCGCCCTTTTGGCCGCAAACCTGCCGAGCAGGAAACTGATGCGCCGCCGTTCGGCGGGCAAGGGGGTGAAATACCGCATTTCATCCGGATGCAGGATGTCCGAGGCAAATGGCTTCAGCAACTCATAGGCCTCGACGCCCAGGGAGTAGAACCAGCCCGTGAAGCTGGCTTCCGGACGCCGGAGCTGGAATTCCTGCAGGCTGCCGACGGAGAGTGGAAGGTCAGGGTGCATGGCCGCTCAGCACGGTTGTGAATAATGAAAGGAGCAGGTTCACTTGAAGGCAAGCCGGTTCAATCCCCGGCGGAAAAAGACCGGACCCGGGCCTTCAACCAACCCAAAGCATCGGATTCCTCGGCGGCCATCCCCGGCCAGCGAAACAACACGTCCCAGAAGGAATCCTTTTCCTTCCAATATTTGGCAATCACCTCGACCGGGTAATCGGCCAGAATTTGCGAATGATAGACGATCAAGCTGACGATACCGAGCTTGAAATCGTCCAGCAATTGCGCTGCCGGGTAATCACGCACCCCATGCTCCTGAAGCAAGGCGTGATACAAGGCGATCAGCTGGCCCTGGCATTGCTGGCGCTGGCCGGGCAGCAGGCCGCTCACGACAATGCGGGCCAGGTCGCTGGCCCCGAAATTGACCGAGACATTCTGCCAGTCAATGATCCAGGGCAAACCGGTTCCCTGGCTGGGAAACAGCAATTGCCCGCGGTGGAACGAGCCATGGCACATCGTCAGGGGCCGGCTTCTGGCATAGGCGGTCAAGGCCTGGGCATGCCGGAGCCAAAGCTCCAATATGGCCCAGCCGGTTTCGCCGAAGAGCGGACGATAACCGCCCTCCCTGATGCGGGAAAATGCCTGGCCGGCCTTTTCCCTGCGCTTCTGCAAGGCGGGCAAGCCGTACTCACTTTCGATGAACACCAGGGAGGGCTCCCGCCCCCACCACCTGGCGTGGAAGGGAGCCAGGCAGCGCACCGCCTGCTCGATATCGGTGGGATCACCATCATACACCTCCCGGCTCCGGCTGTTTTCCATGTATTCCAGGAGCAGGACACAGGTGTTCGAAGGTTCGTCAAAAGCGGCGGCATAGCAGGCGGGAGTCGGAATGCCCGGGTCCGCGCCATAATGCTGATAGAAAGCGATTTCCCTCTGGTATAAGCGGTGCTCCCGCGCGGTTTGCCGGACGGCCGCACTCTCGGAGGAGAACTTGGCGAGCACCTGGCGGGGGAGCGAGGCATCGGCCTGATCATAGGCCAGAGTCAGGACACACACAGCGGAGGTGCCGCCCCGCCCGGAGGCGGGGGATGATTCAAAACCGACAATGCGGCGGGTTCCCAGCAACCCCCGGGATGCAAACACCTGGTTGAGCCACTCGACCGTGATTTCGGAAAGCCGGACGGGAAACGACATAGGCAACCCCACTGCTAGGGCGCTTCCCCAAGCAGGTTGTTGATGTTGTCCCGCACCACCTCCTGGTGGAACGTCCGGGCGTGCATGGCCAACTCATCCTGGACCGTGAGCGGAAGCTGTTTCCGCAAAGCGGTGACCAGCAGGTCTTTCAAGGCGATCAGCGACACCCGCGGTTTTTGGGCGAGCGAGCGGGCCAGCTCCAGCGCGTGAGGCCAGACCTCCGCGCGCGGCAAAACCGGCCAGGGAACCCCCCTTTGTTTCAACTCCTCGCCGCGATAGTTCCGCGCCAGAAAAAGCATTTCACTCCCCAGTGCCACCCCCAGTTTCAGGGGCACAATGCAGGTCGCCCCCATGCCCGGGGTAAAGCCAAAGTTCATGAAGTTGGTGGCGTAAACGCTCTCGCGGCTCAGGACGATCAGATCGGCGAACAACCCCATCACCAGGCCCCCGCCAATGCCGTGCCCCTGCATGGCGGCGATGACCGGGATGGGGCAATCCAGCGCCAGGCTGTAGAGATTGGTGTCGGCGAAGCTGGTTTTGCCCTCGTGAAGATTGAGCAATCCCTGGCGGGTGCCGCCGGTGGCAAAATAGGTGTCATACCCGGTGAGGATGACGGCCTTGCCATCGGGATTGGACGCAATGGAGTCAAAAGCCTGGAGCAGACCGCCCGCCAGGGCATCGGAGAAGGCGTTGCCGTGGCCCCGATCCTGCATCCGCACACAGAGGATGCCCGGCTCGACCGTCTGTAATTTCACGACGGATTCACTCATCGATCGCCCTCCTCCCAAGGGAACAGGCCGGTTTGGACATAGCGGGAAATCAGCCGGAGATTCCGGGCATCACTGAACACCTCCCGGTTTCCCGCCAGCGCGTGCGCCCTGGCCCTCAGCAGCGAATCATCCAGCCGGCCCAGATATTCCTTATAGCGGGCAAGGGCAGGTTTGGAAAGGCGCCGGAGGCGGAGCAAGTGGCGGCGCAGCAAATCCTTGCTGTCCGCCTCGCAGGCATCCACCAGGCCCCATTGGCGGGCCTGATCGGCGGAAACCGGCTGGGTGGTCAGGGTCATGTAATGGGCCTTTTGCAGGCCTATCCGGCGCACGAGGAAGGGCAGCACACAGGCCGGGTAAAGGCCAAAAAGCAATTCCGAGAGGCTGAATACGGCCGAGGTGTCCGCGAGCACGATGTCACAAGCGGCCACAAATCCGATCCCGCCCGCGTTAGCCTGGCCACGCACGTGGGCCACGGAAATGAACGGGCCGCAGGCCAGCTGCAGCCAGAGGTCATAAAGGGGGCCGGGATCCTGCTCGGACCGTACTCCTTCAGCCTGGACGCGATGGATCTGCTGGAAATCCGCCCCGAAACAAAACACTTCAGGAGACCCCTCAATGACCAGGATCGTGAGCGAAGAGTCCAGCGCTGCCACCACTTGGCGGCACTCTTCGATCAGTTGGTCATTAATGGTGTTCCTGGCCTCGGGGCGATGAAAACGCAGGGTGCAGATTGGCGGTTGCACCTCCACCTGGATGGTCTGGTATGCCTGGTTTAGGAAACCCATTCGTATTCGCGGTGATAATCTTTAATTTCCTTGAGGAACAAACGCCGCGAGCCAGCCACCGCGGAGCGCGCTTCCCTCATCAAACCGGCATCCAGCCGGTGGTTCCGAACCCCAAAACGGACCGCATCCGTGCCGCGCAGAATGGCCTCGTATTGTTCGAGGCTGAGCTCGTAGCGCTGGTCCAGGTGCCTGGCAATGGCCAGTTGGCGCAAACGTCGCTGGCCTTCGGCGGTGACAATGCCGCTGAAAAATTCCGAGCAACAGCCCGACCCGTAGGAAAAACAGCCGATGCGCCTGGGCTCGGTGAAACTGCCATGGTCGATGGTGCTGGCCAGGGAAAGGGCGGTCGAGGCGCCCATGATATTGCCCACCCGCTGGCAGTAAATCATGCCCGGCGCCACCCGGCGCTCGAAATCGGCCTGGACGGTGGCCGCATCCGCCTTGGTGTTCTTGCGCATCATCATCCGGTGCGCCCCCTTGACCATGCCTCCGAAGGGGGTATGAAAGGCGAGGTAGCTGAAAGTCGTGGCATAATCGACGTTGGCCACCCGCTCCTGGTAGCCCAGGTAAGCATTCTCCAAACAATCCAAATAGGAGAGCAGGGAAAGGTCGGCATCGCCCGCGTCCCCGTCCGGGAAAGGTCGGCAGGCATCCATGACCTCATAGCCGTAGTATCCGTTGGCTCCCACGTCCACCTCGAACACATGGGGGCACTCACTGACCAGCATGGCCACCGCGCCGGAGCCGCCGCTCGGTTCCGTGAACGCCCAATCCCCCTTCAGGTTGGATTGCTCGTCCGCGGAGAGGATCAGCCGCGAAAGGTCCGTCGCCACCACCAGCGCCTTGGCCCCAGGCGAGGTTTGCGAGAGGACGAACTGCACCGCCATTTGGAGACCGGCCACACCGGAATAGCAGGCATTCTTCAATTCAAACAGCCGGCAGTTCCGGTGGAGCCCCAAATGATGGTGCAGATAGGTGCTCAAGGACTTGGCAAAATCAATGCCGGACTCGGTGCAGGTGACCAGCATTTCAATGCGGCCCTGCTCCGCGGGGCTCAGGCCATCCACAATCGGCGCGGCGGCATTAACCCCGTAACTGACCGCATCTTCGCACGGCAGCGCGACGGTTTTTTGCTTCATCAGCAGATTCTCGAACCGCGCCGTATCCAGGCCCCGATGCCGGGCGAGCTTGGCGACATCCAGGAAGGCGACGCCGCCATAAACATTCATTGCCTCTATGCCAGCATGTATGCTCATTCAGAATCCATTAAAGCCTCAACCAAGGACGGGCTCGTCAGGGAGGCCAGGATCGGCCCGCTGGAAAAAACCCGCAGCCAGCCAAAGGCGGACTTCCGCCCGGCCCCGCGGCGGGGGAATTGCCTGCCACTTTGGTTATGCCTGCCACTTCGCATCGAGGAGTCCATTATCCGCCTGGGGCGGTTAAACCACAACCAGATTGTTTGGCCCGGCGCCGCGGCCGGTGTGGGTGGCAGCGGTTGGTTTCTCCCCGCTGGAGTCAGCCGGGCCATCCATTTTTACCCTGGCCCTTCGGACCTGGCCCGCCAGCTTGAAGCAAAACCATATTTGGCCTCCCGGATGACGAGGACCGCCGTGCATGACGACCGGAACCGGCTGACCTCGGTGGCAAGCCAGGCCCGTAGGGGATACCCATATCACGAGGCCGGCCAGTCCGGACCTCCGCTCCAAGCTCTCCACTCCACGCTCTCCGCTCCAAGCTCAGCGCTGGACAGGAGTCGCCACGGCATAATTCGTGCCAGCCAGCGTGTTTTTACCCCCCCCCCTAATTAGGGGGATTGGTGGGAAACAGATTTCTGATAATATCGGCCCCTTATGCATCAATGCTACTTAGCAAAATCCTGGTTTCCGGCGCGATTGAGTCGCGGGAGCGCGCCGCTTTTCAGCCCGGCCATGGCGGCCTGGCCCCCGGCCAAGGCCGCCGTGGTGCTTGCAGCCCTGTTAGGGCTGGGTGCCTCCGGCGTCCCGGTGGG
>CAIMWS010000407.1 GCA_903845125.1 uncultured Verrucomicrobiota bacterium
AGCCGCAGGTTTTATCGCAACTGGCGAGTTCAATCCAAGATTCAAATCCGCTCCGGACAATATCTTTCGACCACGTGTAAAATAAACGGCGAAAATCGTAATCCCAATTCTGTCCAGTAAGCGATTTTTTGTAAGCGCGCCATTCTTGATACGGCTCCTCAATATCGCTGACTCCACAGAAATGCACTTGGCGATTTTTGATGGCCACATTGGGATAGCAAACCCGAATGGGCTGCGGCTTATCGTATCCTGCACCCCATGGCCAAACCAGTTTCCCACTCGCGGCCCATTGACCGTCATTGTTCAGAAAAGCCCATTCTGCGTGCGTGTAATCTATATTCTGGAACAGGATCAATTCCCGTCCTGGACCGTCCGCGGCAAAACTCCGGTAGGAATGCTCGGTAAAATTTGGTTTGCCGGACCATTGGGGTGTCAATTGTTGAAAGTCTGGCTTGGCCTCTGTGCTCTGCCACATAAGGATTCCCGGTTGGGCTGGGCCGCTATAACGATTGGGATCCGTCACTTGTGTCGGATTAACCGACATGAATACGCGGCTGTCGCTAAAAGCTGCCAATGGGCTGGGTTCCCGGGTCCGGCCGGAAGGATCAGCCGCAATCTGTTTCCACCCCCCACCCTCATTTCGGAATAGGAGCCAACGGCAATTGTTCAGGGGCTTGGCCTCTTTCAACGTTTCCAGGCCACTGGCGAAAAGCGTATCTCCACTGCGAACCAGGCAGGTGGACCCACTGCACCACATGGGACCGGCGCCATTATTCGCCGGTTCAAAACGGTATAACTCTGTTTCCGCCAGCACCACCGGCTTTAATTCCAGCACCCGTTTGCTTTCGGCTTCCGTTGCCAGCGCAGGACTTGATACCAGGAAGCAACCGGACAAAAACCACGCGAGGGAACTTTGGAAACGATTTGCTTTCATGTGCCGAGTATAACGGCTCTTGAATTCGGTGCAAAAGTATTCCTGAATCCCCGCCGCCCCACTCCCCCGAAAGGCCGCTGGGATTAAGTATTTGAACATTCCCCAATCCTATGGTTTATTCCTCCGGCGGATTGGGCGATTTCTGGGGGGTCCAGCAAGCCAATCCGCTTGGTGAGAGGTTATTTATTATGAGTGTTGCTACCGATCCAGTGCTGGTTGAAAAGACGCGTGTTCTGTGCCAGGCGATTTTGGATAATCCCGTTTTTCTGAACGTCCAAGACAAGGTCAATACCTTCATGGCGCATGATCAAGCCCAAGCGCTGTACCGCAACGTGCGCCAAAAAGGTGAAGAATTGCAGCAAAAACAGCAAAGTGGTCAACCACTGACCGATGCTGAAATTGACGCTTTTGAAAAACAGCGTGAAGCTTTGTTTGCTCATCCCGTGGCGCGAGAGTTCATTGATGCGCAGGAAACCCTTCATGCCATCAAGAAAATGGTGACCCAACATGTCACCAAAACCATGGAACTCGGGCGCATGCCTTCCGAGGCCGACTTTGAAGCCACTTCGTGTGGATCTGGCTGCCACTGCCATTAAAAGCACCCTTTGCGATTATTCATTCGCCAGCGATCGGTTTCCTTTTAACGCTGGTTCAGTTTTGAGGAACTACATTGATTGGATCCAGTCGTTTGGGTGGCACGACTGTCCCAAGCCACCATGTTCCTTCTCCACCTGTTTGGTAAAAGATAGCCAAAAAGCAAAAGGCTGCATTTTCCCGTTGACTTGCGATAAAACATTCCGATAGATATTTAAAAACAGCCGAAGGCTAATTAGCAGGGGGGGAACAGGAACCGGGGCTTGTGCCTGTGATGCTTGGCTTTAATTTAAGAAGTAAAACTAAAGGTGCGCCAAAATGAAAATGATGCAGGAGGTTATTTCAACAGGAATTCGCTCGGAAGCGAAGCGGGGTTTCACCTTGATCGAACTGCTGGTGGTCATCGCCATTATCGCCATTCTTGCTTCCATGCTGTTACCAGCTTTGGGCAAAGCCAAAACCAAGGCCCAAGGAATCCACTGCTTGAACAACCACAAGCAATTGGCTCTGGGCTGGCGTATGTATGCGGAAGACAATAACGATCGGATCCCTTTTGCCAGCACGACTCACAATGGGAAATGGACCGGCTCAGCGATTGACAACGCGACTTGGATTTGTGGGATGATGGACTTCAACCCAGCCAATCCTTCCAATACCGATCCCACCGTGGACCTTATTCATAGTCCGCTATGGAATTATGTCGGCAAGTCGGCCACGATTTTTCGGTGCCCGTCTGACAAATCTTACCTGACGGTGAACGGGATTCCCAAACCACGGGTGCGCAGCATGTCGATGAATATTTACCTGGGGGGATTCGCGGGTACCGATGGCGGGTTAACCACTCTCGACAAAGCCCGCTTTTTCTTCAAGCTTTCCACTATTCCACGGCCGACGAAAATGTTTGTTTTGCTGGATATGCGCGAGGATAGCGTTGATGTCGGTAATTTCGCCACTTCCACTGCCGGCTGGCCGGATAATCCAGCTCTCTACGAATTCATCGATCTGCCTGGCTTTTATCATAATCGGGCGGGCGGCTTTTCGTTTGCCGATGGTCATTCTGAAACCAAGAAATGGATGGATAACCGGACGATGCCCCCCATCGCCCAAGGAGCTGTCATTCGAGACCAGTATGGTTCGCCACGCAACGTAGATGTCGCCTGGATACAGGATCGGGCACTCCGGGCAAAATAGGTTGCTTCACACTGAAACAGCATGAATCGGTGACGTTCGCGTCAAACCATCACAGCCAGGTTCAGAATCCTTTCTTCGCCCTTCGGAGGAAGGGATTTTTTAATTTCCAAGCCAGGAAACCGGTTGGAAGTCAATTGGTGCGGGAGAATTGGCAGTGGCCCCACACCTGCCGCCGCCGGATGGCGGAGCAGTCAGCAAGCATCAATCCACTGCCTCAAGAGAAAAGGGATCCATGAATAAACCATATCGTAAACCCAGTTCCTTGCTGGCCGCAGCCGGGTGCCTGGGAACCCTGTTGGCCGTGTCCGCTAATGCGGATTACGCCACCAGCCTCCAAGCCCAAAAACCCGTCGGTTATTGGCCTCTGAATGAAACCCTGCAATCACCCGCATTGAATACAGTGGCCAATGCCGGATCATTAGGTGCCAGCGGCACAGGTCACGTCATTCGGAGTTTGGACGGCATAGATGCCAAGAAAGGGGAACCGGGGATTGTCGGACAGAGCGTTCGGTTCTATAATACCGGCAACACCGTTGGCTATTCCGGATCCAAAATCGATGTGCCTTTCACGCCGGGTCTTAATCCCAATCCTCCTTTCACGGTCGAGTTTTGGGCCAAACCCAACACTTTGGGAGCTGATGTTTTTTCTCCTTTGGCGAACTTGAACTCCTATTTCACCAGTGCCAATCGATCCGGTTGGATTTTTTACGCGGGTGGCCCAGGCGGTTACTGGCAATTCCGGGTCGGCGGTGAAAATAGTTACGCCGCCTCCCCCAAAAGCGCCAATGGCACAGCAACCAATGGAGCTTGGAGCCATGTGGTTGGCGTTTTTGATGGAGCAGCCGCCAAATTGTATGTCAATGGCGCTTTGGCCGCCAGTGCCGATGCCCTCGGTACAGCGCCATTCAAGGCCAATGAATGGGTGGGATTGCGCATCGGCAGCACCGCGCTGGCGGGCAGCGATGGCGTCACCACTTGGAATCATCCTTATGGGAATCGCCAATTCGATGGCTGGGTGGATGAGGTGGCTATCTACGCCTCCGCCTTGACCGCTGACCAAATTGCCGCTCATTTTTCCGCTGCCTCCACCAACAACGCCGGCTACCACGCCCAGATCCTCGCCGATCAACCCTTGGGCTACTGGGGCTTGGATGAACCTGCCTTCACGAATCCAGATCCCGCCGGCTATCCCCAGGCAGGCAACGCGGGTTCGGCCGGATCCGAGGCCAATGCGGTCAATTCCTACGGCGTTTTGGCGGCGGCCCCCGGGGTTCCCTATTCCGGTTTCCCGGTTGATAATAAATCGGCCTTTTTCACCGGCTTGAATGGGAATATGGCGGTGGGCCAATCCAGCAATTTATTGCCGGTTTTGAACATCCAAGGCAAAATAACCCTTTCCGCTTGGATCAAACCCACTCAGAAAGATTGGTATCGGGAAATCATCTCCCACGGCAATTGGGCCACGGGACCGGCGACTTTCATGCGCATCGGCACCGGGGACGGCACTGTGAATCAGGCTTTTTACGAAGTGGGTCAAAGCGATGGCCAGAATGCCGATGTGACAGCCATGTTCCCCATTCCGCAGGGCGATATTGGCAACTGGGTTTACTTGGTTGGAACTTATGATGGAACCCAATGGAACCTCTACCGCAACGGGAAACTGGTTGCCACCCAGGAGGATACGGTGGGTGCAGTCCAAGTCAGCGACAAGAACTGGGCCATCGGCGCGGATAGCGATCCCAACTTGGGAGCTACCCTCGGCTTCGGCGGTTGGATCGATGAACCAGCTGTTTTCGACAAATCGCTCTCTGCCAGCGTGATTCAATCCCTCTATTATGCGGCGAATGTGCCCCCGGTTATTACTGAGGCACCGCAATTGCCATCGGGTCCAATTTATGAAGGCTCTTCAGTAACTCTATCCGTGTGGGCCGAGGGTAATCCCACTATAAAATACCAATGGACCAAGGATGGCACTGTCGTGTCAGGCCAGACAGCCACCAACTTGGTATTGAATTCTTTAACCGCTGCCAGCAGTGGTGTTTATGCCGCCATCGCCTCCAATGATTACGGTTCGGTCACCAGCAAGGTGTCCTTGGTTGTTCAGGCGAGCAAGCCGATGATCACCAAGCAACCCGTTTCACTTACCCGCTGGGCCGGTCAGCCGTTTGCCTTGTCCCTGTCCGCCATCGGCACCGATCCCATCGCCTGCCAATGGTATTTGAACGGCACTGCCATTCCCCAAGCAACGCGCACCACCTATACCAACAAAGCAACTGCGGCAATAGGTGGCGATTATATGGCGGTGCTCGGTAACGCTCTCGGTTCAGTCACCAGTTCGGTGGCCACCTTGACAGTGGTTCCAGTACCTGCTGGCTATGCCTCTGCGATCGTGGCGGATACCCCGATCGCCTACTATCGGTTGGATGAAACCAGCGGCACGGTAGCCCACGATTTCGCAGGTGGCAATGACGGCACCTATCATAACGCGACCTTGGGCAAGACTGGCTTTTCCGTGGCGGAAACTAATAAGGCGGTCTCCTTTGCCGGCACCGGAAGCTATATGGGGGATATCAATCCCGCTGCTTTCGCCTTCCAAGGCACCAACAATGTGGCTTTCAGCATCGAGGCCTGGGTGAATGGACCCGCACAACAGATGGAAAGTGCTACGATCGTCGCCAAAGGAACTGGTGGTAGCGGCGGTTCCGCCAACGAGCAATTCGCCTTGGATCTCGTCAGCGGCACGTGGCGCTTCTTCATCCGGAATCCGGGCGGCACTTCCTCTGAAGCGACCGCGACGCTCGGCCCTGACGGCAACTGGCATCATTTGGTGGGTGTGTATGATGGCCCCAGCGGGTTGATTTCCCTCTATGTGGACGGCGAACTGGCCGCCAGTATCTCCGCCCCGGCTACCGGGGTGAGGGCTTCATCCTTCCCAGTGAACATTGGTTCACGCCGTTCAGGTGTTGATCCGGCGTATGATTGGACCTTCGACGGTTCGATCGACGAAGTGGCCATCTACAATGTGGCCCTTACCCCGGACCAAGTGGTGGCCCATTACTCGGCGGCTTATGGAACAGCCATGTCACCGGTCATCCTGGTTCAGCCGCAATCGGTTACGAATTATATTGGCCTACCGATTTCGATGCGAGTGGGAGCCGTAGGTTCCGTACCATTGGCTTACCAATGGAAGAAAAACGGCGCCAATATTACCGGAGCTAACAGCAGTTCCTTCTCCATTGACAATTTGGGGGCAGGTGATGCCGGTGATTATACGGTGGAAATCTCCAACCAGACTGGCAAAACGAACAGTAACGTCGCCAAAGTCATCGCTTTAGGTGCGCCGACGACGCCTCCGGAAATTCCCGGACTGGTGTTGCATCTGAAGTTTGACAACAACCTCACCGATGCCACCGGCCGGGGCCATAATGGCAAGGGTGTCGGCAGCATCAGTTACGTGGCGGATGGTGCCGTTGGCCAAGGCCTGCACTATTCGACGGATACGGCAGGCACAAACTATGTGACTTTGGGCGTGGTTCCTGACCTTCAATTCAGTTCCAACGTCAATTTCAGTGTTGCATTCTGGATTCGACTGCCTGCCAATTACACCGGTGGAGATCTGCCGTTCTTTACGGATACCACCAATTCAACCTTCGGCAAAGGCTTCGTATTTGCTCCCACCTACGGATCTGACGCCAGCACTGCCACCACCACCCCGGTGAACGGCGGTTGGGCCTTCTCGGTCTTCGATGGCGCCAGTGCCGGCATTGGTGGCCATGGCCCTATCGGCTCAATTAATGATGGCAACTGGCATCACTTGGTTTACGTCTTGGACCGGCAAGCCGGTTGCGTGACCTATCTGGATGGATTGGTTTCCTCCTTTACCCGCCAGCAAGGCACCATCTTCGGAGATGCCGGAGATATTACCACTGGCGCTCCAGCAGTGATTGGCCAGGATCCCTCCGGTGCTTACAACGAAAAAGGCTCGGCTGACATCGATGATCTGGGTGTCTGGCGCAAGGCACTTACGCAGTTGGAAGCAGCTTCCATTTTTATGGCGGGCGCCAGCAATCGTCTGAGCTTTGGTTATGTGCAACCCGTCCCGGTGACCGTGGGCATTCAAGCTGTTACCGGCGGCAAAGTCACACTCACTTGGTCCACTGGCACCCTCCAAGCCTCCGATAATGTAGAGGGAGGTTTTGCCGATGTGCCCAACGCCGCCTCACCCTACACGGTGAACGCCTCCTCAACCCGCAAGTTTTACCGGGTTAAACAATAGCGATACATTCTTCGCCTAAACATGAGATGACTGGCGCGGGGGTTGGGAATTATCCCAACCCCCTTTGTGTTTCTCAAAGTCCAGTTCACGGCTTTAGAAAGTGGGTGGATTGCCGATAGAATAGGTGTGCCTTCGCGGCCTTTAATCGATTTGTTATGATGGCAAAAAACTGTTGGTCGGGTTTCCTATCCAACTTCCCCACTCGTTCATGGGCAGCTATTATCTTGGCCCTTTTCGGAGCACTGATTTCCGGGGCGGTGCAAGGTGGCGAAGTCGTTTTCGACAATCTTCGGAATGAATTCAATAACATGGTCACCTTCCGCTCCAATGAATATGGGGACGAAGTGGTGCTGTCCGGAACCGCGCGTGTAGTGACTGAATTCGAATGCCAATATTATGCCGACTTCACCCCCACCGGCGCCGAGGGAGTTATCGTTCGCTTTTACGAGGGGGATGGCTGGTATGTCAGCCCTTATGGCCGAATCCCGGCGCCTAACAAACTTTTATACCAAAGCGCCTTGATCAAGGTACAGACCGGCTTCAATGTATTGAGCCTCCGCGGTTTGTCCGTGCGCGTGCCAGACCAATTCACTTGGACGGTGCAATGGGTGGGATTTACCCAAACTGCGGGCAACCTTGCCGGCTTGCCGCATTTTGACCCACCCGTAATCGGATCCAGTTACGACGATTTCTGGACCAAAATCGATAACACTTGGGAACCCGCCAATTTTGGTGGCATGCCGCCGGCAAATTTCGCCGCCCGGGTGATTGCCTCAACCGAAATTCCCGCTCCCCTATCCAATCTTACCACGAACGCGGTCAAGCTTGGCAACCTGGTTACTCCTGGGGATGCCCGCGGATTTTGGCTCGAAGGCCGGCGAATGTATTTGGCGGACGATACGGCTGGAATTCAGATCCTGGATGTCAACGACCCCACCAACGTGGTCCGCCTGGGCGGCTATGATACGGTAGGCGAAGCGCAAAAAGTTACCCTCCTTAATCCGGTTGCTTTCGTTTCCGATGGTTCAGGCGGGATGCAAATCCTGGATGTTTCCCTGCCCGCCTCCCCTTCAGTGCTGGGTGGATTCAACACTCCCGGCCTGACGGAAGATATTCAATTAGTTGGCAATACCGTTTTCCTGGCGGATAAATCGATGGGGATCCTGGCATTCGACACCAGCAGTTACACCGATCCCCCGTTCATGGGCTTATACGATACTCCCGGGCTGGCTCTGGCCATACAAATCATTGGCTCCAAGGCCTATGTGGCCGACGATTATGCGGGCTTGCTCATTTTGGATATTTCCAATCCGTCCAATATCACCAAGCTGGGCAGCTACCGCACTTCGGGCCGGGCTTTCGGGGTTCAAGTGGTCAACCAGCGAGCCTATGTGGCCGATTACGATGCGGGCTTGCAGATCCTGGATGTCAGTAATCCCGCGCAAATCATTCGCCTGGGCGGTATTGACACCCCAGGACACGCGGAACACGTGCAGATCATTAACAATTCAGCCTACGTTTCAGACGGCGACGGCGGCCTGCAGGTTTACGACATCAGCCAGCCAGACCACGTCATCCGATTAGCTGGCTTTGCCACCTCCGGCTGGGCCCACGCCTCAAAAACCGTCTGCCAGGTTACTTACGTAGCCGATGGTCCGGGTGGGGTCCAAATCCTGCAAATGTCCGGTGCTAATCAGCCTCCTATCATTTCCAGCCTGCCTGATATAACCATCCCGGAGGACGGAACCACTGATTGGTTGATTTTCCAAGTCAGCGATCCAGATTGCACCAACTCGGTCATAACGGTTAATGCCAGTTCCGATAATCCCAACTTAGTGCCTGCAGATGGTTTAATATTGGGTAGTTCTGGCCAAAACCGCAGCCTCCGGATTGTGCCAGTGCCCAATGCGAGCGGCAGCGCCCTGATTTCCGTGACCGCCTCCGATGGGGGTGCCACCAATACCCAAAGCTTCCGTTTGACGGTCTCGCCAATCAACGATCCCCCAACCATTGCCCCCCTCGCTGACAAGACTATTTTAGAAAATTCCAGTTTGGGCCCACTAGGTATCACGATAGCGGACCTCGACAATGAATCCCCTTCCCTGGTGGTCACGGCGACGTCTGACAATTCCATCCTGGTTCCTCCGGCCGGTTTCAGCTTTGGCGGCGAAGGAGCCAGCCGAACCTTAACCGTCACACCCGCTCTGAATCAAAGCGGTTTGGCACGAATCACCGTGACCGTTTCCGATGGCCAGACATCGGCCAGCAAATCGTTTCTATTAACCGTTCAACACCTCAACCAACCGCCCTCGATCACCGGGCTGGCCGACCATACCATTATTGAGGACTCAACTGCAGGCCCGTGGGAATTTACCGTTGGCGATGTGGACAACGCAGTCGATTCACTGGCAGTTACTGCAACTACAGACAATCCCACTCTTTTTCCACCCGGAGCATTCTTTTTCGGGGGGACCGGAGCCAGCCGCACATTGCGGATCGTGCCCGCGGCTGACCAATCCGGTTCCGCGCGCATCACCGTGACCGTCACGGACGGCAGCCTGTCATCCAGCCAAGCCTTCCAATTGGTGGTACAGCCAGTAAACGATCCTCCCCAAATCCTGGGGCTTACGGATTTGAACACCCTTGAGGATGTTCCGCTGGGACCAGTGCCTTTTACGGTGCTCGATGCCGAGAGTCCTGCTGCGGCTTTGCTGGTGAATGCGTTTTCCGATAATCCCCAGTTGCTTCCGCCCGGCGCCTTGGTGCTGGCAGGCCAGGGATCCAGCCGCGAATTAACCATTACCCCGGCTGCCAATCAAAATGGACTGGCCCATATCACCGTGACCGTCTCCGATGGTGAAACAACCACGCAGCGCACCATTTTACTGACGGTGAACGCCGTCAACGACAACCCCACCTTAAACGGTTTGCCAGCCATGCTAACCATGACGGAGGACAGCCGCCTGACGGTGTCATTTACCATCAACGACGTTGATTCGTCGGTCGATGGGTTGTTGGTTGCCGCCACTTCCGATAATCCCGGATTGATCAATATTGCCGGCCTTCAGTTGGCGGGGACCGGAGGGAGCCGCACTTTAACCTTGGTTCCTGTTTCCGATCAGTCTGGCACCGCCAGTATTACGCTGACTGTGAACGATGGTATTCTGACCGTTCAGCACATCTTCCAACTGGTAGTGACATCCGTGAATGATCCGCCGGTAATCAATGGCTTAAACGATTATCAGATGGAGGAAGATGGCCTGGCCTTTCTCAACTTCAGCATCACCGATGTTGATACACCGGGTGGCGAACTGGCAATCAACGCCGTATCGGATAATACTCAATTATTCCCGTCCGGAGCCGCTACCGTGAGCCGCAATGGGGCCGATTGGATGCTCACTTTAAGGCCTGCCGCCAACCAGAATGGAACCGCCCAGTTGACCGTGAGCGCCTTTGACGGATTTGCAACCGCCATCCAGAGGTTCCGTGTGACGGTGCAACCAGTAAACGATTGGCCCCAGATCAATGGTGGAATAGCCGATCAAACCATCCAGGAAAATGGCCAACTAGGCCCCTTGCCCTTTACCATCTCCGATGTGGAGAGTCCGGTGACTTCATTGTTGGTGACCGCGACCTCTGATAATCCTCAACTCCTGCCCCCGGGATCCTTGGTCTTGTCTGGCGAAGGAGCCGAACGGACTTTGACCGTAACGCCCGTGGCTCACCAAAGCGGTTCCGCACGAATTACAGTAACTGTGTCGGATGGCGATCTGCCAGCCAGCCAGACCTTCTTGCTGACGGTGGCACCGGTCAACGATGCACCCTTCATTAGCGGTCTGTCAGGCAGCCAGACCATCCCCGAAGATGGCCGGCTGGTGGTAACCTTCAAAGTGCAGGACATCGACTCCCCGGTGGAGAGCCTCGTCGCGGTCGCCGTAGGCGACAACCCATCCCTGCTGCCGGCCTCCAGCCTCCAGGTAAGCGGAACTGGCGAAAAC
>CAIMWS010000408.1 GCA_903845125.1 uncultured Verrucomicrobiota bacterium
CAAGGTGGTTCTGCGGGTGGTCCCCGCTGGTTGGCAAGTGCCCCGGGACACCTTCTTTCAAAACAACTCCATTTTGCTGCCCGGTCTGGTGGCAGCGGTAAAAAACCGCCTCCAGGACAGCGGAAATCCGTTCCTGGTGGATTCGTATTGCGGAGTGGGTTTTTTCAGCCTGGAACTGGCCTCCACCGTAGAGCGGTTTGTGGGTATCGAGTATGATCGGCAGGCGGTCCACGCCGCCCGCGCCAACGCCGCGGCCCGCCAATGCACCAACGGAGAATACCTGGAAGGCAAAACGGAGGACTTGCTGGAGGGCATCCTGGCCCGCTTCAGCCCCCAAAAAACCACCGTCATCCTCGACCCGCCCCGGACGGGTTGTGTGGCGGCCGGCTTGCATCATTTGCGGGCCGCGGGCCCCTCGCAAATCATTTACGTGTCCTGCCATCCAGCCACCCTGGCGCGGGATTTAAAGTTGCTTTGTGCCGAGGGCGCCTATGAATTGGCCCAGGTGATTCCGCTCGACATGTTTCCCCAGACGCAGCATGTTGAATGTGTGGCTGACTTGCGGATCAAGCGCGCCTTTCCGGCCGGGACCGATGAACCGGTGCCAGTGATGGCTGTGCAACCAGGCCAGGAGGGCGTTACCGGGAGGTGTTGAAATTGGAAAAACGATCAGCGGTGATCAGTTACTGCCATAAACTCGGCTGATTTGCCAGCCGGCTGGCTTCTGGCCTAGCCGCGCGTGATTCGCGATGGAAGCCTTATTCCGGCACATCTTGTGCCTGTGAAAAAATATTGAAATGAAAACCAAATTTGTTGGATTACTTTTCCTGCTGGCCAGTTTCCTGGGAGTCCAAGCCCAAGTGAAAGTGAACCTGGAGATGGACCAGGACCAGTTTCTGCCCTCGGAAGCCCTCTTGGTGGGCATTCGCATTCAAAACCAATCCGGCCAACCGTTGACCTTTGCCGAGGATCTGGACTGGGTAAAGGTCATGGTGGAAACCTATACCGGTAAAGCCATCACCCAAAGCACCGACCTCCCGGCAATGGAACCCTTTACCGTAGAATCTTCCCAGGTGGCCACCAAGGTGATCGATTTGGCTCCTTACTTTGACCTGACCCTGCCCGGGCGTTTCCGGGTGGCGGTGATGGTGAAAATCAAACCGTGGGACAAGGAAGTCGCCAGCACGGTGAAAACCTTTGAAATTGTAAAAGGCTTCAAACTCTGGGATCAGGATTTCGGCATGCCGATCGACAAGAACTCCCCCGCCCGGGAACCGGAAGTGCGCAAATACTCACTGCTCAAAGCCACCTACCTGAAACAATTCCGCCTTTATGTGCAAATATCGGATGCCATTTCGGGCAGAGCACACAAGGTTTTCGCCATCAACCCCATGGTGTCCTTCAGCAAGCCAGAAGTGCAGATCGACCGGGAATGCAACCTGCATGTGCTATGCCAATCCGGAGCCCGGTGCTACACCTATTCCAAGGTGACCCCCGATGGCACCATCCTTTTGCGCCAAACTCACGGGATTGCCGCCACGCGGCCCGTTTTGCGGCCTGATGGCGAAGGCGGCATCCATTTGCTGGGAGGTGCGCGGCAACCCTCTCCTGACGATCTCCCGGCGCCATCGGAAAACACCGTCGCACCCTCGGCGGAGCAATCAACTGCCCCCCCCATCACTTCCGCGCCGCCCAAGCCGGACCCCAAAGGCAAAAAGAAAAAGCGCTAACGCGGATCACGGATGGTTTTCAACAGCCTCGCAGAGCTTGCCCCAAACCATCCAAGCCCCGCACCAGCGCCGCAGTGTCCCCTCCCAAACCGCAACGGAAATGGGCCGGCAAATCGAAGAATTTTCCTGGAACCAAGGAAATCCCCTGCTGGCTCAGCAACCGCTCGATGAATGGTTCGGAATCCGCCAAATCCCGAAAACGCGGAAATCCCACAGTGCCGCCCGATGGTTCAACCCATTCCAACCGTTCCTGCCCGTGCATCCATTGCTGAAAAATCTCCATGTTGGCAGCCAGCAAACGGCGGGAGCGTTCTCTTAATTGATCCAACTTCCGGATAGCCACCACACCCAGCATTTCAGTCGGGACCGGGCCCGTGCCGTCCACGATATCGTGCATTTCCCGGATCCGGCCGGCCAGTTCCAACGGCGCCGCAACCCAACCGCAGCGTAATCCGGCGAGACCGTAAATTTTCGTGAGGCTGCTGGTCGAGATAAAGGGTGCACCCAGGGAAGCCGCCGTCGATGGCCGATCCCGCCAAATCCCATCCAAATATACTTCATCCACCAAAACCGAAGCGCCCACCCTGGCAGCGGCACCGCCAATTTCCCGTAATGCTTCGACCGGCAAAACCGCCCCGGTGGGGTTGTGAGGATTGGTTAAAACCACCAGTTTGGTTCGCGGAGTGATGGCATTCAGGATTTCCCCGGTGTCCACTCCAAACTGCCGTTCAAATGACCTTTGAAACCGCTTGATGGTCGCCCCCAAGTATTGAGGTACCGCGACCAATGGCCCGTAGCCGGGTTGTTCAATCAACACTTCGTCTCCGGGTTTCAGTAAGGCCCCGAAAACCAGGAAATTGGCGCCCGAGGTGCCTGTGGCGGTGACAATTTGCCCGGTTCGCAATCCATAACGGTTGGCGATTGCTTCCATCAACGGTACGTATCCTTCATCGTTGGGGCCGTTGATGGCAAGGTCCTCTCCGGCTAGTGCCAAATCCGATAACGCACAGGCTTTGACCCCGCTGGTGGCTAAATCAATGGCCCCCCGCTGGCGGATTTTTGCCCACCGTAAATAGTGCAGCGGCCATTCGCTTGGGGACTGGGGTACCATGTTGGAGATGGATCAATACCCGACTGACAACCGGCAAGAAATCCGATTCACCTGATAATCCATCAATCCCGGCAACCAACTGGGATAGGTGCTGGCAAAATTCTCAAACTCATAATCGGCGCTGGCCACCATCCAAAGTTTGATCAAGTATGAAATCCGGAAGTTGGCGCTATATCTAGTGTCTTCACGGTTGTTATAACCCCCGCCAGAGTCAAAAGTGGTTCGGCCATATGACCCACCCACCCCCAAGGTCCACCTTCCGGTACTGCCAAGCCGGTCCAAAATCATTAGATTGATCGAATCAGAAGCGTAACTGGTTTGGCTGCTGGTGAACCAGACGCCGCTGCCCAAAGAATAACTTAAGGTGGCCATCGCGCGGTCGGTAAACCGGTACCTCAAAGAAGCATCGGCCACCGGTGAACTATCCACCTGACTGTAGCCACTGAACATGCGCGATTCATAGCCAACTTTGACACTGCTTTCAAATCGGGTAAATACTCCGCGCACGCCCATGAACCCCCCGTAAACATCCTGATCGGGGCCGGTAACCATGGTCGGACTGTTGGGAGACAAAGTCCTCAGGCTATAATACAATTCGCTGAAAACGTATAATTTAGTTGTCGCCCGGTAATCACCCCCCAAGGTTCCAGTCAGGGAGGTGCCATCGTAAAACGAAGTGCTTTTGCTGAAATCCGTTGTGTCATGCGTCCCAGCCAAATAAAGGCTGGTTCGCTCAGTCATCCGGTAACTAAGGCGATAGGAATCGTGGTAAATGTTGCGATTGACGATTTGGGTGACCAAATATCCCCCGCCCATGACGCTGTTGAGCATTGCGATGTCATCGCTGCCACTCAGGCTTAAACGGTTGCCCTTGATGAAGCTGCGGATTCCGATGGAGTGATCGGCCCCATTCATATCCGAATGCTGGGCATAAAACCGCTGGTCGAATTTGTAATCAACCGATAAATAATTCAGCTGTTCAGTGGTGGGTGGAGCAAAAGGATCTGCTACCTCCTGGTGGCCCAGCAAGAAGCGCATTCCCGGAGCGATGGAGGTGATAAAGTCCGACTGCGGCACCAACATTTCGCTTTGATACCTGATATTATCATTAAAAGTTTCGGACACCGACGCATAAGGCCGGATGGCCAAAGGACCGGCCCTCAAAGCAAAAACATCTTCGGCCTCAAAAGCGTATAATTGGCTGCTCAACGCCGCCGCGCTGGCTGCCACCAGCCAGGCCGGCTTTTTCGTTTTTATTCTGCGCATTTTTTGACGGGTTTCCACCAAGGCACCATTTCCCTCATCCAAGCGATTTGCAAAGCATCCCCAAAACTTGGTTAGGAAACTCTAGGAAAAAGGCAGGGGGACATCAATTTTATTATTTCCGCCGTTTGGGTCTTGCCTTCAGGAGCCTTGTTCCATCATTCATATTACCGTGATCGTTGGACTGGATCTGGAAAACATGCTCCTCTGCCAAAAAACCGGCTTGCCTTGCCCGGTTGGCGAGTTGGCGCCACCGCAAAAGACCAAAGCCGGCAACCTGTTTCCTTGGGGGGCGAATCCACCCAGGTGTTTTTCATCACGATTTTGGGCATTGGTTGACCAAACCAGCCAGGATTGCTTCAAATACCTCTGGCAGACCATTTTTTTTCTGGCAGTCTGGCTCACTGGATTGCCAGCAACTTACGCGGCTCCCGCGGTCAAATCCCGCCCGCCCGCGCTGGCCGCCCCCAAACCGGCTCAACCGGTTTTCATGCTCGGGAGCGAGACGCTGGCCAAAAGCCAGTTCAAAGCCCTCCAAGGCAAACGGGTTGGTTTATTAACCAATCCCTCTGCGGTGAACCGCCGAGGCACCTCGACCATCGATCTGTTGCGCAAAGCACCCGGGGTGCGCTTGGTGGCTTTATTTGCGGCCGAACACGGGTTGCGGGGAGATCTTCCAGCCGGCAAAGAATTCCCTGACTTCACCGATCCCGTCACCAAGCTGCCCGTTTTTTCCCTTTACGGCCCGGGACCCACCCGCAAACCCACCCCCGCCATGCTCAGGGGCTTGGATGCGCTGATTTATGATTTGCAGGATACCGGCTGCCGATCTTACACCTTTATCAGCACCATGGGGTTGACCATGGAATCCTGTGCCGAGGCGGGTGTGGAATTCATCGTCCTGGATCGGCCTAATCCGCTGGGTGGCCTGCGGGTGGAAGGGCCGATTTTGAATCCCCAATTCAAATCCTTGGTGGGCCAATGGCCTATTCCTTATGCCTATGGCATGACTTGCGGTGAACTGGCCCGGATGATCAACAAAGAAGGGTGGATAAAAAAACCGTGCAAATTGACGGTTTTACCGCTCCAAGGCTGGCGGCGGGACATGACCTGGCAAGCCACTGGCTTGAAATGGGTTCCCACTTCCCCCCATATCCCCCGCGGCGAATCCCCTCTTTATTATGTGTCTAGTGGCGTTCTTGGTTCGGTGGGGGGAGTTAGCATTGGCTTTGAAGTGAACCAGCCTTTTGAGCTGGTTGCGGCTCCCTGGCTGGATCAAACGGCCTTTACCCGCC
The DNA here is from genome assembly GCA_903845125.1 of uncultured Verrucomicrobiota bacterium. Taxonomy (GTDB): domain Bacteria; phylum Verrucomicrobiota; class Verrucomicrobiia; order Limisphaerales; family UBA1319; genus CAIMWS01. Next base: position 5,400 of record CAIMWS010000408.1, read on the forward strand.
AGCTTGAGCGTTATGAAATCCCGGGAACGAAATTCCGCCCGCTCCGTTTTGAACATCACCAGCGGATCTACCAGGGTGTCCGGTGGCAATTCACTGATCCTGCCCGGGCACCGCTGCTGGCTTTGAATCTTTATTTCCTGGATGCAGTCAAGAAAACGACCGGGCGCGATCTCCTGGCCGAAGCCCAGCGGGCCGGAAAAAGCTTCTCGCTTCTGGATAAAGTCTTGGGCACCGACAGCATCCGCAAAGACCTGGAGCGGGGACGCCCGGCGAAAGCCATCATCCGCTCTTGGAAACGTGGGGAAGAGACGTTCCAAAAAAGGCGCCAGAAATACCTGATTTACTGATGGCTCCGCCCGATCCAGGTGCTTCCAAGCCGCTGTTGGACATAAAAAACCTGTCCATCGAGTTGGGGCCTCCCGCCCGGGGCCGGCGGGTAGTGGACGGGGTGTCGCTTACCATAAACCGGGGGGAAACCCTCTGTCTGGTGGGGGAAAGCGGCTGCGGAAAAACCATCACCGCCTTGTCCATTGCCCGGCTCCTGCCTTCGCCCCCGACTGCCTATCCAGAAGGCGAAATCTGGCTGGAAGGGAAGGAAGTCCTGAAAATGCCGCCCGCCGAATTACGCTCCATTCGGGGCAAGGTTGTCAGTTACGTTTTCCAGGAACCAACCGCCTCCTTGCATCCCACCCAGCGGATCGGCAACCAGATCGGGGAATCTCTGGAGATTCACCGTTCCAGCCGGGCCACCCACGAGGAAGTCATCCACTTGTTGGACCAAGTAGGCATCCCGGCTCCAGAAACCCGGATCCGGCATTACCCTCACCAGCTATCGGGAGGAATGCAACAGCGGGTGATGATCGCCATGGCGCTGGCCTCCCAACCGCGCCTGCTGGTGGCCGATGAGCCAACTACCGCGCTGGATGTGACCATCCAGGCCCAAATCCTGGAATTGTTGCGCCGGCTGCGCCAGCAATTGGGCATGAGCATCCTGATGATCACGCACAACCTGGAAGTGGCGGGGGAACTGGCCGACTACATTGCAGTCATGTATGCCGGTCAGGTTGTGGAGTGGGGCGCGGCCAGGGAATTGCTGGAGCACCCCAGCCATCCCTATACCTGCGGTCTGCTCCAATCCATGCCCCGCCTGGGCACGGTCAAATCCCGTTTAACCAGCCTTCCCGGTCAGGTTCCATCGGCGGGATCATTCCCTACTGGATGCCGGTTCCATCCGCGCTGCCCGGTGGCACGCCAGGAATGCTCCGGGTCCCCCCCGGCGTTGGACGAACTGCATCCCCGGCATTTGAGTCGCTGTCCGTTTGCCCGTGAAACAAGTTCGTGAAGATCCTTTCCCCAGCCTTGAAACTGCTCGAAGTCAACCATCTCCAAGTTCATTTCGCCATCGCAAGAGGATGGTCCGCTTCCAAACTCCTCAAGGCGGTGGATGATGTCTGTTTTGATTTGGCCCCTGGCGAAACCGTGGGCCTGGTGGGTGAAAGCGGCTGCGGCAAAACCACCTTGGGCCGGACGCTTGTGCGGCTGGAAAAACCGCTTTCCGGCAATATCATTTTCGATGGTACCGATATCAGTTCGCTGGCCGAATCCAGCCTGCGCAGCTATCGGCGTCATTTCCAAATGATTTTTCAGGATCCGCAGGGAACCTTGAATCCCCAATTGACGATTGGCCAAAGCCTGGCAGAACCATTGGAAATCCACGAACCGGCGCTGAACGCAGCCGGGCGGAAAATTCGCCTGGGTGAAATGCTGTCGGCGGTGGGATTGGAAGCCGGGTGCCTGGACCGATATCCCCACGAATTCAGCGGCGGCCAGCGCCAGCGCATCGGGATCGCGCGCGCGCTGGCTGTAAATCCGCGGTTGCTGGTCTGCGACGAGCCGGTCAGCGCCCTCGATGTCTCGGTTCAGGCCCAGATTGTGAATTTGTTGCAGGATCTGCAGCAAAAACTGAACCTTTCGATGTTGTTTATCTCCCATGATCTGGCGGTGGTGGAGCATATCAGCCACCGGATCATGGTAATGTATCTTGGCAAACTGGTTGAAGTGGCGGAGAGCCAGATCGTGTGCCGATCTCCGCTCCATCCTTATACCCAGGCCTTGCTTTCGGCCGTGCCCAACCGGGCCCCCTCGATCCGCTCCCAACGCATCATTCTATCGGGAGATGTTCCCTCGCCCATCCACCCGCCATCCGGCTGTCCCTTCCATCCACGATGCCCCCGGGCTGAATTGCGCTGTTCCCAGGAGACCCCCGAGCTAAGGAAGCTTAATCCCGGGCACCAGGTGCGCTGCCACCTTATTTGACCTCTTCAATCGCCTGGATGATCTGATCCAGCCGTTTGGGCGATACCGGCTGGGCCGTGCCCAACTCCTGGGCAAAATGGGATACCCGCAATTCCTCGAGTAACCAGCGGAATTCGTTCAGCAGCGGCGCCGCATTGGGGACGGCCGCCTTGACTCCTGTTAGTCGCCGAAAGGTCTCCAGGTAGGGTTGAACCCGGCGCCACTTTTCCTGGTCTTTCACCGGATTCAAAGCCGCGCGCTCCGCCCGCACCTGCATGGCTTTCAAGTAGCGCGGGATCTGGGGCAATTGTGCAAACGGGATCTGGCTCAAAAACCGGGGCGGCAATAGCGCATTCAAGTCTTGGGCCATGCCGGGGTAAGGTTTCCGGCAAACCATGATTTCCTGCCGCTGCCGCAATATTTGCAGAAGCGCCGCCGTGAAATCCACCCCGGTCTGCCCAAGCCTGGCCTGGGCGTTTTGGACCACTTTTTCAAAAACAACCTGCCGCAAGGGCAGCAATTGATCGCATTGAAAAAGGTGCGCCGCCACGCATTGATAGGCGCTTTCGATCAACTGCTCCGTGGTGGCAAAAGTGGCATAGAGCAATTTTTCCTTTTCCAGCCGCCGCAAATCCTTCTGAAACCAAGCCAGTTCACGATGCAAGGCCACCTCGCATAGGCGGCGGAATCCAGCCGGGGTGGAGCCCCGCGCCTCCTCCCGATTGCGGAACATCCGCAGGTTCACCGATTGGTCTTCCACCTGCAAACCCGGATAGGCAAACAAGGGGGATCCGCCGATATCGGTGACTTCGATTTTTTCCCGCATATCCCCAAAGCTCCAGGCCTTCAAATCATAGCGTTCCCACTGTTCCACCGCCATTTGCCAGGCTTTCAGTTCGGCCGGGGTTTCCGCATTGGCCAGCCGGCGCCGGATTTCCCCCAAATCCCGGCTGACCTCCAAAACCTGCTGGTCTTTGCCCACCAGGGACACGCGGGGGTGCAAATGCTCAGGCAAAGCATTGGGCGGCCAGTCGCTGGCGCCCACGTTCAAGCGATAGCGCTCGCTAAGGAAAAGAGCGAGATCCTCCAGCAGGCTGGCGTGGGCGGGGGTCATTTGGCTCGCAATTTCCCGGATTTTTGGCTGCAGCGGCATCAATTGCCGTCGAATGGTTTTGGGAAGCGCCTCCAGCAGGCTGCCCACAATTTCCTCCCGCAAGCCCGGCACCAGCCATTGCAGAGCGGCGGGAGTCACATCGTGCGCCAGGCTCGCCGGCAGGGTCACGGTAACGCCATCGTGAGCCTGGCCTGGCGCGTAGGCATAGGCCACCGGGAGCACCCGGTTGGCCAGCGGGACGGCATCCGGGAAAGCACTCCCATCCCAGGCCGCCTGCCGGTCGGTCGCAAAATCTTGTTCGCTCATGCATAAAAACCCCGCCACAGCAGACTGTTCTTTGATCACCCGGTTCAGGTCCGGCAGGGAAGAAATGCCGGGCAGGTGCTGCGCGTAAAATTGGAACATGGTTTCATCCAGATCACCCAATTGCCCCTGGCGCAGACGCGTGCGCCATAACTCCATTTTTTCGCGCACCGCCCGGTTATGTATAACAAATGGATATTCGACCGGCAGGTCCTCTTCGATCAAAGCCTTGCGGATGAATATTTCCGAAGCTTCCTCCGGATTCACTTTGGCATAAGCCACCAGCTTTAAGGCCACTTCCAATCCGAACAAGGTGGTCTTTTCGTGGACTAATACCCGGCCGGCCTTGGCGCTCCAATGGGGATCAAAATGCGTCACCTCGCAAAGGTGCCCTCCCAGCGACAGAATCCACTCCGGATTTATTTCCGCGACCGTGCGGGCAAAAAGCCGCGAGGTTTCCATCAGTTCGCCAGCCACAATCCATTCCGGCTGGGAGCTTTTGGCGGGCGTTCCCGGCGCTTTCCCATCCCGGCGGGCTTCCTTTTTATTGGGCTGGCGGTCGAACAAACTGGAACCTGGGAACACCATGAACTGGCGGTTGCCCGCCCCTTTATACTGGTTCCGTTCGCTGCGCCGCCCGATATGGCTCCATAATCCGGTGAGGATGGACCGGTGAATGGCCTCGTAGCCAGCTTCAGATTGGTTGATTTCCACCTCGGGCCAATCTTCCACCGCCTCCACTAGTTGGTAATGGATATCGCGCCATTCGCGGATCCGGTTGAAGGATAAGAAATGGGTTTTGCAGAACTTGCGCAACTGGTTTTGCGTCTTGAACCGGTCCCATTGGTCATGGTAATCATCCCAGATATTCAGCAGGCTGAGGAAATCGGAGGATTGGTGGTGGAATCGCCGATGGGCGCCATCCGCCGCCGCGGCCGCATCCAGCGGCCTTTCACGCGGATCCTGGATGCTCAAACCGGCCGCGATGACCAGGACCTCGCGCAAGGCATTTTCATCCCGGGCTTGCAGGATCATCCGGCCAATGGTCGGATCCACTGGCAACCGGGCTAAATCCCGTCCCAATTCGGTGAGTTCCTTGTTTTCATCCAGGGCACCCAGTTCCCGAAGCAATTGGTAGCCGCCTTGGATGGCTTTGGGGGTGGGTGGATCCAGAAAGGGGAAGGTCTCGATTTGCCCCAGACCGAATGCCTTCATGCGAAGTATCACATCGGCCAGGTTGCAGCGTTGGATCTCCGGCTGGGTGAAACGGGGGCGCTCCTGGAAATCCGCCTGTGAATACAACCGGATGCAGATCCCGTTTTGTACCCGTCCACAGCGGCCCTTGCGCTGGTCGGCGCTGCTCTGGGAAATCGGTTCGATCGGCAGCCGGCGCGTGCGCGTGCGGGCATCATAACGGCTGAGCCGGGCCAACCCGGCATCGATCACATATTTGATGCCGGGAATGGTGAGCGAAGTTTCCGCAATGTTCGTCGCAATCGTGATTTTTCGATTGGGGCTGGGCGCGAAAACACGCTGTTGTTCGGCAGCCGTCAACCGGCCAAAAAGCGGGATCGTTTCCACCCCACCCCACCCGCGGCCTTGAATCAAATCCCGCGTCTCCCGGATATCCCGCTCGCCCGGCATGAAAACGAGCAGGTCACCGGAATCGGACTCAATCAATACTTCCTCGATCGCTTTTAACGCCGCATCGATGTAATCCAGCTCCTCCTCAACCTCCGCTGGCTCCTCCAGCGAGCCGTATCGCACCTCCACCGGAAACATGCGGCCCGAAACTTCCACCAACGGCGCCCGGAACGCTCTCACAAAGGCTTCATTATCGATTGTGGCCGAAGTGATGATCACTTTTAAGTCATTCCGCCGGTCCACCAATCCTTTGAGATACCCCAGGAGGAAATCAATGTTCAAGGATCGTTCATGAGCTTCATCGATGATGATGACTTCATACTCGCTCAACCAAGGATCTGTCTGGGTTTCCGCCAGCAGCATCCCGTCAGTCATGAATTTCACCAGGGTTTCCTGAGTGGTTTGGTCAGAAAAGCGTATCTTGCAGCCTACTTCCCGCCCCCAATGCACCCGCAATTCCTCCGCCACCCGTTGGGAAATCGATAGTGCTGCCACCCGCCGCGGTTGGGTGCATCCGATCGTGGCATCCACCCCGAAACCCGCCTCCAGGCACATTTTGGGCAATTGGGTGGTTTTTCCTGACCCGGTTTCCCCCGTTACAATGACCACCTGGTGCTTTTTCAGCAGGGCCACAATCTCGTCTTTACGGACCGAGATCGGTAAACTGGATGGATAGTCGATCTCCGACAGACGGCCCGCCCGCCAATGCCTGGTGGCAGCCGATTGCCGCGCCTGGGCCAGCATCTTTTCGATTCCTGCCGGACCGGGAGCCCCCGGTTTGCGAGACAAAATGGCGGCCAGCCGGACCCCCAACCGGACCCGGTCCACCAGCAGGCACTGGGGCAGCAATTGTTTTAATTCGGTGAGCAGATCCAAACCCATGCCGTGGGATTTAGCGGAATTGCGGATAAAAGGCAATTAGCCCTTCGCTTCCGCCATTAATAGTTGCCCCCTTGAATCACGGTGGCCCGGCACTCCCCAGCCGTAACCAAGCCATCCGGATCGAGATCGGCGGCGCCCATGGAGCCACCTTTCTGCTCCGCCGATCCAGCCGGATCAAGTTTGCATCCAAGGCTGTTTGCCAATTGAATCGGAAGCTGGTAAAACCGTGCCAACGTATGTCTGAACGCGATAGCCTGATGCAGAAGGAAAGTCTCGCCGCCTTGGATCTGAAGGTATTGGCTGTGCAACGTACGCAACCCAACCGATGGTGGAACTGGAAACAGGTGGTCAGCCCTTTTTCGCGCTTGTGGCTGATCTTGGAAGGGGTGGCTTTCACTTCGCACCACGGGCAGGAATTCACCTTGAAACCGGGCCAGCTCCACCTGGTTCCTGCTTTCAGTTACCATGATTGCCATTGCCCCGATTCCTTTGACCATTATTACGTTTGCTTCGTGACGCGCCTGCCCACCGGGATCGATCTCCTATCCATGCTGGAGTGCCAATTCCAAATCCCTGCTCCGCCGCATGCCCTGGCTACGCTGGAGCGGTTGGAAGCGATTTATCCGGATCGGAAGCTTCCCTGCTTCGATCCCTTCCAGGAGGAGTATAAAAAATTCCCCGCCCGGGTGGAGCGTGAGAAGGATGAGGTCAAGCCCGCCGATTGGTTTGAATCCCAGGGAATTATGCGGCTTTTGCTCGCCCCATTTTTGCGGAGCGCGCACCCCCGCGAAGACATCCATGCCCGGGCAGCCACCCGGTTTTTGGCGGTCCAGGAATACATTCACGAGCATATGAATGAGCGGTTGTCCTTGCCGGACATGGGCCGGGTCGCGGGATTGAATCCCAATTACTTTTCCGACCTCTTTAAGGAAGTGGTGGGGATCCGGCCCATGGAATATCTGGCCCGCCGCCGGGTTGAACGGGCCCAATACCTCCTGGCCACCAGTGCGGCCAGCATCAAGGAAATCGCCCATGAAGTCGGGGTTCCCTCGCCCTGGCATTTCACCCGCTTTTTCACCAAAATGTCCGGCATGTCACCCAGTTCTTACCGTGCTCAACACCGCTAAACGCATAAAACCTGTGATTTGTGCAAGGTATTCGCGCTTAGCACAACAGATTGAGGATGCAAACCTGGCGGCAAGTCCATAATGATTGGCATCAGAAGC
>CAIMWS010000409.1 GCA_903845125.1 uncultured Verrucomicrobiota bacterium
AGTTGGGTGTTTTTCAAGAAAAGCGGGAAATCTGCCCGGGCGCCGAATTGTGCTCCGGCGCAGCCGACACACGGGGCGCCCGCTTTCACACAGTGGTTGACTCCGCTGTTCCAGGGGCGCCACGTGCAATCCGCATAGGTGGTGGTGCCCACGCAGCCCAGCTTGAAAAGGCACCCTTCCCCGCCAAAGGTCTGCGCGAAATTCTCCCGTTCGTAATCCGCAAAGCGGGGGCATTGATCGTGGATCTTCCGCGCAAAAAACGCCTTCGGACGCCCCAGGTTGTCCACCGGTGGAATTCCGAATTTCAGCACATGAGCCAGGGTGCCCACCATCCAGTCCGGGTGCGGAGGGCAGCCGGGAACCGTCAAACACGGCACCTGGACCTTCTCGTTCGCCAGATGTTTGTGAATGCTGATCGCCCCGGTAGGATTATTGGCCGCCGCGGGCAATCCGCCGAAGGCCGCGCAGGATCCCATCGCCACCACCGCCTTGGCGTTCCGGGCGGCGCGGAGGACTTGCTGGGTGAAAGGCTCCTCGCCAAACAAGCAGGCCCGCGGCATGCCCGCCGGCACTGAGCCTTCCACCGCCAAAATATATCCGCCCTGTTCGATCGCTTGGTTGACCGTTGCCACTGCCTGGTGGCCGGTGGCAGCCGACAAAGTCTGGTGGAAAACCAGGGAAATATATTGGGTCAGCAACTGGCCAGGCGAGAGCGGATCGCTGTTGAGCAACGAAACCGAGCAACCCGAGCAGCTTTGGCCCTGCAGCCACAGCACCGGCGCCTGGCCCGAGGATAATTGCGCCAGGGCTTCCGCCATGGCTGGCACTTGAGAGCCAGCCAGCCCCATGAGGGCGGTCAGGCGGCTGCTGAACGTGAGAAATGACCTCCGAGTCAATGTTTTCATCTGATGTCCTTTCCAGGTTGCCAGGATTAATGCACTGCGCACGCGATGCAGGGGTCGAAGGACCGAACCACCCGTGCGACTTCGATCGGGTTCTTCGGATCCGCCACCGGAACTCCCACCAACGCTTGTTCGATGGCGCCGGGCACACCACGGTCATCCCGCGGTGAACAGTTCCAGGTCGTGGGCACCACGCATTGGTAGCTGTGGATTTTGCCGCCCCGCACCTCGATCCAATGGCCCAGCGCCCCGCGGGCCGCCTCCGTCAGCCCAAATCCCCGCCCCGTTTCGGGGATGCTGAAATCTGTGAAGGAGGGCTGGTCTGGCACCAGCTGCTGCAGCCAGTCCAGGCAGCGGTCCGCCACCAATTTGCATTCCACCGCCCGGGCGGCGTGCCGACCCATCACCGAAATCAGATCCTTGGGCTCACGGTTCAAGGCTTTGAGCACTCCGGCCACGGCGTTCTTCACCAATTCGTTCTGGCCCGGCAGGCAGGCCACCAGCAGGCGGGCCAAAGCGCCCACTTCCACCACCTGCCCTTGATACCGCGGCGCTTTCAGCCAGGAATAAGCGCCGGCCTTGTTGGGATCCGGCACGGTCTGGCCTTCGCCGGGTTTCAATTTGCTGGCCGAAGAAAAGAGTGAACTGGCGGTTTCCTCCGTGATCGCCCCGGGGTCCAGGGTTTGCGGGGCGCTTCCCATCAGCACGCCGGCGGGCAGGAATTTCCCCCCGCCCGAGCTTTCCGGAAAAACGCCGTAGGCCAGGAAATTACCGCAGCCACGCCCCAGGCTGAAGTACCCCGGGCAGGCACCGGCCACCGCCAGCACATCGGGCACGTAAGCCTGCCGGATAAAAGTCTGCAACCGCTGGAGCAGGGACTGGTATTGGACGATGGCCAGGGAGGTGACCTTTTCGGTCACACCGCCGGGCACAAGGGATGCTGCATGAGGCATTTTACCCGCAAAAAGCGAGCCCATCTTCTGGGCCGTCTGGCGCATCTCCAACGCTTCCAGGTAGTGTTTGATCGCACCCAGGTTCAAATCCTTGTCCTGGATATATTGGACGGCATACCGCGGCAGGAAGGGCGCCGCTGGCAGCACCCGGCCCGAAGCCAGTTCCGCGTTGACCCAGCCTTTCAGCGCCACCAGGGAGGCATCGGCCCCCGGGTAAGCGGCCACGGCGGTGATATCGATGAAATCCAGCGCGGACAACAGGTAAAAATGCGTGATATGCGAGGCGATGAAATTGGCCGCCTGGATCAGGTTCCGAAGCAGCAACCCATTGGTGGGTGGCGAAACCCCGTAGGCCATGTCCTGGGCGAGAATCGAGGCGAAGCCATGTTCCACGGGGCAGACTCCACAGATGCGCTGGGTGATCTGCTGGGCATCCAGCGGATCACGCCCTTGCAGGATCATTTCATATCCGCGGAACATCTCACCCGATATACGGGCGCTGGTGACTTGCTTGCCGTCCGTTTCCACTTGAACGGCCAAGTGCCCTTCAATGCGGGTGATCGGGCTTATGGTGATGGTTTCTGGCATGGGTAATTTCCTTCGCTAACTAGCCTTTAATCGTATTTTTCGTTGCTGACCGTTCCCACCGGTTGGGCCAACTCCCGCCACCGCAAATCCATACGCAGGGAGTATTGATCATGGCGGTCAATCCCCGGCCGCCTGGAACCTGAACCGTCACGATTGTGGAAACCAGAAATTCTTGAAGCAAAACCCCGCGCCTTGGCCAGAGTTCGAGCGGATTAGTAAACGGCCTGGCAAGCGGGCTATAAGCGGCCACCTGGAAGGATCAAGCTTCGGGCCTCCCTTTTTCGGTTTCTTCATGTTTGACTCCGGTTTTCCGTGACATCGATTGCCGGTTCATTGGCAATATATTTCTGCTTCTGGTTTTTCCTCCCTCAGCAGATATTATTTCTATCGGCACAAACATTCGGCGCCTTAAAGGGAAAATTGTGTTTTTTGGGCGGGAAGAGCCGGCTTCGGCGAATTGAATACGGTTCTCCACTCAAGCGGAAATGGCCTGGCGCGGAACAGTCCTCCCCATCGGGATCGGCCCTCCTTGGTGGGGGCCCACTCCGCTTTTTGCGCCATCCACCATACTCTTCAAGTCCCGAACCGCACCCTGTAATGAGTCGGCCAGGGAATTAAGCTCTTCAGCAGCGCTGGCGCTTTCTTCCGCGCTGGCCGCGTTGGCTTGCGTGTTTTTGTCCATCAGCGAAACTGCCTGGGTGACCTGGTCAATCCCCTGGTTTTGCTCTTGGGAAGAAGCGGCCACCTCGGTTGCGAGGTCATCCACTTGCCGGGCTTTGGCGACGATTTCACCCAGGGTGCGGGCGACCTTGCCGCTGATTTCGACACCACGCGCACTTTTTTGAAGGGCATCCTCAATTTTGCTGGTGGTTTCCTTCGCTGCCTGGCCACAGCGCTGGGAAAGGCTGCGCACCTCATCCGCCACCACGGCGAAGCCCATGCCGGCCTCCCCGGCCCGGGCGGCTTCCACCGCCGCATTCAAAGCCAGGAGGTTGGTCTGGAAAGCGATCTCATCGATGGTTTTGATGATTTTTGCGATGTCAGCGCTGGAATTCTTGATGGCTTCCATGGCTGCGGTCATTTCCGCCATTTCCCGCACTCCGGAGTCGCCCGCCTGGCGGGCCTGGGTGGAAAGCTCCTTGACCTGGCCAGCGGTTTCCGTGTTACGCCGGGTGATGCTGGACATTTCGGCCAGTGAACTGCTGGTCTGCTCCAGGGACGCCGCCTGGGCGCTGGCGCCTTCCGCCAGCGATTGGCTGGCGGCGGACACCTGCGCCGCCGCTGATAAATTCCGCCCGGAATTTTCGGCCAGCGTTTCCGCCACGGCCTTGATCGGCCGCACGATGCCTTGGGAAATCCGGAGGCCGAGGGCCAGGGCCAGGAAGATGGCCACCCCGGCGGTGATCGCCACCCGGCGGATCAACTGATCGAACGGTTCCTCGGCGGCGGTTTTCGCCTCTTTGAAATCCTCTTCATAGGTGCTCGCCCCAATCACCCAATCCCAAGGCTCGTAATAAGTGATGGCGGCGAGCTTGCGCCTGACGTTCGTTTCGCCCGGATTATGCCAAGGGTAGAACTCGGCGGCGGACGAACCGTTCGTGGTTTGCAGCGCTTTTTGAATCACCGACTGGATGAACAAGCGCCCATCTGCATCCCGGGCATCCCAAATGTTCTCGCCGTCCCGTTCCCCATTTTTTGACACAATGTATTTGCCGCGCTGGTCCCCTTTGCCTCCCAGCACATAAATATACCCGGTCCGGCCCACCACGGTCTTGAGGATGCTGTTGCGCACATCCTGGCTGCTTTCCGTCATGCTCACCCCCACGTAAATCATGCCCACCACTTGCTGGTGCTGGCTATCCCAGATAGGCTCATAGGCTGTCGCCTGCCATTCCTTTACGACGAAAGCCCGGCCCCGGTAACCTTTGCCTTGCAGGATGGCTGCCAGCACAGCATTTTCGCTGCCATCGTTGTTCCTGCGGGCGATGAAGGTGCCGATCGCCCGGGATCCATCCAGGTTTTGCACGCTGGTGCAGACGCGCAGCATATCCCCCTCTTCATTGACGCGCTGGAAGATGGTGCAGTAATCCCGGGTATAGTGCCGGACTTCGTCCACCACTTTGGACTCGACATTAGTCGCCGCATTTTGCCCCAGCCATTGGCCGCCCAACAGCATCCTGGGCAGCCGCATCTGGCGCGGCTCTTTGGTCAATTGATTGATGGCCTGCCATTCCACCAACTCCGGCCCGAATGACACCGCCCCCCCCTTCTTGAACAATTCCTCGGCTATCCCTAAATTATAATTCACCCGCCGCCGCGTGCGCTCGTCGGACGCGGCACACACGCTGTAAACATTGCGCGCCAGCTTGGCGGCCTCCTCCAGCCCTTGGCTTTTGATGATGGCGTCCAGGCGGATTTGCGCCACCCGCTTTTGCATCAAAGCAATGCACAGCATTGCCACTGCGGTCAGCACGACCGACAGGACACCAAACAGACCTATCTTTCCACCGATTTTCATAGCTATTAACCTCCCTCGCCAGGCCGCCGAAACTACCGCACCCGCCTTGGGATCCCGGCCTGGTATCGGGCTGGTTAATAAATCGGCAACAATCGCCAATGACTTGAGTAAAATGATAACCGCCCGCGGTTTGAAATGATAGCCGCCCGCGGTTTGGCGAGGACCGTCAACGCCTCCCGCATACGTTCCTGCTCCACCGTCAATTTCCACGGCCGGCCCGTTTCCCGGCAGTGAGGATGGAGGTGATCGCGCCGCAGATTGGCGCGCAAGCGGGGAAGGGAACCGTCCCGATCTGATCGGGATAAACCGCGATTAACGCACGTACTTCACAAAAAGAGCCAGCCAGCACCACTCAGTCCATTGCCTGGACGCGGCTCGGGCAAGGGAAAAATCAACCATTCGCCAAGTTTTCGCGTACGGCATAACGGATCAACTCGTTGCTGTTGGAGCAGCCCAACTTTTTCATCAATCGCGCCCGGTAGGTCTCCACGCTTTTCAAGCTGATACGCAAGATGGTGGCGATGTCTTTGTTGCGTTTGCCTTCGGCCACCAGCTTCAGCAAGGCCCGTTCGCGCCCGCGGATCAAACATTTCGCCGCCGACGGGATGCCGGGATCAACTTTCCCGTTCCAAGTCCGCAAATAATCCGCCATCACTAAGGCCGCCACATCGGGGCATAGGTAGAGACGGTGATCCATTACCGCCTTGATGGCCCGTTTGAATTCCTCCGGACCGTCATCTTTCAGGATATACCCCAGCGCTCCGGCCTGGATGGCTTCCCGAACGAGGTTCACATCCCCATCGGCGGACAAAACGATAACCTTCGTATGCTTGTTATGCTGCAGAATCTGGCGTGTCACCTCGATCCCGCTCTCCAAGCAAAGGTGGATGTCCATGATTACCACATCCGGTTCAAATTCTTTGACACTTTCCAAAGCTTCAGCCCCATTGGAGGCTGCTCCCACAACGGTCACTTCCTGCTGATCACGGAATACCATCCGCAGTCCACCCAGAACCATCTGATGATCGTCCACCAAAAGGATTTTGATAGGAACTTCATTCATATATTGACGATAAAATATTCGTCGGGCTTTAGGTTATCAATCGAAAAATTATGCGGCTGGCTGCGCTCGAGTTGCCTGATTTGTGGCATTAACCCATCCATTCCGACTTTGAATGAATCTAATTCGCTTTACCAATTCGCTTTGCGGTAGCACTACGTTTGGGAAGGATGTAAGCGCCACGGATTTGGCGCAAACCGTGAAGTGAGTCCTGAGTCCTGATCCGGCCGGGATCCATGATGAAGGGCATCAATTTAAGATACTAAGCGTTCGTGCATAAATAACTTCCTAATAGCAGGCGGAATCCAAGCAGGTACCGGGACTTGTATGGCAAGGTGGAA
>CAIMWS010000410.1 GCA_903845125.1 uncultured Verrucomicrobiota bacterium
CAGCAAGAAATTGCAGGACGGCGATTTCGACGGCGCCTTGGCCGACATCCATGAGGGCATCGATGAAATCCGCGCCTTTTGGAAGGAATTGGGCGAGGAAAACGCCGAAGAGCAGAGCGACGAAATCCAATCCCTCGAAACCTGGCTGGAATCCATCCAGACCCAGCGGCCGCTATCCCAGCGCGAGAAACTGGAGCTCGCCCTGGGCGAAGCCGTCGAGCGGGAAGATTACGAAAAAGCCGCCTACTACCGGGATATGCTCCGCAAACTCCCGATCCTCCCGCAGCCCTGAATCATCGTTCCTGACCTTGGGAAGCGGCTGGCTGATCAGCCTGAACCAGCCCTCACAGTGAGGGAGGGGCCGATTTTTTATGTAACCTCCAACCAGCCAGGCCAGTCTATAGGATTGTCAAAATCCCTTGTTTTTAATGCTCCTGAAAGAGGAAACGTGAGATCGATAACCCATAACAGGCTGAAAATGAAACCTATATCCTTACCCCTTGGCATCCTGGTTGGCAGCGCACTTTGGTTTGGCGCCCTTAATCTCCCAGCCCAGGACTGGCCGCAATGGCGGGGTCCCAACCGGGATGGAAAAACCTCCCAATTCAATGTTCCGGAAAAATGGCCCGCGGCTTTGACCCAGAAGTGGAAAACCACGGTGGGCACCGGCGACGCCACCCCGGCTTTGGTGGGTGATAAACTGTTTGTTTTCGCCCGGCAGGGCGGCGAAGAGATCAACCTCGCCCTGAATGCCGCCGATGGCAAGGTAATCTGGCAGGAGAAATACGAAGCGCAGTCCGTCGGCGGTCCCGCTTCTTCGCATCCCGGGCCACGCAGCACTCCCGCGGTGGCGGAAGGCAAAGTGGTCACTTTGGGTGTGGGTGGGGTTCTGTCCTGCCTCGACGCCGCCAGCGGCAAGCTGGTCTGGCGCAAGGACGAATACCCCAAGGTGGTGCCCCGGTTTTTCACTTCCATGTCCCCGATCATCGTCGATGGCCTGGCCATCGCCCAACTCGGCGGGCCAGGCAATGGCGGCATCCTGGCCTTTGACCTGGCCAGCGGAAACCTCAAGTGGAAGTGGACTGAGGAAGGCCCGGCCTACGCCTCCCCCGCCCTGCTGACCGTGGACGGGGCCCGGCAAATCGTGACGCTCACGGAGAAAAGCGTGGTGGGCATCGCGGTGGCCAGTGGCAAACTCTGCTGGCAAATCCCCTTTGCTCCCCAAGGCATGGCTTATAACGCCGCCACCCCGATCGTCGATGGCCAAACGGTCATCTTCACCGGCCAGAACCGGGGGACCAAATCGTTCAAGGTCGAAAAACAAGGGGCCGGCTTTGCCGCCAAGGAATTATGGGTTTCGCCGATGGGCGCCCAGTTCAACTCCCCGGTTTTGAACAATAACTTCATCTATGGCATCAGCGACAAAGGCAATTTCTTCTGCCTCGACGCCCGGACGGGGCAAACTGCCTGGACCGATACCGTCAAGCGCGGGAATTACGGCGGCATGGTGGACGCCGGTTCGGCAATTCTGGCCTTACCCAACACCTCCGAACTGGTGGTTCTCAAACCCTCCAGCAAGCAATACGAGGAACTGGCCAAAATAAAAGTCGCCGAAACTCCGACCTTCGCCAGCCCGGTTCCTTCCGGCAAACGCCTGTTCATCAAGGACAAGGATTCCGTGACCTTGTGGGTCTTGGAATAGCCGGCTCCCATTTTTCCAAGGGGCGCGGTCATCCCGGCCTTCTGCGCGCGCTGCCTTTCCGGTTGTTTCCGGGGGGCAAACTGATCAGCGTGAGGCATTGGCCAGCTATGGGAAGCGCCCCGTAACAATTCCTGCGCGAGTTCCTGAATTAAAGACGGAAGTGGTTTTTCTGCAGAACTTTACACAGCAATAAAGGCGAGCCGCGAGCCCCTCTTGAAAAGACCTGCACGAAGCGCGGGACGGAGGCCATTCGCAAAAAAGATCCAGTCCAAACGACCGCCCCAGTTGCCTAGACATGGATCAGGTTTTTAATTCCAGAAAATTGCGCATGAGCTGGCGGCCATGGTCGGTGAGGATGCTTTCCGGGTGGAACTGCACCCCCCAGATGGGGAATTGTTTGTGGCGCACCCCCATGACCTCTTTTTCGTCCGTTTCGGCGGTGATCTCCAGGCAGTCCGGCATGGTTTCCCTCTTGATGACCAGCGAATGATAGCGGATGGCGTTGTATGGCGAAGGCAAACCCGCGAACAAGTCTTTGCCGTTGTGATGGATGGGCGAAGTCTTACCATGCATCATCCGGTAATTTTGGATGACTTCCCCGCCAAACACATGCCCAATGCACTGGTGGCCCAGGCAGACGCCGAAGACTGGCAGCTGCGGCCCGAACGTCCGGATGATTTCATTGGATAAACCAGCTTCCCGGGGTGAACAGGGCCCGGGGGAAACCAGGATCCGCTCCGGCCGCAGGGCGCGGATCTCCTCCAGGCTGATCTGGTCGTTGCGGAAAACTTTCAGCGCCACCTGCATTTCCCCCAGGTATTGGACCAGGTTGTAAGTGAAGGAATCGTAATTATCGATGACCAGGATCATAAGCTTCAGTCTTTGGGAAGGCCGGTGTCGGCCGCCGCGCTTTTCCCGGGCCGCTTGGGGGCGGGGGATTTTTTGCGGGCGGGCCGGAACAGCTCCAGTTGCGGCTCTTTGAGATAATCGTAAGTCTTCAGGATGCGGATCACCTGGAGCACGTCGGATTTCTGGTAACTGCGGTCCTCCTCGGTGTAGGCCAGCAAATCCTTGAGGATGGCGCTGAATTGGATGACCGCGTCGATGCCGCCCGCCTTGAGCAGTTGCACGCTCTGTTCGCGGGCGGGGTTGTTCAGCGGCAGCATGGAGAGCACCAGGATTTTCCGCACCGGTTCGTGGGCCCCAAACACCCGCCCCACGGAGGCCGCCGTGGCGCTTTCCGCGAAGCGAAAAATCTCCGGGTTGTGATGAAAAACCGAGGGGCCAAAGGTCTCGTTGTGCCAGGGCCGCACCGCCACCACGGCCCGGGGGATGCCCGCCAGATCCGCTGCGGACAGGATGAATGGCAGTTCCGGTTTCGCCGGCGCCGCGCCATCCGGCCCGGCAGTGGGCTGGACGACGGCGGCAGGATTATAAATATAAAAATCGATCTCTTCGTCCTGGGTGGGATTGAGCGCCACGTATTTCCGCTGCTGCCGCACGAAAAACCCGTGCAGTTCGAAGAATTCCCGGACCATGGTTTCGCTGACGGCCGACATGCTCAAGCCTCCGCCAAACCATCCAATACTTCAGTGATCATCGCCTCGGGAACCGACTGTCCCCCGGCCACCTTGCCCAGTCTGCTGGCCAGCACAAACCGCACGATCCCGTTGGCCACCTTTTTATCGGATTTCATGGCTGAGAACAGGCGCTCCCGCTGGGGCCGGTTCAACCGGATGGCCACCGGCAATCCGGTCTTTCGCAGCAGGGCCTCGATGCGGCGGGTTTCCGCCTCAGGCAGCCCCAAAAGCCGGGTGGAGAGCCGGGCGGCCGCCACCTGGCCGATCGCGATGGCCTCGCCGTGGAGATATTTGCCATATCCGGCAAGGGCCTCGATGGCGTGGCCGATGGTATGACCAAAATTGAGGATCGCCCGCAGGCCGCCCTCGGTTTCATCCTGCCCCACCACTTCCGCCTTGATCGCGCAGCACCGGGCAATGACCGGCGCCAGGGCCGGGAGGTCGCAGGCGAGCAGGCGCGGCATAAGCTTCTCAAGCCGGGCAAACAGGCTGGCATCGTAAATGATGCCATACTTGATGACTTCCGATAATCCCGCCCGCAGCTCCCGGATAGGCAGCGTGGACAAGGTGGACAAATCGCACAATACCAGGCGTGGCTGGTAAAAGGCGCCCACCAGGTTTTTACCGGCCTTGAGGTTCACCCCCACCTTGCCCCCCACCGAGCTATCCACCTGGGCCAGCAGGCTGGTGGGCACCTGAACGAAAGCGATGCCCCGCAGGTAAGTCGCGGCCACGAAGCCCGCGAGATCGCCCACCACGCCCCCACCCAAAGCCACCACGAAGGAGTTGCGCTCCAGGCGCTCCGCAGCCAGCCGGTCATAACAGGCTTGAACCGTGCGCAGGTTCTTGGATGCCTCCCCGGCCGGAATGCTTACTGTGGCAGCTTCAAATCCCGCCTTCTGGAGCGACTCCACCACCCCGGCCTGGTAAAGCGGGCCCACGTTGGAATCGGTGAGGATGATGCCCCGGCGCCCCAGCTTCAGCCGGGCGCATTCGGGACCCAGCCGCTGCAGCAAACCGGGACCGATGAAAATATCATAGCTCCGGCTTCCGAGTGGCACCTGGACCGTGCGCATAAACTACGCGGTGGCCGGAGCTTGCGAATCCTGGGTGGAGGTCGTCTCGGTAGCCACGGGCGCCGTGGCGGCCGGCGCCGGGACCGCGCTGGCCAGTTCCACCGGCGCGATGGCGTCGATCCGGATTTTTTTCCGGTGCCCCTCCAACTCCACTTCGAGGATATCCCCCGCCTTGTGGTTCAATACCGCCTGCCCCACCGGGCTCAGGTAGCTGATGATCCCTTTATCCACATCGGTATCCCAGGCGCCCATGATGGAATACGTATCCACATGGCCCGTTTCCTGGTCCGTCACCGTGATGCGCGTGCCGATGTTCACCGTGTCCGTGCCCACGTTTTCAAAGGACATCCCGCGGGCCTGGCCCAGCTGGACTTCCAATTCACCCTTCCGGCGCATGAGGATCTTTTGCATCTCCTTGGCGGCCTTGAACTCGGCGTTTTCCCGCAGGTCGCCGTAGCTGCGGGCGATGGCGATTTCCTTGGAGTTGGCCGGTATTTTCCGGTGCACCAGGTCGTTGTATTCGTGCTTGCGGCGCTCCAGGCTGTCCCAGGAAACGATCAGGGTGGTTTCCTGTTTGCTATGCGGATCGCCCGAGATCAGCGGCTGGATGGCGGGGAAAATCTTCACGATCCGCGCCAGCAGCGAGCGTTTGTCCATGTCGTCGAAGCTGGGGGACAACTTCAAGGTGCGGGTAAGGTCCTTCACCACGTCGATATCTGCCGTCCGGATCAATTCTCCCAGCAGGTCGTGCTCATCCAGGATGAAATCGCGCAGCTTGTTGCTCCTTTTCTCATTGAACTGGTCGCGCTCAATGGCCGAGAGCATGGCCCGGAATACATCCGGGCCCAGGATGTCCGCGAAGGCTTCGTTGCGCTCCTTGGTGGTTTTTTTCATTTCCCGGGCGAGCCACTGCGCCAGCCAAAGCAGCAGATCGCTGCCGGCCTGGTGCTGCGTGATGAGGCGGGCCAGGCAGGCTTTGAGCGGTTCCTGCTTGCCGCTGTGGATCAAGAGATTGACCGCCTCGCCGCACACCCGCGTGGGGATCGAGTTGAGCCCCTCCAGCAGCGTGTCCCCCCACGCTTCAGGGTTGGCCGCCTGGAAGGATTCCAAGGCCGCTTTGTGCTTGCCGCTGGACATTTGGTCGATCTGCGCCAGCGGCGGATTCTGCACCCAGATATCCCGGGGCACGATCTCCCCCTCGGTAGGTGGCAGGCCCACCTTTTCCCGCAGCTCTTCCCGCACAAAAATCGCCTCCAATGCCAGGAATGGCTGGGTGCGCTGGTGGGACTTGATTTCCAGGTTGAGCTGGCGGACCGCCTCCTCAATCGTCGCTTTGGGATCCTGCAAGTCGCCCAAGGACCGGATCAGCTCCGGCGCCAGGTTCAGGCGCGCCTTGAGGCCCTTGGCTTCCCGGAACTCGCCCAGCAACCGATCCTGGAGGGAGATTTCCACATCCTGGTAAGTGATGAGCTCGTTTTTCTTGGTGGGGATTTTGAAATGCCCGTCCTTTTTCAGCTCATGCCGGGCTTCCTCCCACCATTTTTTCCAATCGGCGGTGATCACGTCCGGCACTAAAGATTGCTGGATCTGCTCCAGGGTGGCTTTGCCGCCGTAGCTGTTGAGCACCAGTTTGATCAGCTCCAGGTGGTTCACCGCCACCTGTTTTTGCAGGCCGGCCAAATCGGTGGCTTTGCGGGCCAGGATGTGGTCTTTGGGGATCGGTTTCAAGGATTCCGCCGCAAAGGCCAGATCCATGGAATGCCCCGGTTTGGCTGGAAAATCGATCTGGAAACGGCTGAAAACGGTGTCCACGCTGGTGATTTTGCCAAAACCCCAACTCTTGTGAACGCAATAACCACACTGCGCCAAACGCACCAAAGGCTCCACATGGGACCGGGTGATTTTGCCTGCCGCGACTAATTTTTCGAATTCTTCTTTCATATCAATGAGCGCCTGCAAATAATAGCCCATTATTAGTACCGCATGAGCGAATTAAAACCAAGAGAAATTGCCGCAAAGGTGTTAACGGACCGTTTGGATCCTCAGGATTTTCTGGAAACCAGCCTCGACAAGGCCTTCCTGGAACATCCCGTGGCACCCGTGGACCGCCGCTTGATCCAGGAGTTGGTTTACGGCGTAGTCCGCTGGCAGCTGGCCCTGGACCATCTGATCAGCCTCAAAGCCAATCAAGCCACGGTATCCGCCCCGGCCAAAGTGTTGCTGCAGATGGCCCTGTACCAGCTGTTTTGGCTGGATCGCGTGCCGGATTACGCCGCCGTGAATGAAACCGTGGAGGCCGCCAAAAACCTGGGGCTGAACTCGCAAACGGGTTTCCTCAACGCCGTGCTCCGTAATTATTGCCGCGAGGAGGCCGAAACCCAAAAACTGCTGGAGGACTTGAAAAAATCGCAGCCGGCCCTCGGGCATGCCCATCCGCATTGGCTCTGGAAACGCTGGCAAAACCGCTGGGACGCGGAGAAAACCGTGGCCCTGATGCGCTGGAACAACACCCCGCCCCCGACTTTCGCCCGCATCAACTCCCTCAAAATTGACCCCGTCACCCTCACCGCCCGCTGGCGGCGGGAGGGGGTTGAGTTCCAGGAGCGGGAGTGGGACTGGACCGGCGACAAGCTGGTTTACGAACTGCTCAAGTACCCGCCCCTGGCCGAGCTGGCCAGCCATCAGGACGGCTTCTTTTACATTCAGGATCCCAGCACCCTGCTGGCTGTGCAGGCCCTCGGCCTGAAGCTGGGCGAGTCCGTCCTCGACGCCTGCGCCGCCCCGGGAGGCAAGACCACTTTCATCGCCCAGCGCCTCCAAAACCAGGGCCGGGTGGTGGCCCACGACATCCAGCGCGAGCGCCTCCAGCTGGTGCGCGATAACTGCGAGCGCCTGGACGCCCACTGCGTCACCATCAGCAAAGGGGATTCCCTGCCCGCCATCACCAACCGGCCCATTTACGACAAAATTCTCGCCGACGCCCCCTGCTCCAATACCGGGGTGATGCGCCGCCGGATCGAGCTGCGCCACCGCCTGCACGAGGAGGATTTCACCCGGCTGCAGGCCACCCAGCTGGGGCTCTTGAACCGCCTGGCTTCCCTCGTGAAACCGGGGGGGGCCATGGTTTACAGCACCTGCAGCCTGGAGCCTGAGGAAAACCAGGTGGTGGTGACCCAATTCCTCACTTCCCGGAAAGATTTCGTCCGCGAATTCGAGCGGCAGCTGCTGCCTTTCAACGACGGTGTGGATGGGGCCTACGTCGCCCGTTTGCGGAAAAAGGACCGTCCGTGAAACAAACCTTGGCGGAATGCGCCCGCGTGGCTGGTGAAATCCTGCGCCGGCACTTCGGAAGCGCCCTTTCCTGGCGGGAGAAGGAAAACCCCAGCAGCATCGTGACCGAGGCCGACCTGGCTTCCGAACGCGCAATTCTGGAAATCCTGGACCGCCGTTTTCCCGGCGACGGCATCCTGGCGGAGGAAAGCGGCCACCGGCCGGGAAAATCCGGAATCACCTGGGTGATTGACCCCTTGGACGGCACCTCCAATTTCGCCGCCGGCCTGCCTTGGTTCGGCGTTTTGCTGGCCGTGCTCCAAGACACGGAGCCGATTCTCGGCGCGCTATACCTGCCCCTGGAGGACCGCCTCTACCTCGCCGAGTCCGGCCAGGGAACCTGGCGCAACGGGGAGCGGCTGCACCTTGCGGAGGCACCCAGCTTACGCCGGGAACTGTGCGCCTACGGCATGGATGCCTGCGCCGATGAACACCAACTGCAGCGTCAGGCCCTGATGATGGCCCGCCTCCTGAACCGGGTGCGCAACCTCCGCGCCACCAACAGTCTGGCGGACGCTGCCTTCACTTTGGATGGCTGCCTGGGGGGCTTCATCAACCACCACTGCAAAATCTGGGATATCGCCGCCACCAAACTCCTGTTTCAGGAAGCCGGCGGCATCCTGGCCGATTTCACGGGCCGGGAAATCCAATTTGATCTGGGCGCCGATGCCTGTCTGCGCGGTTACCAGGTCATCGGGACCAACCGCCATCTGCTGCCCCAGATCCTCGACGCCTTGGATTGACCAGCCTTTTGCCGGCGATGGATGAAACGAAAAAGCACGCCCCGGAGGCGTGCTTGGCAAATTGATGGGGCGGTAGGCCGCCTACCGGCGTCCTTCGCCGCGGCGTTCACCGCGGGGGCCACGACGGCCTTCATCCTTGGCTTCCGCCGCCGGTTTGGCCGGTTCGGGAGCGGGTTGCTGAGGCTCGGAGCTTTCGATATGGAGCTTCAGTTTCCCGGTCACCTCGGCATGCAGGCGCAATTCCACTTCGTGATCGCCGAGCGTGCGAATGGGCTTCTCCAGGTGGATTTTCCGCTTGTCGAGCGTGACATCGTAAAGATGCTTCAATTCGTCGGCAATGGTGCCGGCGGTGACTGATCCGAACATCTTCTCGCCCTCGCCACTTTTCACGGTGAGGTTCAAAGTCAGCTTGGACAAGGTCTTGGCCAGCTCGGTCATGGTATTCAGCTCATGAGCCTCGCGCTCGCCGCGGCGGCGGCGCAGCGATTCCAGACGGCGCTTGTTGGCGGCAGTCAGCGGGATGGCGAGGCGTTGCGGGAACAGGAAATTGCGGGCATAACCAGCCGCAACCTTCACGTGATCCGATTCGGCTCCCAAGCCAACCACATTTTCAGTTAAGATGATATCTACTTTCGGCATAATAAATAGGATTTGTTGTTTTAGCGGGTAAAGGGATGGTTTTTAAAACGGCACATCGTCGTCTTCCGGCGGCATTTCCTCGGCCGGACGGGCGGGGGGCGTGGGCATGGCGGGGGCGGCGTTGGGGGTCTGCCGCATGGGCGCGGAAGCCGGAGCTGCCGTGTCTTCACCCGGGCGGTTGCCGGAATCGACAAACTGGAAAGACTCCAGCACCACCGTCAGCTTGGACCGCTTCTGGTTGGTCTGCTTGTCCTCCCAGGAGTCCAGCTTCAACCGCCCTTCGATAAACACCGGCCGCCCCTTCTTGAGGTACTGGCTCACCACCTCAGCCTGGCGGCCGAAGGCATCAACATCCACAAAGGTTACCTCCTCCTTGCTGGCCCCCGATTCATCCCGCCAGGAGCGGTTGATGGCCATGCCCAGCTTGGCGATGGCCATGCCCTTGGGAGTGTAGCGTAACTCGGGGTCCCGTGTCAGGTTGCCCAGGAGAAACACTTTGTTGAAGTTGCCCATACGCCCACGAGGTATGTGTGGATCAGGCAACCTGTGGCTTGGCCACCGGCGACACCGTGAACAACACGCGGTAAATCTCGTCGTTTAACCCGAAGGCCTTGGTCAACTGGCTAATCCCTTCGGGCTTGATCTCGAAGATCACATTCACATAGAAGCCGCCATTGATGGCTTTTTTAACCACGCGGGAAAACGGACGGCGATCCATTTTCTGGACCGTCTCGATTTTGCCCTCGAGGCGCGTTATTTCGGCAGATATTTTATCGATCATCTCTTTGACGCCCTCTTCGCGCCCCGCCGTGTTCAAGATGAACAATCCTTCGTACCTTTTCACTCAACTGTCCTTTGTTCCTGGGTTTGCAATACTACCATTAAAGTCGTTCATAGCCCGCTGGTTTCCATACGCCAGCCAGCACTCCACCTGGTCCGCCGCCCGCTCCACCACCTGCTCCAACAGTTCCCGCTCGGCAGGCAGGAACTTGCCCAGCACATAATCCGCGATCTCCCGCCTCTCGGTCTCACTCCGGCCGATCCCCACCCGCAACCGGGCAAAGTTGCGCTGCCCCAAGTGCTGTTCTATGGATTCCAATCCGTGGTGCCCCCCGCTGCTGCCGCCGGGCTTTAAACGCAGGCTCCCCAAGGGGAGATCCGCGTCATCCACCACCACCAGCAGGCCATCTTGCGGCACACGGTAGTAGGCTGTCAATGCCCCAACCGACTGCCCGCTTAAGTTCATGTATGTTTGCGGCTGGCAAAACAATACCTTCCCCTGTTCGCAGTTCCACTTGGCCAGACGGGCCTGGAACCGATCCTCCTGCCTCCACTCCGCCTGACGGCGGCCAGCCAACCGCTCCACCACCATGAAACCCGCGTTGTGCCGGGTCTGCGAATACTTGCTTCCGGGATTCCCCAATCCGGCGATAAGCACAAACTGATCGCCGGATCGGGTGCCTGAAAGTCCAGCTTCCACCGCGCCAGGCTGCTACTTTTTCTTCTCGGCCTTCTCGGGTTTCTCGGCCTTTTCGGCCTTCTCCGCGGGCTTGCCTTTTTCGCCAGCCTTCTCCGCCCCCTCCGCGCCCTCTTCCTTCTTTTCCTTGATCATCTCGGGCTCCATCGAGCCGGGCTCGGCCGCTTCCGCCGCTTCCGCCGCTTCTTCCGCCTCGGTCACCGGGGCGGCCACGGAGATCACCGGGATGTGCTTGTCACCCAGGATTTCCGTTCCGGCGGGAGCCGGAATCTCACCAATATGGATCGATTTGCCGATATCCAGCGCGGTCACATCCACCACCAATTGCTCGGGCAGATCCTTGGGCAGCGCCCGGACTTTTACCTTGAACAACACCCGCTCCAGGATGCCGCCGTTTTTCACTCCGAGGGCCTCGCCCGACGGTTCCACCGGCACGGTCACAACCACCTTCTCATTTTCCGCGACCTCGTGGAAATCGATATGCAATACCTTCCCGGTCAAGGCGTGATGCTGGACATCCTGCATCAGCGCCAGCCGCTTGGGCCGTTCATCGCCCTGCAGATCCATGTCCACCAGGATATTCTCCGTCGCCGAGTGGTGAACCAGGCGGTCAAAATCCAACTGCGTGATTTCCAGTGGCTGGGACTTGGAGTGCCGTCCGTAAATGACAGCGGGAATCCGCTCTGTCCGGCGAAGTTTCTTTACTTGGTTCCGCTGGAGACTGGTCCGCGGATAAACCGTCAATGGTACTGATTTCATGGTTCTACATCTGCCTCGGGGCCCGGCGCCGGATTAGCTGGTCCGCCCGCCCTTAAATTCAAACAGCGAATTCACCGAGGCATTGTTGTGAATCCGCTTTATTGCCTCACCCAATAAGCCTGACACCGAAAGCACCTTGATTGGCAATCCCTCGATCGCAGGGTGAGGAACACTATCAGTCGTAATGATCTCGTCAATATTCGATTTTCTTAATCTTTGGATCCCCAGGTCGTTGAGGATCGCGTGCGACACGCACGCCACCACCGACTTCGCTCCATTCCGCTTCAGCAACGCGCACGCTTCCGTCAGCGTGCCGGCCGTCTCGGTGAGGTCATCCACCAGCAGGCAATTCCGATCCTTTACATCCCCGATGATCGTCACCGCCTCGATCTCGCTGGCGTTTTTCCGCCGTTTGGCCACGATCGCCAGCCCGGCATCCAGCACCTGCGAATACGCGTGTGCCATCTTCAGCCCGCCCACGTCGGGACTCACCACCACCAAGTCCTCAATATGTTTCTCCTTCAGGTAGTTATACATCACCGGCGCGGCATACAGGTGGTCCACCGGGATATCGAAGAAACCCTGGATCTGCTGCGCGTGCAAATCCATCGTCAACACGCGGTTCGCCCCGGCCGCCACCAGCAGGTTGGCCACCAGCTTCGCCGTGATCGGCACCCGCGGCTGATCCTTCCGGTCCTGCCGCGCGTAACCGTAAAACGGCAGCACGGCGGTGATCCGCAAGGCGCTGGCCCGGCGCAGCGCATCGATCATGATGAACAGCTCCATCAGGTTGTGGTTCGTGGGCGGGCAGGTCGATTGGATTAAAAACACATCCTCCCCCCGCACGTTCTCGTCGATCTTCACGTACGTCTCGCCGTCCGGAAAGGAGCTGACCGTGCATTTGCCCAATTCCAAGCCAATGCTGGAGCAGATGGCCCGCGCCAGCGGCAGATTGGAATTACCGCTGAATATCTTAACCTCGCGTTTGATTTTTTGTTCCACGTGCAATAGAAACCTCCGCCGGACTCTCCGGCATTAACATAGTCTATCAGGCTACCTGATTTGCGCCGCCAGGCAAGGCGTTTTTTTGCCCGGCTTTTTTCCCGTTTCCCCGCCGGAAATATCTCCCCGATTATTTTTCTCTGCAAAATCGGCTTGCCACTGCCACCACCACCCCTTTAGTATGAGCGCGCTGATTCGGTTCCGGCCTCTCCCACGCAGCGGCCACAGACCCCTTCAGCCACCTCGAGGTGCATCCGTAGCTCAATTGGATAGAGCATCTGACTACGGATCAGAAGGTTCTAGGTTCAACTCCTAGCGGATGCGCCAATTGGTAATCAAGGACTTACAACAAATCCCCAAAACTCAAAAAGTTCACTGTCCGGTTTTACTGTCCGGTCGGACCCAGATCCAACGCATCATTTTTCCATCATGAAATCCTCAATCCGCAGATCCATCCACTTAATGAAATGGTGGCAGTGTTTCACCGTCCGGTGGTGGATGGTTGGTTTCCAGCAGGGTGCCACCCCAGTCTGGCAGTGGCCAATTCCGGGGTCCGGCGGGGCCATACTGCCCGCATCGCGCAACTTCTTTGGGCCAAAACCTGCTCAAAAAACTTTGAAAATCGCTTAAGAAATCCCCAATAGGCGTGTCCCAAGGATAGAATGAAAACATTACTCAAAATCTCCGTCCTGTTTTCCCTGTTCGTTGCCACCTTCCCTTGCTTCGCCATGATCAGCGTGGGGTACTTCTCCAAAGAGCAGGCGGCCGAACTGAGCATCACGATGAAACATCACACGAACGGGGACGCCGGGGTGATGGTGTGGCTGGAATTCAAGAAGGAGGGTTTTCTC
>CAIMWS010000411.1 GCA_903845125.1 uncultured Verrucomicrobiota bacterium
ACGCCAGCGCTCCTGTCCTCGCGCCTTGCGCCAGCCGGTCAGTAGTTGGCCGCGCCTGCTTGAAAACTCATATCAAACAGGGGCTCCCGAATATGAAATATCCCGGATTCTTTCATGATTTTCTAAACGGCATTGGGCCTAGGGGGCTTTGGGACGGTGCCTTTACCAGATCTTTATCGACTCTACTCTGTGTCTAGTACTCCATCCATCACGTGGGGAGACTATAACAGCGATGGCCGCCTGGATCTCCTGGTCACGGGCATGGAAAACTCCTCCTATGTATCGCGCATTTATCGTAACCACGGGGATGGCACATTTACGGATATTGGCGCCAGCTTGCCCGGGCTCCGGGATGCCTCGGCGGTATGGGGCGATTACGACAACGACGGCTTCCTCGATATCCTGCTCACGGGTTACGAACGGCGAGACGCTTATACTTGGCGGACGACTTCCCGCATCTATCGGAATAATGGGGACGGCACTTTCAGCGAGATCAAGGCCGGGTTGCTCGGAGTGGCATGTAAAGCAGGCGGAGTCGTTTGGGGCGATTACAACAACGACGGTTACCTCGATATTCTCCTGGCGGGTTGGTACAGCGGCGATTTGAAAGCCAGCAATGCGTTTCGTGTTTATCGGAATAACGGGGACGCAACCTTCACTGATATTAATGCGAATTTACCACAATCGGTTGATGCGGTTGCCTTGGGTGACTGCGATAACGATGGGGATATGGACATCCTGGCTAGCTTGCCAGAAGGCACGCGTGTTTATCGCCATGACGGCAACAACACGTTCACCGACATTGAGGCCGGATTGGCTGGGGGATCCAGCAGTTCATTTGCCTGGGGCGATTATGACAATGACGGCAAGCTGGATGTCCTGCTTTCTGGCCGAGATCGAGCAGGCTATGCCCTCTCCCGCCTCTACCGCAACTTTGCGCCAGTGGCTAACACACCTCCCAGCCCTCCCACGGGACTGACCGCCTTGCGGGTTGGTACGAACGTGGTGTTCCAATGGAGCGAAGCCACCGACCGCGAAACGCCCGCATCCGGCCTGACCTACAATCTGCGCATCGGCACCACGCCGGGAGGGTGCGATGTCATTTCGCCCGCGGCCGCCAGCAGCGGATTTCGCCTGCTTCCGGCCAGGGGCAACGCTGGCCACCGGTTAAGCTTTACGGCAGCCATCTCTACGGATCGCACCTATTATTGGAGCGTCCAGGCGGTGGATTCGGCCTTTGCTGGTTCAGCCTTCGCGTCCGAAGTCGTGGTCGCGCTGCCCGGTTTTCCGCTGGCGTCCACCTTGCCCGCCAGCGACGTTCGCCTGGACGGTTTTACGCCCCGGGCGACCCTGAACGGTCTCGTTAATCCCCATTCGGCTGCGACGCTGGCCTATTTCGAGTGGGGCCTGACGACGAACTATGCCAATATGACCATCGTCACCAACCTGGCTGGCGGCACCAACGACGTGCCGTTAAACCTGGCTTTGACGAATTTGAACGGGAACACGACGTATTGTTTCCGAATGGTGGCCTCAAATAGTTTCGGGAAGGTCTTCGGGACAAACCATGTGTTCACCACCCCGATTCCACCCCCTTACGCCTCGACCCTGCCTGCCACATTGATCACGGGCAACGGTGCCGTTCTGAATGCCAGGGTCAATCCGAACGGCACCTCAACGGAGGTGTGGTTTGAGTTTGGCACGCAAACCGGCTATTATCCTTTTGGGAGTTTTGGCAATACCAATATCGGGAGTGGCTCATCCGAACTTTTAATCGGCGCCTCCATACCCACTTGGCGGCCACTACAACCCGCAACCTTATACCACTACCGCGTGGGCGCGCGCAACAGCGGGGGTACCACGTATGGCGCCGATGCGAGCTTTACCACCACTGGCTCCCAGCCGCTGGCTGCTGTCCAATATCCTTCCCTAGTGACGGTGAGCAATGCACTGTTTAACGGCGCGGTCAATCCGAACGGGGAGACCACGGCGGCGTGGTACGAGTGGGGTATCACCACCAATTATGGCCGCTTCGTTACCATCCCATACTCGAATGGGAGATTCACGAATTTATGGTTCGAGGGCAGCGCTCCCGTCAATTATGATCGCATCACTCCACCTAAAGCAGTGGGCAGTGGGACATCCTATGCGAGTGCCGGCTCGATGGTTAATGACCTGACTCCGGGCACGATGTACGAATATCGGCTGGTGGCCTCGAACCGGTTTGGCCAGGTAACCAACGGCTATGCATGGTGTCCGGTGCCGGCGCCCCAGGTTGTGGTCGAACCCGCCACGGATGTCACCGGCAGCAGCGCGGTGCTCCATGCCCGAGTCAACCCGAATGGCTGGCCCGTCACTGCCTGGTTCCAATGGGGCATCAATGGGATTGAAAACCGTAGTGCGCCGATTTTTTTGAACCCACGCACCAACGCGGTGCCCCTGAGTCTGTATGTGACCGGCCTGGTTTCGGGGGTGACTTATAGTTATTACCAGATGATGGTGACCAACGGAGCATTCAACACCTTTGGTGGCTGGTCCTTCACGACACCCATCCCCCCCACAGTAACCACGCTGTCAGCGACGGCCGTTTCACACACCAACGCCACTCTCAAGGGATCGGTGAATCCGAAATCCTTGCCGACCCGGGCCTGGTTCGAGTGGGGCCTCTCCACCAACTACGCGCATCGCACCAGTTCCGTGGAAGTCGGGGCAGGCAACACCAATGTGCCTGTGGCGATGGCCATCGGCCCCTTGTCCAGCCTCGCGACCTACCATTTCCGGTTCGTGGCAGAGAGCCCTGGCGGCGTGGTTCACGGACCGGATGCAACCTTCACCACGCTGCCACCACCGGTCGCGTCCGATGGCTATTATGTCAGCCGCACGCTTCTCCCCGAGGGGTTGAGTACGCCCATCACGATCACTGCCACCGGGGATAAATATTTCTACCAGGGCGCCATACCTCGCACCTTCCGGATTAGACTCACCCAGAATGGCCAGCCCTTCAACCTGATCGAGCCCGAGAGTGTATGGCCCCAAAGCCTCACTTTCATGTTCCCGCCACTGGATCCTGGGTACTATGGCTTTGTGATTCAGACCCAATATCCGCTAAGCGGATGGGGCGACTTCTACGAGTCTGGTCCCCGGTTTTTCAAGGTGGAACGATACGTCGCCTTGCAGGAGGGCACCCCCCGTTCGTTTCAATTGGCCGCCCGGAATTCCTCCCTGGAGCAGGTCAATCCCACGGAGTTCATTCCGACGGCCACCTACACGCTGAGCAAAGTGATCAGCGCCACCATCAGCGGCCGCCAACGCGTGAATGCCGGCCTCAAAATGTTGTGGACACAAGACTTCTGGAATTCCGGCGAGAACGGTGTCAAACTCGGCTTTGACTTCATCCTGGATGACTATGTGATGTATAAGTTTGAAATTCCCATCGTGATCACCTTCGAGTTCCCCACCATCGTGGCACAAGGCCAGTTAGTGGAGGTCAAGGCCAAACCGGTCAGTTTTCCTGGCGGAGATTGGTTGCGGGCCGAGCACAATGTCTATTACAGCACGGACCATAACCTGTGGCTGAATGCTCCCTACGATGGCCTGCCCCCTTTGGACCTCTCCTTATCCCAAAAGGACAACAAACTTCTGATCTGGGGCTCGGCACCCACGCTGCCCGGGTGTGACGCGATCAGCTTCTCAGTCGATTCGTCTGAAATGCCCTGGCAGAGCGGTGACCCTTTTGGCGACGGCGAAGCGGAATTTTTTGGCGTAAAAAACCGGTTGGGAGGGGGGCCCTTGTTCTGGATCAATTCCGGCACAAAGGTGGAGTCGGTGAATGAATGGCGAGAGGTCTGGACCGGCGACTGGACCCGGAACCCGGGGCTTTGGTACTCCGGGGGCGACCAGATCCTTTTCCTGGCCGCTTCGAGCATTCCCTATGTGTCCCAGGCCGCCCAGCTTCTGGCCCTGGCCCGGGTGGAGTTGTTCAATTACTTCGATCTCCATGTCATGTCCAGGGATCAGATCTCCCTGGCGCCGCTCGACTTTTATCTTTCCGCGAAAATCCCCTGGGACGCTCCCACCAATTATGTGGTGCGGGGGACTCTCGCCAATCCTATCCAATTCGATCTGGCCTCGCATTACATGTATCGGCTGGGGGCCGGTTTCGACTTCGACATGCCTTGCATCAGCAGCCAAAACCTCGGCGTCTGGAATGGGAATGATATTTATCAATCCGGACCGCTTTGGAGTCCGTCGTATGAATCGAATTTGGTTTTTACCGTCAACCTGCCCGTCACCGTTCTCCCCACCAATGCCTTCAAGCAAAAATACCTTGCCGCTGCCGATTACTCGGCGGTGGATTACCTGAGGAACTACACGGTGGCGGAAACCTATGAAGATCAGTTGCGGATCGCGGATCTCATCGCGAAGATGCGTCAGGGGAATTTGCAACCGCTGCCGGAGGACTCCATGATCTGCATGGGGACCTTCCTGCCTCAACCTGAGTCGGCGTTTGCGCTGCTGCTTTCATCGGATTCCTCGATCGGCGGCACGATCATAGCTGAGCCGCCCCCCGTCGATGGCGGGTACGCGGCCGGGACGGTGGTGCGGCTGGCGGCCAACTCTGGGCCCGGATATAAGTTCACGGGCTGGGGGGGGGACGCCGCTGGCTCCGCCAACCCGGTGACGGTCACCATGAATGACGTCAAGCAAGTGACGGCGCGGTTCGAAACTGCGCTGCCGCCAGTCGCCTTGGTTAATCCCAGCTTTGAACTGGATACCTTCACGAAGTGGCCGGGCTATCGCGACGCCAATGGGCCGATCACCGGCTGGGCCACCGAAGCGGGCATGGGCCTCAATCCGGTGGCTCCTTACGGCACGAATGATTATCCATTCGCGGACTATGGGGCCATTCCGCATGGCCGGCAGGCAGCCTTCCTACAGGGGGAAGGAGCCCTCAAACAGATGGTGAAGAGGTTGACGGCAGGCTCCCAGTACCGGGTGGAGTATCGGGAGAACGCCCGGCGAGCTGGCTACGGCGGGATGATTACCAAGGACGCACCGATCCTGGAGGTGCGGATGGGGACGAACGTGATCGATGCCGCCCACGAGGTGCGGCCGCTCAGTCTCTATGCCCAGAAAGCCAGCCAGCCCTTTGTGGCCAACGGCCCGGAAATGGAGCTGGCGTTTGTGAAAACCGGCCCGGTGGGGTTGGATCGCACCGTGTTGATTGACGAGGTGCGGGTGATTTGTCTCGCGCTGCCTGCCCAACTGTCGGCCACCTTGGAAAAAGGCAGTCTGATTCTGTCTTGGGATCCTGCCCTGAGCGGATCCATCTTGGAAACCACTGAGAGCTTGCTGCCGCCGATCCAGTGGACTCCGGTTCCCGGGGCGGCCAACGGCCCGATCACCGTCCCGGTTCAAGGAGCGGCCCGGTTCTATCGGCTGCGCCAGTGAGGAGCCCAACCCGGCCGATAGAGGCGTGCCAGGCGGGCAAAAAGGGTCGGCGGATGAAAATTGAATCCATCGGATTCCTCTGCAAGCTTGGGAGTTTAGCGCCGAAAGTCGAACCGGCCGGGCTCGGATTGGCCAGGAGCCCCTGGCCGGGCCTTGGGATCGGGGACATTCCGGCCCGGGTTACGGCCTTGGGGTAGGATCCCATCCCGCGCAAAATATTTCACCATAGCCCGCCTTTCCGGGGGGAAGCGCATAATTCGGCATGGGACACGCAACCACATGATCTGGAGAAGGTTGCAGATTGCGATTCCCGTTTGACAGCCAGCCATGGCGTGTTAGTTTACCCAAAGCTGGAGACAACTAGAAAAGTTTTATTCATCTTCAGTAGAATTCCGTTTTACAAATCAGGTAAGTTGATGTTCGCATGAGTGAAGCAAGCATATCGTCGGGTGCGGCGGGCGGGCCGTCCCATGTTTCGAAAATAAGCGAGGCCGTAATCCGCATCGCCGGCAATTCGCAGGATGGGATCCAGGCCATCGGCGGTTTCCTGGCGCGCCTGGCGGGCCGGAGTGAACAGGAGGTCATCACGTTCATGACCATCCCTTCCACCATTTCCGGCGGGCCATCCATATTCCAGGTCCGGATCGGCACCGGGGAGGTGTTGAGCGCCGGGGATGAGGCGGATCTGCTGGTGGCGTTTTACCAGCATTCCTACAACGACCACCTCAACTCGCTTAAAAAAGGCGGCTTGGTGCTTTATGATTGCGACCATGTGGAGCCCAACCCCGCTTACGAGGCGCAATACCGCCATATCAAAGTGCCGGTCTCCTCGCTGACGGTGGAGGCGATTGGCGGCGCGGGCCGCGACAAGGGCAAGAATATCTTCGTTTTGGGCCTGCTGGCCAAGATGTATGCGCTGAACGTGGAAAAGCTGGTGGGCTTGGTGAGCGAGCGCTTCCGCGGCAAGGATCCGAGCGTGCTGCAGAATGCCCTGGGCGCCTTCAATGCGGGCTACGCCTACTCGCTGGATAAAGCGGTGGAGACTTTCCAATTCGCCGGCGAACTGGCCGGGCGCGGCAGCCAGGTGGTGATGACCGGCAACGAGGCCATCGCCTACGGCGCGGTGGCGGCGGGCATCCGTTTTGGCGCGGCTTACCCCATCACCCCTTCCTCGGAAATCATGGAGATCCTGCGCCACGAACTCCCCAAATACGGCGGCTCCTTCATCCAGTGCGAGGATGAAATAGCCTCCATGTCGATGGCGCTCGGGGCGAGCTATGCGGGCCGGTTGGCGATCACCAGTTCCAGCGGGCCGGGCATTTCCTTGAAGATGGAAGCGGTGGGGTGGGGCATCATGGCGGAGGTCCCGGTGATCATCGTTGATGTCCAGCGCGGTGGGCCCTCCACCGGGTTGCCCACCCAGGTGGAGCAGTCGGACTTGAACATCGCGGTTTACGGCAGCCACGGGGACGCCCCGCGGATCGTGATCGCGCCCACCAGCGTGGAGGATGCCTTTTACACCACCATCGAGGCCACCAACCTGGCGCGCAAATACAGCGTGCCGGTTTTCATCCTTTCGGACCAGGCCATCGCCACGCGGATCGAAGCTTTTCCGGAGCCGGACTTGGAGAAAATCTGCCAGGACATCATGCCCAGCCTGGACCCGGTGGAATCACACAAGGCTTACGACCTGGCGGCGCCGGACGGGTTGGTGGCGCACAAGCCGCCCGGCACCCGCATGCTGGATGGCCGCTACCCGGTGGTCACCGGTCTGGAGCACGACGAATACGGCCATCCCTCCGGCTCCGCGAAGCTGCACACGGTGATGACCGCCAAGCGGCGGAAAAAAATCCAGGCGCTGGCTGCCACCCTGCCGGCACCCGCCGTTTATGGCGCCCCCGAGGGCGACGTGCTGCTGATCACCTGGGGCTCGGCGAAAGGCCCGGCCCAGGAAGTGGTGGACCGTGCCCAAAAGGCCGGCGAGCGGATTTCCGCGTTGAACATCCGCTATATCCAGCCGCTGCCGGGTGGCCTGGAAGCGATTTTCGACCGTTTCAAACACCTCTTCGTGGTGGAATTGAATGACGAGGGTTTGTACGGCTTCGGCCAACTGGCCGGGCTGCTGCGGTCGGTCTATTGCCGCAAAAACATTACCGGCATCAATAAAACCGAGGGATTGACCTGGAAAGTCCGGGAGATCCACGACTTGGTGCACGCCAAACTGGCCGCCTTGAAATCCTGATCCACTGAATTTTGAAATTACTGGAAACCATGAATGCACCCACTTCCCTCCCGGCCACTGAAGCCGAACGCAAGCCGCTGACCAAGAAAGAACTGGTGGCCGAGCATCCCACCTGGTGCCCCGGATGCGGGGATTATTCCGTGCTGGCGCTGTACTATAAAATGATCGAGCGCCAGAAGCTCCACCAGGAAAAGTTCGTGTCGGTATCCGGGATCGGCTGCTCCAGCCGGTTCCCCTATTTTGTGCAGGCGCACGGCGTCCATTTCATCCACGGCCGTTCGCTCCCCTTTGCCACCGGGGTGGCCCTGGCCCGGCCGGACCTGCACGTGTTTGTTTTCGGTGGGGATGGCGACCTGTTCTCCATCGGCGGCAACCACATGGTCCACGCCGCCCGGAAGAACACCAAGATGAGCGTGGTCTGCATGGACAATTACGTTTACGGGCTGACCAAGAAGCAGACATCGCCCACCTCGCCCATCGGCTACAAGAGCAAAACCGATAACTGGGGCGCGGTGGACCAGCCATTGAACCCGGTGAAAATGGTGATCGCCTGCGGCGCCACCTTTGTGGCCCGCACCACGCACACGAACCCGAACCATCTGCTCGAAACGATGGAGGCCGCCATGCACCACGACGGCTTCAGCGTCATTGAATGCCTCAGCGAATGCGTGGAGTTTTACCCGGGCGCCTTCGATTCCGCCAACCCGCGCAAAGGGGGCCAATTCCTGACCGTTCCGGCCGACCACGATGTGACCAACGAAGCGGCCGCCTACAAGCTGGCGGATGCCCCGTTCCCGGGGTATTTCGGCGTGTTTTACAATGTGAACCGGCCGAGCAAAAACGCCCGCGAAGCCAAGGTGAACGCCACGGCCATGGAGAAATTCAAGGGCCTCAAGGATTGGCAGATCCTCAAGAAGACCATGGAGCGTATGAAATAGCGGCTCCGATTTTTCAACCCGGTGCGGGGGGCTTCGCCAGCCAACCGCACCGGGTTTTTCATGCCCGGCTTCAAGGCCGGTTTTGGAGGGCGCCGATCCGCACCCCAACCGGCCGTTTCAGATCCAGGGTCGCCTGGAGCCGGTTCATGGTTTCGGCCGGCGCTTGCTCCAGCACCCCCGCGAAGGTTACAAAATGCCCGGCCGGCGGTGAACTCTCGATGCCCACCCCGCCCGCGCTCGCGCCCGGGGCCAGGTGGTGAAAGGCCCGCGTTTCCGGAGTCACCAGTCCGAGGGCCAGGCGATCCGGATTATGTTTGAGCCCCCAGAAGACATTGGCGGCTTTGACCTGCGCCGGCACGCCATCAGCCTCCCGGCCGAGCTTGCCGGACTGCCCGTTGGAAAAAAGCCAGTCGCCGGGCGCCGGCCCATCGGCGGCGAAATTTTTCGGATCATCGAAGTCCCAATAAACCGGGGTGGGCTCGTTCAAGAGGACTTCGATCCAGCTGCCCCCCGCATACAAGCGGATGGTTTTAACCTGGCCCGCCGGGCCGGTGCACTGGCATTCCGCCATCGCGGGCCCGCGGGCGGTGATCGCGACGCGGTAAGGAGTTTGCCGCTGGGAGCCGATATCGCTGAAACCAGCCCAGCCGGATTCACCCGGCATGGTGAGATCCCGGTGGCTGAGGGCTTTCAACTCCCACCGGTAAACGTGGGCGCCCTCGGCCCCCACCAGCAGGCGCACGTGGTCGTTCTCCAGCCAGGCGCTGCCCAGCGGTCCGGCGCTGGCGCTGGCCGCGCCTGCCGGGGTGGCAGGCTCCCGCTCGAGCCCCGCGTAAACCAGCACGCTGGCTTCAGCTCCTTTTGGCAACCGTCCCGGCAGCACCAAAACCAGCCGTCCCCGGCCGGGCTGGCCGCCAGCTTCCAGTTGGGCGGGGACTTCCCGCTGGCGGCCCTGGTCATCCAACTGGAAGGCGCGCACAGGCCGCCGGGCCAGGCTGGCGGGCAGCGCCAGCTCCAACTCCACCGGCAGGTCAAACCGGTCCCGATCGCCGGCCTGGACCCCCAGGCCCACCCGGTGGGTGGCGCTGGGATCGGCCCAGGGCTGTTCCGGCAGGAGCGGCGTGTCTCCAGCCGGGCGGGGCCGCAGCAGCCGGGACATGGGCTTGGGAATGGCCAGGCCCACCTCCTCCGCGGCGGGCAGCGGCTGGCCGGCGGGGAGGGCGCGGGCGGCTGCGAGCCGGCCCAGGAGGGCATCGTATCCGGCCACCGTATTGGTGTAGCGCCGCAGGGTCCAATCCAGCGCATAGGGCTTGTTCTCGGCGAGCCACAGGCGGGCAAATTGGCGGCCGGCCTGCTCATGGGCGTCGCGGTTCTTGCGAACCAGTTGCTCCACCTGCGCCAGCAATTCCGGCCGGGCGGGCGATTCGCCGGCCTGCGCGTAGAGCTGCGCGGCCCGCAGGCCGTCGAGCATGCGCTGGCCGATCAGCTCCATGCGCCGGGCGCCGAACAGGAGCGCCTCGAGCAGCGGTTGGTTGCAGCGCGCCTCGCGGCGGCAGGTTTCCAGGTGCTGGATGGCCGGCCGCACCACGGCCAGCAGGTTGGTGGCGGTGGACTGCACGGCCGCCGGAGCGGCCTTGGGCGCGAAATCCGACTCCCAGAAACGGCTGTTGAACATGGAGTTCATGCCGGGCAGCCGGTGGGTGCGGGTGAGCCATCCGACCGCCTGGCCAAAATGATCCCCGGCCTCGCCGAACAGGACCGCTCCGAGGCGGCGGTTGAAGGCCTCCAGGGAGGTGGCGGAGGCATTCCACGCGCACTCGGCTGCCCAGGCGTCCAGGTGCCACTTCACGGCATTGATCGCCTCGCCGTCGTCCTCCCAATCCGTGTTGATCATGCCCAGGGCCCCGTGCTTGATGCCGTCCCGCACAAAATTATGGATATTGGTGATCGCCGCGCCGAAGTCCGGCAGGATCCGGCTCCAGTTGTTGACGCCGGGGCAGACGAAGAATTCATAGCCCGACTTGGCGAACGGAACGATCTGGTCCTCGAAGCTGGGCCGGGGATCGTAGCCCCAGGTGAGCATGATGGTGTCCTTGGGGATTTGCTGGAGGTTGCCCGGGTGCTGGAGGATGATGTCGCCCCACATCATCATGCGCTTCTTATGTTTGTCGCGCAGGAGATCGTGGACCCGGCGGATGTGCTGCACGTAAACGCCGCCCAGGCCGATGCGGGCGGCGAGCTCCTTGGCGGGGCCTTCGCCCAGGCCGTAGGTTTCATCGCAACAGACGTTGAACCAGGGGAAGGGCAGCACCGGGCATACCTCCGCATAAAGATCGTCGAGCAATTGATAGGTTTCCTCCCGCACGGGCGTGAGCACATCGCCGGTCTCCCGCAAACGGGCATATTCGGGATGCTTCAGGATCTGGGAGAAATGCCCGAAGGATTGCTGGTTGCCCAGGATGTCCACCTGCAGCGGCTTCGCGAAATCCACGAGGGCGGCCAGGTCCGGGGCCGTGAGCGAGCCATTGGTGGGGCCGATCGCCGGGTGTTTTTTGAAGGCGAACTGATACTCCATGTAATACGTCATGAGGTTCAGCTTGAGATAGGAAGCCAGGGCCACCTCGTATTTCAGGGTGTCCAACTGGGAGCTGGGGCCGCGGGTCATATCGTCCTGGAAAGCGCGCCAGCGCAGGGAGGGCCAGTCCTGGATCGCCACTTGCGGAAGCGCCTCACCGGAGCGGTTGGCGCGGATGAGCTGGCACAGGGTTTGCACGCTGTAAAACAAGCCGGCGGCCTCGCGGGCAATGCCCACCACCTCGCCGCCGCGCACCTCCAAGGCATAGGCCTCCGGAGCTTGCTCACGGGCCTGGGCGGGCGGCGGCCCGGCCGCCTCCCCACTGGCCGGGGCGAGCCGGAAATTGACGGAGGTATATTGGAGGTCGCGCCCCGCCGCCGGCGGCAGGCCCGCCCGTCGCAATTCCTCGTTCAGCAGGCCCAGCAGCACCGCGCGCTGCGCCGGGGGCGCCTCCAGCACCAGCGGACCGCGCAGGCTGAACTCACCAGCCAGCCGCCGCACTTCCTTGGGGAAGGGGACCAGCCGCAAAGATTCCTCACTGGCCGCGGCGGCGGCCTGGCTCCAGGCCAGCCAGCCCAGAACCGTCAGCAAATGCAGTTTACACATAATGATTCCATGGAGATGGGGAGGCGCCACGGGGGCGCCGGGCAGGGTTGAGGGTGGGGCGGGTTACGGCAGCACCTGGATCTCGATCTCCTTATACCAGGCTTCGGTGGGCGGCCCGCCGTGGATCTGCAGGCCGATGATCCCAAACTCGGGGATTTTTTCGTCCCGCTCGGTATAATCAACCGTCTGGCGGCCGTTGATGGCCAGCCGGATGCGTTTGCCCTCGCACCGGATCTCGTATTGGTTCCAATCGCCGCGCTTGAGGATTTCTTTCAGCACCGCGGGATCGGCCTGGACCAGCGTCCGGTTGCGGCGGGACTCGTCGTAAAGCGCCCCCCACCAGGCGGGGTCACCCAAATCCGCCTGGAAGCCGGATACCTCGTTGTGGTTTGGCACCCGCTGGCTGCGGATCTGCACCCCCGCATTGGCGCCCTCGCCGAGCAGCTTGAATTTCAGGCGCAGCACGAAGTTGGTATATTGCCGTTCAGTGCAGAGGAATTCATTGCGGGGCACCGGTTCCTTCAGGCTGCCCCCCACCACCGCCCCGCCCTCAATGCGGAACCATTGGCGGCTGCCTTCCCAGCCTTGAAAAGTCTGGCCGTCAAACAGGGCAACGAATCGGACTGGCTCAGCCGCGCCCAAGGTGGCCGCCAGCAATATTCCCGACAGGATATGGATCAAGGATTTCATGCCCCTAGCAATAAACCCAACCGGGCCGGGTTTCAAGCTCAACCTCCCGGTGTTGCCACCGCACCTGGAAAAAATAAAAGCCAGGCAGAAGCGCCTGGCTTTAACCGGCCGTGTTGAAAAAAGTGATGATTCGCCAGCGGTTACTTGACCCGGCGCGTGGCGCGCTCCTGGCACCAAAAGACATCCGGGTTGTTGGGCGAGGCATTCCCCAGCGCAATGCCCTGGCCAGGCTTCAGAGCTGGCACCGTCCGGGGATCGAGCCATTTCTTGATCTCCGAGTGGCCATCCGCGAAGGAAAAGCCAGCGGCCTTGTTGTGATAGCTGGCGGGATAATCAACCAGCGTCCACTGCGCGGGTTGGTCGGGATAACCATTCATCTGCACGCACCAGAAGGCGTCGTTGATGCTGTCCTCGCGCTCGTCGAGCAAAACGAAAGTCCGCGACGGCCCCGGCCGGGTCATGTCGCCCAGCTTCCGGTAAACCCGCCAGACGCCGGAGGGCCAGCCGTCCTGGCTGTCATTGGCAAAGGGCAGATCCCCATTGCCGCCGACGTAATTGAGCATGGACATGCTGCGCACCCGGGATTTCATCACGCCGCGGACATTCACCTTGGATTGGTCCGCCGGACACTTGAAGATCCCCGACTGGTTGCCGCAAAATTTCCAAAGCGGGCTCTTCTTGATATTGAAATCCACATCCCAATTGGACTGGTTGCCGCCATTGAAATCGAGGATTCCCGTGACCCAGGCGTAGGGCGCGGAAGCGGCGCTTTCACCGTAGGCATAGGTGATCCGGTCGTTATTCTCCTCCGCATAAAACCGCCAGGCCATCATAAGCTGCCGGTGGTTGTTCATGCACGTTATCCCCTGGCCCTTGGCCTTGGCCTTGCTTAAGGCCGGCAGCAGCATGCTGGCCAGGATGGCGATGATGGCAATGACGACCAATAGCTCGATGAGTGTAAATCCCTGCTTCAAAACCGGATATCTATTTCCTGATGCAACCTGCGTGATACGCATAAATGACCTTCCAATTCCTTTTTTTACGGTGGTGTTCGCCGCAAACGAGCCCTGATGAGGCTTCAACAGACAATATACTGCCAGTCCCGGCGCGCTGACAAGTGTGCAGTTGAAAGCACAGCATTAATAACCCCGTTTTGCTGGGCCGAACGGGAGGTGGCACCAACAAAAAGCGCCCATGAGGCAAGGGATCTGCAACTCATGGGCGCTGGGCGCCGCCAGGCCGGTCAAGACCCGGGCGCTGACGGTCAGGCAAGCTTATTTACGGCTTGAACAAACGGTAGAACACTTTGCTCTGCGTGGGCGGAACCAATATGAATTTGCCACTGCCACCCAGGGCAGGGGTGTTGGTGACGTTGGTCCAGGTCTTCGGATCGCCGAGATCGGTGCTGCTCTGCAGGGAATAGCCGGCCGGGGTGGTGGGCCAGGTGATCATCTCCATTGTGGCGATGCTCAGGGTGGGCGAACCCGGCTGCACACCGGGAATGGGCCAGGTGTCCAACTGTTCGGGCGTCAGCACCCCGCTGGAGATTTTTAAACGGTCCAGGGAACCGACAAATTGCAGGCCGCCGCCGGGCTCCGAGCCCAAAGTGAAGGAGGTTTGCGTGCGGGTGAAGATCACGCCGCCGGTGTAAGCGCGGGTATCCCCCAGAATGCCGTCCACATAGTAACGGATTTCCTTGCCGTTTTCGTGGACCACGGCGATATGGTGCCAGCCACCGTCATCCGGCACGACGGCCTTGGAATTGGCATCCAGGATGCCCAAAGTGGTGACAAACACAGTGCGGTCAGAATTGACCGAGAAGGAGATGGCGCCGCCGGGCCCATTGTTGAAAAAGAACACCATGCGGCTGGCGGGCGTACCCGCGAATTTCACCCAAGCCTGGAGGGTGAAGGAAGGATCCGCCTGGTCGAGCGCCATTTTCATGCTGGAATCGTCCACCGTCACGTATTGGCCGGAGGCAAAATTCAAAGCGGTGTCGTTGGTTTTGCCGGAAGGCGTGTTGGTAGTCCAAGTCGGCAGGGAACGATCATAAGCCGGGCGGGCGGCGGCGGCGGCGTTCGCATAAGGCAGGCTGGCTTCGTTGAAATTATAAGCCACCAGCGTGTCGGCGAGCAGCGCTTTCGGCGTTTTGGCCACACTGTCGAGCTGGTCGATCGTCAAAGCCGCTTTATGGATGCGGAACCGGTCGATGGAGGCCTGAATGGCGTTCCCGCCAAGGCCTTCGGCCCCGATGGTGAGGAAATTGTTGCCGTAAGCGCGAGGATAACGCGTTTCAGCCACCGCGGTGATCAGCGCGCCATCAGCGTAGAAGGTCACCCCCACACCGGGTTCCCAAACTGACGCCACATGGTGCCAGGCGTCGTCCAGCGGAACATTGTAACCGCTGGTAATGTCCACAATCCCGTACAGGGTGAACAGTAATTGACCGTTGGCGAGCCCCATTTTGTAGGAACCGCCATAGGCGCCGATGCCTTCATACGCGCGGAGGTCGGTGGGGTCCATTTTCACCCAGGCTTCAATGGTGAAGGCCTGATTCGTGGGAAAAGCCAGCATCGGATTCGTGCTGTCGTCCACCACCAGGAAGCCATTGCCGGTCGGGCTTCCGATGTTGAGACCCACGGATTTATCGCTCGCCGCGGCGGAGGGGGAGCCCGCCTCGGAGACGATCATCCCGGAACCGAATACGCCGATCAACTGGCCGACGGATTCGGTGGTGGTGGTACCTTTGCCTTCGTTGAATTCGAAATTCAGCAAGGGGGTGGCTGCAGAGGCTGCGCTGGCCAGCAGGCAGAGGCTGATGCCTGCCAGACTGGTTTTGATCGCGCCCCGTCCTTTGATGCGTTGGGTTATACTCATTTTTTTCTTTTCTTATGTGTTTGTTGGTTTGTCTGCAACCCCGCCGGAAGCACCAGCTTCCAGCGCGGCGAAAGGCAAGGTTGGAGTCCGTTTTAATTGATTAAACAGGCACCGGGAAAACCAGCTCGACTTGAATGGCCAGGCCAATTCAGACCGTAACGGTTTAAATAACCAGTCCCCCGCCATATAAAATGGATTAAAACGCCCAGGCAGTGCCGCTCCACTCCTCCTGATATTTACTCATGAGAAATTCTAACAGGTGGGTGCGCGAGGTCAAACTTAAATTATGCCAATTCAGGCCTTCAGGCTAAAAAAACCGCAGTGGGTGGGGCTTGACTTGGAAACGGCAATCCCGACAAAATACAACGCATGAATCCTCGATCAAGACGCCAGTTTATCGGCACGACGGCCCGGGGCCTTGCGTTGGCCGGTGCCGCTCTCCAAATGCCTGGTTTGTCCGCCCAGGAGGCGGGGCAAAGGCCGGCCCGGGATCCGGGGGTGGCCGTGCTGAATCCCCGGGCCCGGGTGCCGGTGGGCCTGATCATCGACGATTCCACCTGCCTGGTGAACCTGAACCGGTTCGCGATGCCGCAATTTGCCGAGGCGTGGGGCAACCGGGAGCGGGTTTATGCGCGGCCGTGGCGCGATTGGCCGGTGGAAATCCCGGACCGCTTTGTGCGCCAGTTCGGGGAGTGGTGCGCGGAGCGGGGCGTGAAGGGCAAGTATAGCATCGTCCCTTATCCAGCCTGCGTGGGCCGGGTGGATCGGATGCTGCCGGGCTGGACCCAGCGGGAGCTGAAAGAAAGCCTGGACTTGGTGCGCACGGTGATGGCGCCCAACTGGGACATCCATCCCGAACTGATCACCCACACGCGGGTGCTGGATCTCAAAACCGGGCAACCGTATCCGGAACTGTCCCCGCGCTTCATGGAGAACTGGGATTGGACGACGGGCCGGAGCGTGAGCGAACTGGCCGATTACCTGGCCTATGCGCTGAATATCCTCAAGAGCGCGGGGCTTTCCTGCGAAGGCATCACCACCCCCGGCGGCTTCGGCAACCGGGCGCGGCCGCAACTGGCCCAAGCCACCCTGGAATCGGTGCGATCGGTGTTTGGCGCGGAAATCCCTCACTACTTCCGCGATTTGTATGACCAGGGCGACACGAGCGTGGCGCCGCGGGTGGAATATGCCAGTGGCTTGGAGGGCCGGGATCCGCGGTGTGTGGTCAGCATCATCGGCTGCACGGGGGATTGGACCGGCGGTTGGGACAACACCCCGCCCGGGGGGGCGGACAAGTTCATTTCCGCGGACCTGCAAAGCGGCCGGATGGTGGAGGTGATCCAGCGCGGTGAGCCGGCCCTGATGGTGGCCCATTGGACCGGCATTTACTGGAACGGCCAGGAACTGGGCTTCAAAATCTTCCAGGAGGTGGTGCGCCGGTTGCACGCCCGGTTTGACCACCTGATCTGGATGAAGCTGGGCGAGTTGGCCCGCTATTGGGCCGCGCGGGAATTAACGGTTATCCGCCGGGACGGCGAGGCCCTGGCCTTCCAGGCGCCTTTTGCCTGCCCCGATTTCACCGTGCAAACCACCGCGGCCGGCCCCCGCCAGGCCTGCCTGATCGCCGGCCGGCAGCGGACCGATTTGAAACAGGTGGATGGGCCATTGAAATTAACGCCCGGCGCCTGGTGCCTGGCCGGCGATAAAATCACGGCCTGCCTCGCCCTGCCGGTGGGCGCCAGCCGCCTGGAGTGGCGGCCATGAGTACCCAGCCGGCAGCCCGGGACCGGGTGCTGCAGATCCTGCGGCGGCAAAGGCCGGATCGCGTGCCTTATGCGCCAAATTACTGGCAGTGGTTTACCCACCACTTCAATCACCACCGGCTGCCCGATGAACTCCAGCTTTGTGAAAACCAGCTGGAGATGATCCGCTGGCTGGGCCTGGACGTTTTCAGCCGCAATTTGTATTGCGATCCCACCCGGCATTGGTTCGGCGGGCTGGCGGAGGAGGTATGGGACGGCATCACGGTGGAAAACGTCCGCCGGGTGGATGGCCGGGATGTGGTCACCGAGATCACTTACCACACCCCCGCGGGCGTCCTGACGGAGCGCCGCCGGTTCCTCTTCAACGAATCCACTCTCGTGCAGGAGAAGCACCTGCTGGATGACTTTCCCCGCCAGCTGGATGCCTTTGCCTACTGGGTGGCCTGCCGGCGCTGGCATTTCCACCGCCACCGCT
This sequence comes from uncultured Verrucomicrobiota bacterium, assembly GCA_903845125.1. Classification (GTDB taxonomy): domain Bacteria; phylum Verrucomicrobiota; class Verrucomicrobiia; order Limisphaerales; family UBA1319; genus CAIMWS01. Next base: position 17,618 of record CAIMWS010000411.1, read on the forward strand.
ACGCTCAGATCCGGGACGCGGTGGGGGAATCCGGCCTGGTGATCGCGGGCGAGTTGTGCAGCCCGCTCAAGCTGCTGCACCTGGCGGCTGGCGCCGCAGGCACGGTTTACCTGCTGCAGGATTACCCGGAGCGCTGCGCGGAGTTGCTGGCCATCCATGAAAATGGCCAGCTCGACTTGGTGCGGCAAATGCTCGACGCGGGTGTGCCGGCCATGATCTCCATGGATAACCTGGACGCCGCGTTCCACACCCCGGCCTATATTGAGCGCTGTTCCGCCCGTTTCTATGCCCAGGCCAGCCAGCTATGCCACACCACCGGCGCGGTGTTTTTCATCCACGCCTGCGGCCGTCAAAAAGCGATCCTGCCCTTGATCTCCTCCCTGGGGGTGGATGGCCTGGAAGGGGTGGCTTTTCCGCCTTTGGGGGATGTGCAGCTGGAGGAAGCCTTCCGGCTGGCCGGGGACCGGCTGATCATCACCGGCGGCATCAGCGCTGCGGAAACGGAAAGTTTCAAAACCCGCGACGAAGTGTTCCGGTATGTGGAGGGGCTGCTCGCCCGGTTGCATCCCTGGGCGTCCCGCTTCATGCTCTCCGCCAGCTGCAACACCTCCATCCTGACCCCGTGGGAGGTCATCCGCTGGTTCCGCGACGCCTGGGCGGAAATGGGCGGGTTATGAACGCGCGCGGTCAGGCGCCGTTCAGCGCCTTCAGGATCAAATCGACATACACCCTGGCCCCCTCGGGCCGGACGTGGATGCCATCCTTCCAAAACATTTTGGGGCCGGAAATTCCCGCGCGATGCCAATCCACGAGCACCGCGTTGGGGTAATCCTTGACCGCCGAGGCGAGCATGTCGTTATTGGGGGTCTCCCAGCGCCGGGGGACCTTCACGTTGACGACCAGGATCCGCCGGGCATTTTTGAACTCGGCCATGATCTCATTGAAAATGTTGAGGCTCATGATCCCGTTGTTGCCCAGGTGGAGGATGACCACCGGATTGGTCCGGTCCCCCAGGTGCATGCCGCGGATGATGGCCGGGGCATGCCAGGGCAGGCGGCCTTGATGGGCGTTGATCAGCACGTTGGTGCCCAGCGCGCCTTTGAGTTCCGCGGCCACCCCCTCCATGACCGAGTCGCCAATGGCAATCACCAGCCCCCCTTTGGCCCGCTGGTTGGTGGTAATGAGCGGCGCCGGCGGCGGTGGATTCGTGCTGGCCGCCGGGAGGACGGCCGCCGGCGGCTCCGGGTTGGTGGCGGTCAGCGCCAGCAAGGTCGCCGGGCCCGGGCCTCCCTGCGCCGCGTTAAACCCGCCCGGGAGCGGCTCGGCGGCGTGGGCGGTGAGGTAATCGGGGGGGGCGGGGGGGCGGGCGGTCATCAGGAACCCGCCGAGCACGGCCAGCACCACCACCACCGAGCCGGCCGCGGCGGCCCAGCGTTGTTCCCACCAGCGCCGCTCCGGCCCCTGGGCTTCGCGCATCCGGCGCCAATACCGGCCGAGGCAGCCATTGCGGATGGGGGTCTCGATAAACCGGTAGGAGAGAGCCGCGATGGCCAGCGTAAGGCCCGCGCGCAGGAGCAGCACCAGCACCCCATCCCACGGCAGGTCGAGCTGCGGCCGGGTGACCATGAAAACCGGGAAATGCCAGAGGTATATGCCATAGGAGCGCAAGCCCACCCAGCGCAGCGGTTCCCAGCACATGAGCCGGGTGGTGAGCCGGGCCTGGGGATGCACCACGATGGCCAGCAGTTCCACGGTGGCCAGCCCCACCAGGGTAAAACCGCCCCGGTAGAGAAAAGACTGGAACTCGGTGATGAGCAGAAAACAGGCCAGCAGAGTAACCAGGGCGCCCAGGCCGATGGCATCGAGCACCCGCTGGCTGCCCCCCAGCACCGCTTTGCCCGGCGGCCAGGTGAAAGCCAGCGCCGCCCCCAGCAGCAGCCCGGCCGCGCGGGTATCCGTGCCATAATAAATCCGGGAGGGGTCCGTATCGGGCTTGAAACCGGCCACCATGAGGAGCAGGGAGGCCAGGGCCCCCAGCAACACCATGGCCAGCACCCGGCCGGGACGCTGCCGGCGCAGCAGCAGGCCGAGCAGCAGCGGCCAGAGCAGGTAGAACTGCTCCTCCACCGCCAGCGACCACATGTGGCGCAACAGCGGCGGCCGGCCGACGCTCTCAAAATAAGATTTATGGCTGAAGATTTGATACCAGTTGTTCACGTAGGCGGCGGTGCTCAGCACATCGCCGCGCAACCCGGCGACCTCCTCCGGCAGGAACAGGACCGCATAGGCCACCACCACCACCAGGAGCGTGAACAGGGCGGGAAAGAGGCGCCGGGCCCGCCTCAGCCAGAAGGTTTTTAGATCGATCCCGCCAGTTTGGGACCACTCCGCCAGGAGCATGGAAGTGATGAGGTAGCCGCTGATGACGAAGAACATTTCCACGCCCAGGAAACCGCCCGGTATCCAGGCCACGTTGGCGTGGTAGAGCAGCACGGAAATGACCGCCACCGCCCGCAACCCATCCAATGCCGGCAGATAGGGCAGGCGTGCGCCCCCCGCCGGGCTCGTATTTCCGGTCTCGCTACTCATCCATCACATCCTATCCACAGCCATCCCCAGGAACCACGGGCCGGGAACGCCGGCGGCGTGTGGAACCCCGTTCCACGCCTGCCTGGCTTTCGCCCATCAGGATTTCCTGCCTGGCCCCGATGTGCGCATCCGGGCCGGGATGTTCATGATGGATACCATGATTTTTGTTTTCCGCCAGCGCAAGCTGATTCTCGCGTTATGGGATGGCCTGGCGCAGCCCCTGCCGGAAGCCACCCACCCCATGCGCCAGGCGCGGCAACGTGGCTGGCTTCCTGGTTGAACCCATCCCCATCCCTTAAGGCCGGGCACCGGGGGCGCGGCAAGCTGGGAACCGGCCCGGGCCTTAAGCGACTGCCCCCCTTACGCCTACCCTCCACCAAGCTGGCGCCGATCAGCGCAATTTTTTTGGGAAAAAACGGGCGGGAAAGGCCGGGATTCCTGGATTTCCTCCAGGGTGGATTGGCCGTCTTGCTCGTACTCGGCGATGGCCGCGAAAAGCTGCCGCCGGAGCATGCGCTTGGCACGATATTTGTTCCCGGCTGCTTAGGGTGCCCACCGGAGGCGGTAGAACCGTCGCGGCTGGGTGGAGGCGTCGGCGTCGGTGAATTCAAAGGCGCCACCCTGGCTGACCGCATTGGTGAGGCTGGCCCAGTTCACCAGGTCGGGGGAGGCTTCGATGGAGAAGGCGTAATCCACGCTGCCCGTGAATACCAGCTGCAGTTGGCCGGAGGCCAGCACCTTGAGCCAGTCGATTTGCGGCGGCGGCGGCGGGATCACCAAGGCCAGCCGGGCGGGAAGGCTGGCGGCGGAGCCGACGGCGTTGGTGGCCAGCAAGGTGTAAGTGCCCTGCTGCCAGAGCTGGACGTTGGGGATAAAGAGTGCGCTCCCATTGGCTCCCGGCAGCGGCGTTCCGTTGAAGAACCATTGATAAGCAAGGTCGTCGCCCCCGGCGCCCGCGCGCACGAGCACATCGGAGCCCAGGACCACGGTTTGATTGGCTGGCTGGGCCAGGATTTGGGGAGAGATCAGCACCTTCAGGGCCGCCGCGGAGCTGAGCAGGCTGCCCTCGGGGCCGGTGATTTCGACGGTGTAATCGCCGCTGTCGTCCGGGCTGACTCCCGCCAGGGTCAAGGTGGCGCCATCGGCGCCGGTGACAACCCCGGAGTTGGCGAGGTTTTGGGCATTCTTTTTCCACTGGAAGCGATAGGGGCCGGGGCCGCCCGCCTGGGCACTGAAGCTGACGGCGCCGCCGGCGGCCACGAACGGGCGGGCGGGGCTGGCGGAAAGCTGCACGAAGGAATCCAGGCCCAGGAGCTGCACCCGGCCGTTGTTGGCGGAGGCCACCGCCAGGCGGTTATACCGGTCCAGGGCTATGCCCGCGGGGGAGCGCAGTTGGCCGGCGGCATCGCCGAAAGTGCCGATTTTACCGAGGTAGCCACTTTGGGCGTCAAACACCCGGACGATGCCTTGGAAAGTATCCACCACAAAAACGCGGCCGGTGCGGTCCACGGTGATCCCCTGGGAGCGTCCGCCGCTGGAACCCATGCCCATGCCCCCCAGGCGGGTGACGAGCGAGAATTCCCGGTTGAATTGGCCCGCCGGATCGAAGACTTCCACGCGGTCATTGTTTTGATCCACCACGAATAGTTCGCCGTTGGTGCTCACCGCGAGGCCGGCGGGGAAATTGAATTGCCCCGGCTGGCTGCCCGGACCGCCCAGGGTGAGCACCCGCTTGCCCTGGGCATAAACTTTGACCTGGCAGGCCAGGCTGTCCGACACATACACCACCACCCCGCCGGCGGCCTGGCCCAGCGCCAGGTGGTTGGGCAGGCCGAATTCCCCCGGCCCCCGGCCCAGCTGGTGGAGCGGTTGCCACCGGGGATCGAACACCGTCACGCTGCCGGTGGCTTCCTCGCCCAGGTAGATATTTCCGCCCTGGTCCACGGCGATGCCGAGCGGGCGGGCCAGGCCGGTCCGCGCCTGGATCTGCCGGCCGAAGGCGTCAAAAACCACCACCTGGCCGGCGGCGGGATCGGTCACGTAAAGGTTGCCGGCGCCATCCGTGGCCAGCCGGCCCGGCGCCCGGAGGGGATGGGCGTAAGCCCCCAGGGGCATGGCCGAGGGAGCCGCCGCCTGGGCGCCCGCGGGCCAGGCCGCCAGCCAGCCCAGGCCGGCCAGCCCGGCGATCCAGTTTCGTTTGCCATTGTTCATAATCATGGTTCCTTTCATGGCCGCCCAGCGGGTGGTTTTCATTTTCCGCCAACCGGCTGGGTGGCAGCCTGGGCGTCCGCGCCTGCGGGGTGCCCCAGCTCCGACATTTGATCGCGCAGGTAGGAATGCTCGCGGAGCAGCTTCATCAACGATTTCATGAATTCCTGCTTCCATCCGGGCATGGATTGCATCCGCTTCATTTTGCCAACGTAAAAGTCCCGGAAGCCTTTCGTGAGGTAGTGGCGGACGGTGTCCAGCGACATCGCCCGCGGTTTGACGATCGGCTCCACCAGGTTGTATTTGCGGTAGTCGGTGACGGCGATGTGGTCCCGGACTTCCCGGTAAAGGTCCGCATAGGGCCACGGGGTGATGGCCAGGAAAAAGGCCATGTCCGGGTCGTAAAATTTGGCCAGCTCGATCGTCCGCTCCATGCTTTCCTCAGTTTCGTCCGGCATGCCCATGACAAAGGAGGTTTCCGAAATGATGTCGTGGCGGTTGATGAGTTCGATCGCCCGCCGGCCGTGGTCGGTTTGGGCCTCCTTCTTAAAGAGGTCGAGCGTGGCCTGGTTGACCGATTCCACCCCCACGTAAATATGTTCGACCCCCGCCCGGCGGTAGGTGGGCAGCAGTTCGGCATCCCGCAGGATGTCATCCACCCGGGTTTCCAGCAGGAGGGTGGTGCCGAGATTCCGCTCGATCAAGAGGTCCAGGATTCGTTTCCAGCGCTCGTTGTCCAGGGAGGGGATTTCATCGGCCAGCATCACCACATTGACCCCGTAGCGCTCCCGCAGCATCTGGAGTTCATCCACGAATTTCACCGCCGAAACCGCCCGCCAGCTTTCCTGCCAGAACAGGCGCTGGGAGCAAAAAGAGCAATGCGACCGGCAGCCCCGCGAGGAGGAGACCACCGCCAGGATCGAGCCGGGCTTGGGCCGGTAGCTGTATTCGCCCCAGGGCACCAGGTTCCAGGCTGGCTCCACGGTGTCCAGGTCGGGGATGAAACGCCGGGCCGGGGTGGCCCCCACGCGGCCCTCCTGGCGGAAGGCCAGGCCCCGCACGCGGCCCAAATCCGCGTCCGCCTCCCAGGCCTGCATCAGCTCCACGGCGGTTTCCTCCCCCTCCCCGCGCACGATCACATCCACCTCCGGGTGCTGCCGCAGGATTTCCTCAAACATGAAACTGGGATGGGTGTTGCCCAACACCGTAAGGACGCCGGGGATTTCCTCCCGGGCCACGCGGCAGACTTCCAGGCCGTCCAGCACCGTGGCGGTGATGCAGGAGACGAACACCGCGCCGGGCTGCTCCCGGCGCAACGTCTCGCGGACTTCCTCCAGGGTGTGATACCGGGTCATCGCGTCGTAAAGCGCCACGCCGAAGCCCGCTTTTTGGAGGGCGCCCCCCACGTAGAGCAGGCCCAGCGGCAGCCAGGACCCGGCCGATTCGACCACGCCGGAGTGGTAGGGCGGGGTGATGAGGAGGATCTCGGGGCGTCGTTTCATGGCGGTTATTTTACTGGAAATAAGCGGAATGCATGGACGGGAACACAAAGGGAAAGATCAGCACCGTCAGGATGGACATTAGGAAACAGGCCACCGTGCCCCAGGCGGTGGCCCGGGCCTGCAGGCGGAAGAACAGCCGGGCGTGCAGGAGAATCCCGTAGCCGAGCCAGGTCACCAGGGACCAGGTTTCGATGGGGTCCCAGCCCCAGTAACGGCCCCAGGACTGGTTGGCCCAGATGGCGCCGGCGCCGATGGTGGTGGTCCAGAACACGAAGCCGAAGCCCACGAAGCGGATCGTGTAGGCCTCCAACACCTCCGCTGCGGGCAGCCGGTCGAGGAACCGGTGGGTGGCGCCCTTCAACTTCAGGAGCAGGACCACGGCGGAAGCGGCGGAAAGCAGGAACGCGCCGACCGCCAGCTTGTTGAACAGCACGTGAAAGACCAGCCACAGCGAGCGAAGCGTGGGGGGCAGGGTGCGCGCCTCGGGATTGGTGAACAAGCCGAAACCCATCATGAGGATGGCGGCCGGCAGGGCCAGTAGCGCCAGCGGCGCCCAGGTGGGTCGGCGCCACACAAAAACCAGGAGCATCACGATGGCGATCCAGGCGTTGGAGGAGAGCACCTCATACTTGAGCATGTAAGGGCCGTGGCCCACGGCGAAGTAGCGCACGGCCAGCGCCCCGGAATGCGGCAGCAGGCCGCCCGCCGCCGCCCACAAGCCCAGGCGCACCCGCTCCGGATGGGCGAAGATCAAGGCGTAGGCGAACAGCACCGTGCTGGCGATATACAGCGCCACTCCGGCCCAATGCAGCGAGGTTTCAATCAGGAACGCGTTCATGGCTGCTTCGTTGCTTCTGGCGCGGCGTTTGGGGTGACGCCATGGAGCGTCTGGACATCGGCCGCCCAGGTGGTGGTTTTGCGGCCCACCTGGGGCTCGGAGGTGAACTGGATCCCGTCCACCAGCCACTCCTGGCCGGTTTTCTTGAATAGGTATAACATTTCGTAATGGTCCAGCGACTCCTCGCCCACCTGCTGGCCGGTGCCGATTTTGAGGTCGCGGTAGCGCCACCGCTCCCGGGTGCGGACCTTCATTTCGCCGGGGGCCTGCTCCACCCCGGTCACTTCCAGGGAGAGCAGCTGGGAATCCAGCGTGATGCCCATATCCAGGCGCACGCCGATCAAACCGGTCAGTTTTTTGCCCTCGTTCGGGCCCACCACCGGATCGGCCAGCTTCACGTCCCCGCGCCGGTAGGCTTCGGAAACCACCTGGTTATAACGCTCCACCAGCTGGCGGGCGTGGTCAAGGGAGGATTCCCGGCAGGAAGTCTGCGCCAAGGCCGAGGCCAGGAGCAGCGCTTGAATGGCCAGCCGATAAGGGGCC
>CAIMWS010000412.1 GCA_903845125.1 uncultured Verrucomicrobiota bacterium
CCACCGGCTGGCGGACCAGGGCCGGCTGGCCGAGGCCGCCTCCCTGTGCGAGGCGGCCTTGAAGCAACCGCTGGCCGAGCCGGGGCTGTATTCGCTGCTGGGAATCCTGCGCGAGCGGGAGGGGCAGCTGGATGCCGCCGCCGCGCTGCTCAGCCGGGCGCTTTACCTGGACGCAGATCATTATGAAGCCTTGGTTCACCTCTCCTTGTTGAAGGCCCGGCGCGGGGATGCCCAGGCCGCCGAACGCCTTCGCCAGCGGGCCGCCCGGGTGCATGAGCGCAGGAGGTCCCGGCCATGAATCCCGGACCCATCACGGATTGCTGGAAGCGCACGGGCGTTTGGGGCAACCACACCTGCCCGGAGCTCTCCCGGCATCTCCACTGCCGTAATTGCCCCACCTTCGAGCAGGCCGCCCAGGGCTTGCTGGACCGGGAGCCGCCCGCGGGCTACGTGGAGGAATGGACCCGCCTGCTGGCCCTGGAGAAGGATTCCGATCGGCGGATGAGCGAGGTGGCGATTGTGTTCCGGATCCATTCGGAATGGCTGGCGCTGCGGGGCGCCTGCTGCGTGGAAGTGGTCTCCCAACGCCCGGTCCGCCGGGTGCCGTTGCGCTCCAATTCCACTCTGGCCGGGCTGGTCTGTGTCCGGGGCGAGATCCTGCTCTGCTTCTCCCTGGCCGAACCGCTGGGCTTGGCGGAGGAGGCCGGGCCGCCGACCGCTCCGTCCCCGGCGGTACCGCGCTTGATCGTCGCGGGCAAACCGCGGTTCAAATTCGCGTTCCGGGCCAGCGAAGTGCTCGGCTTGCAGCGTTATGCGGCGGAAATGGTGGAAACCCTCCCCGCCACCAACGCCCACGCGTTGTCCCGCTTCACCCAAGGCGTGTTGACCCTGGCGGAGCGCAAGATCGGGTTGCTCGATGAAGAACGGCTCTTCCACGCCTTGGAAAAGGCTCTCGCATGAGCAAACCCCACGATCAGGACCTCAGCAACTTTTCCATGCTGGATCTCTTCCGGCAGGAGGTGGAATCCCAGGCTGGTTTGCTCACGAACAACCTGCTCGCGCTGGAACAGGATCCCACCAGCCGCGAACGACTGGCGGTGTTGATGCGCGCCGCCCATTCCATCAAAGGCGCCGCCCGCATCGTTGGCCTCGACCCCGCGGTGAAGGTGGCCCATGCGCTCGAAGACGTCTTTGTCGCCGCCCAAAAAGCCCAGATTATCATCCAGCCCGACGCCGCGGATATCTTGTTGAAGGGGGTGGATCTCCTGCAACAGATTGCCCAGGCTGCGGAGCCTCCTGACGGGGCCGGGAACCCCGCGGTGCCAGCGGACCTCGAGGCGCTGCTGAGCCAGCTCGCCGCCATCCGCTCCGGGGCGGTGCCCCCGGCCGTCGCACCGTCCCAGCCACCGCCGGCAAAATCGCCGGATGCAGGGGCTCCCGCGCCGCCACCGACCGCAGCAGCCGTGCCAATTCCAGCACCAGCGGCACCAATTCCAGCACCGGCGGCACCGATTCCAGCACCCGCAGCGCCAATTCCCCCACCCGCGGCACCGATTCCAGCACCGGCGGCGCCTGCTCCCGCCCGCGCCGCTGCGACCGACACGGAGGCCGGGCGGGCCGTGCGGCTTTCCTCGGAACGGCTCAGCAATATGCTGGGGATGATGGGGGAATTGATGGTGCAGACGCACTGGTTTGAACCCTTTGCGGCCCAGCTGCTGCTTTTGAAACGCCGCCAGAACGATCAACTGCGCCTGCTGGAGGAGCTGCGGTGTGCGTCGAACGGCTGCCAGACGCAGCTCTTTTCCGAACTCCGCCGCAAGCTGGAGGAAGGCACCCAGTTCACTGCGGCGCGCCTGGAGGAGTTCGACTTTTTTACCCGCCAGGTCACCGACCTGACGGCCCGTCTCTATCGCGAAGGCCTGGCCAGCCGCATGCGGCCTTTTGCCGATGGGGTCCAGGGATTCCCGCGCATGGTGCGCGACCTGGCCCGGCAGCTGGGCAAACAAGTCCGGTTTGAAATCCTGGGCCAGAATATCGGGGTGGACCGGGAAGTGCTGGACAAGCTGGAGGCGCCTTTGACCCACCTCCTGCGCAATGCCTTGGATCACGGCTTGGAAACGCCGCCGGAGCGGCAGACGGCAGGCAAGCGGCCCGAAGGCTCCCTGACCCTGGAGGCGCGCCATCAATCCGGCCAGCTTCATGTCACCGTCACCGACGATGGCCGCGGGGTCAACCTGGACAAAATCCGGGACAAAATCGTGGCGCGCGGTTTGACCAATGCGGGCATGGCGGCCCGCCTGACGGAGGCGGAGGTTTTGGATTTCCTGTTCCTGCCCGGATTCTCCACCCGCGAGGCGGTCTCGGAAATATCCGGCCGGGGGGTGGGGTTGGATATCGTGCGCAATCTCGCGCAGGAGGTCGGCGGCAGCGTGCGCGTGGAGAACCGGCCAGGAGCCGGAACGCGGTTTCTCCTGCAGCTGCCCATCACCCTGTCGGTCATCCGGGCTTTGGTGGTCGAGATCGCCGAGGAACCTTATGCCCTGCCTCTGGCCCGCATCCAGCACCTGGTCACCACGCCGCCGGAAGCCATCCGCACCCTGGAAGGCCGCCGCTATCTCACGGTGAATGACCGCAATGTCGGCCTGGTGGATGCCCGGGCGCTGCTGGAATTGCCGGGCACTCCCCGGCGCCCAGCCGAATGGCCGGTGGTCGTGCTGGGGGATCTTTTGAACACCTACGGCCTGGTCGTGGACCGGCTGCTCACCGAAAGCAAATTGGTGGTGCGCCCGCTCGATTCCCGGCTCGGAAAAGTCCGCAACATCGCCGCCGCCTCGCTGCTGGATGACGGCACCCCCGTGCTCATTCTCGACACCGAGGATCTCGTACGCTCCATCGAGGTCCATCTGGCCGGGGGCCGCCTCAAACATTTTCAAACCGACCCGCAAGCGCAAACCCGCGCGCCGCGCAAACAGGTGCTCGTCGTGGACGACTCCATCACCGTCCGCGAGATGGAGCGCAAATTGCTCGAATACCATGGCTATGCCGTGGATAGCGCGGTGGACGGCATGGAAGCCTGGAACAACGTGCGGGCCGGGCATTATGACCTGGTGGTCAGCGACGTGGACATGCCCCGCATGGATGGCATTGAGCTGGTCCAACATCTCCGGCAAGACAGCCGGCTCAAAGAGATCCCGGTGGTGATTGTGTCCTATAAAGACCGCGAAGAAGACCGCCTGCGCGGGCTGGAGGCCGGGGCCAACTATTACCTGACCAAGAGCAGCTTTCATGACGACTCGTTCTTGAAGGCGGTCACGGATCTGATTGGAGAACCTTGAGAATCGCGATTGTTAACGATCTGTCGATGGCGGTCGAAGCCCTCCGGCGCGTGGTCTGCAGCGAGCCGGGTCACACGGTGGCCTGGATTGCGCGGGACGGGGCGGAAGCGGTGCAAAAATGCCAGGAAGCCCCCCCGGATCTGATCCTCATGGACCTGATCATGCCCGTGTTGAACGGCGTGGAGGCCACCCGGCTCATCATGCAGCAGCATCCCTGCCCCATCCTCGTCGTCACCGCCACGGTGGATGGCAACATCGGCCTGGTGTTTGAAGCCATGGGTTTCGGGGCGCTGGACGCCGTGAACACCCCCCACGCTGGGGCCGGCGGGCAATTTAACCGGGGCGCAGGAGCTGCTGCGGAAGATTAAGATGATCGGCCACCTCGCCGCGGATCGGGCGCCCACCCCCGCGGCCCCCGGCTCCGGGCCGGCGGCTGCCGACGCCGACGCCCGGCCGGCCCCGTTGATTGCCCTGGGGGCCTCGACGGGCGGCCCGGCGGCCCTGGCCGGCATCCTGCAAAGTTTCCCCGCCGGCCTCCGCTCGCCCGTGGTCATCATCCAGCATGTGGACCGGGAATTTGCCAACGACCTGGCGATCTGGCTGGGCCGCCACTGCCCTTTGCCGGTCACCAGCGCAACGCACGGGGTTAAACCCGAACCCGGCCAGGTCTATGTGGCGGCCACCAACGACCACCTGGTGCTGACCCGGTGGGGCGCCCTGGAATATTGCCAGGCGCCGGTGGATTCCTGCTATCGCCCTTCGGTGGATGTCTTTTTCAAAAGCGCGGCCCAATTCTGGCCGGTGCCCGGCGTGGCCGTCCTGCTCACCGGCATGGGCCGGGATGGCGGGGAAGGATTGCTGGCCTTGCGGCAGCAGGGATGGCGCACCATCGCCCAGGATCAAGCGACTTCCGTGGTGTATGGCATGCCCCGCGCGGCCGCGGAAATGGGGGCGGCGGAGCTCATCCTCCCCCTGCCCAACATCGGTTCCGCCATCTTGCGCGCTCTTGAAACCCAACGCTCCACTCCCCAACCCCTAAAACCATGAGCCTCAGCGAATCCAAACCACCGCCGTTGGCAGCAGCTTTAACCCAGCACGAGATCAAGGTATTGTTGATCGATGACCAAGCCATGATCGGCGAAGCCGTCCGGCGCATGCTGGCCCCCGAGCAGGACATCCGTTTCCGCTACTGCGGCGATCCCGCCCAAGCCTTGGAAGTGGCCCATTCCTGGGGGCCCACGGTCATCCTGCAGGACTTGGTGATGCCCGAAATGGATGGGCTGACGCTGGTGAAATTCTACCGGGCGGATTCCGCCTTGCGCGATACGCCGCTCATCGTGCTCTCCACCAAGGAGGAGCCGGCCACCAAGGCGGAAGCCTTCGCCCTGGGCGCCAACGATTACCTGGTCAAACTGCCTGACCGCGTCGAACTGGTCGCGCGGCTGCGCTACCATTCCCGCGCCCACATCAACCTGCTCGAGCGCAACGAGGCTTACACCGCCCTCCTAGCCAGCCAGCAAACGCTCATGGCCGAGTTGGCCGAGGCCGCCGCCTACGTGCAGTCCCTGTTACCGCCCCCGCTCGAGCAAGGCCCCGTGCGTTCCCGCTGGCGGTTCATCCCTTCCACCCAGCTGGGAGGCGATGCCTTCGGCTATCATTGGCTTGATCCGGACCATCTCTGCCTTTACCTGCTCGACGTGTGCGGCCACGGCGTAGGGGCGGCCTTGCTCTCCATTTCCGCCATGAACGTGCTACGCTCGCAGTCCCTGCCCCACACCGACTTCCGTGACCCGGCGGCCGCGCTGACCGCGCTGAACGAGGCTTTCCTGATGGAAAAACATAACAACCTCTACTTTACCATTTGGTATGGGGTCTATTCGCCTTCGCAGCGCCGGCTGCGTTATGGCGGAGCGGGGCACCCGCCGGCTTTGTTTATCGCGCCCGATGGCCCCGGCGCCACCGACCTGCTCGCTTCCACCGGCCCGGTGCTGGGCGGTTTCCCGGAGATCGTTTATCAGGCCCGGGAAAAAGTGCTGCCCCCCGGCAGCACCCTTTTCCTCCTGAGTGATGGAGTGTACGAAATCACCCAGCCCGATGGGACCATCTGGTCCTACGATGACTTTGCCAGCCTGGTAGCCAACGCCCTGGCTGCCGGCCAGGCCCCGATCGAGGAACTCCTCAGCCGCATCCATACCCTCCGCGGGGAGGGGCCCCTGGAGGACGATTTCTCCCTGGTCCAATTCCAGTTCCCGCCTTGATCTCCGCCTCGGGACGCAGCTTTCCCACCATCTGCCCCGCCCCGCGGGCAGGGAAAGGACTGGGATGTTTTGGCTTTTGCCCGTTGACTCACGGGAAAAAGACACCGGAGAACTCTGAGTAAGCAGGGTCGATGAACTCCAGTTCTCATGTTCTTTTTTGTTCTAAAGATTTGGCGTCCGGAAGCGAGCTAAATCGAGCAGGGGGCGAGCTGCGAGCC
>CAIMWS010000413.1 GCA_903845125.1 uncultured Verrucomicrobiota bacterium
AGCTTACGTGCTCACCAATCAGCCGCCCCAGCATTTTGAGCAGGTTGGCCACCACTTCGTTCAGGTCCAGCACCTTTTTCTCCATGACTGATTTGCGGCTGAACAGGAGCAATTGCCGGATCAAACTGGCGGCCCGTTCGGCTTCCGCCAACAACTCTTTCAACGATTCCTGGGTCTCCGCGTCGAGATTTGGATTCTGCTCCATGGAGCCGATGTTCATCATCATGGCCGCCAGGATGTTGTTGAAGTCGTGCGCCACTCCCCCGGCCAATTGCCCAATGGCTTCTTGCTTTTGGCTTTGTCGTAATTGTGCCTCCAATTTCTTGTGCTCGGTGATGTTCGTATTTAAACCGATCATACGCAGCGGTTTCCCCTGGTCATCACGCAGCACCAACCCGTTCGCCTTGATATGGATCACGGTCCCGTCTGGATGGCGAACACGGAATTCCGTGTCAAAATCCCTCTCCCCACGCAAGGCAGCTTCGCACTCCCCCTTCGCCTTGGCAGCGTCATCCGGGTGCAGCCCCTGTTCCCACGCTTCAATTCCGCCAGGAAAATCCTCCCGCGTCCGTCCGTAAAGTTCCAACATCCGGTCATCCCAGATCATCTCGTTGGTCTGGAGGTTCCAATCCCAAACCCCGGCCTTGGTGGAGGTCGTGGCATGATGCAGGCGTTTCGTGATTTCACGGAATTTATCCTCAACCCGTTTGCGCTCGGTGATGTCGCGGCTGACGGTGGCCCAACCGACGATCCCGCCGCTGGTATCACGGACACTGAACAGATAATAGTTCATCCAAATCGCCTCGCCGGTCTGGAAGTGGCGCAAGCGTATCTCCACCTCTCCGTGGCTCTCTCGCAGCACGCGCGGGAAAAACTCCTCCATCATGAACCGCTGGTCCTCAGGGAAGAAATAGTCCTGCACCTGGACCTGGCACGCGGCTGCCATATCAGGCAGCCCAACCATGCGCACACCCGCAGCATTCACATAGAGCGGCTTCAAGTTGAGATCGCACATGCCGATGAATTCGCTGCTGCTTTCGGCCAGCATGACGAACTTCTGCAGCGTCTCCTCCGCCTGCTTGTGCTGGGTGATGTCACTCAAGACGCCGACCATCCGCAGTGCCTTGCCCTGGCTGTCCACCTCGCTCATCCTGCCCCGGGTGCAAACCCACAGCCATTGGCCGGTTTTTTTCCGCATTCTGAGTTCAATGTTGAAGCCGCTGCCGGTCTCGATGCTTTTTTGCAGCTCACGTTCCACCCGGTCAATGTCTTCCGGGTGGACCAGCAACCGCCAGGCGTCGTAAGTGGCCGGGAATTCTCCGTCTTCATAGCCCAGCAGCGTGTAGTACAAAGCACTAAAAAAAGCCTGGCCGCTCGGAATGTGCCAATCCCAAATCCCGTCGTTCACTGCCTGGAGCGTCCGGGTGTACCGGGCCTCGCTCTCGCGCAAGGCATCTTCCGCCCGTTTGATCCGCAGCAGCGCCTGCACGCGGGCCAGCAATTCCCGGTTGGAAATGGGGAGCGCAATATATCCATCCGCACCCGATTCCAACCAGATGGACGGCTGATCGGAGGAAGTCTGGCTGGCGGAAATCAAGACCACGAAGAGGTGTGCCAGAGACGGCATGGTTTTAATCTGCCGACAGACCTCCAAACCGTTGGTATCGGGCAGCATGATGTCGAGCAAGACCAAATCAGGATGGTTTGCCTGCGCGGCGGCCATACACTCCTGGCCAGTATTTGCTTCAAAGACCTCGTAATCCGCCTTTTTCAGCAGCCCCACCGTGGCGCTGAGCGTGTTCGGATCGTCATCCACTACGAGAATTTTATTTTTGGCAGTCACACTTCACCATCCAATTATTGTTGTGACGCTTTCCTGGCTCGTCTGCGCTGGGGGCGAAGTAATGAGCCGCACCGAATGACCAAGCAAGGTTGCCAAAAAGAGCGGAGATCACAACATGGTGTATCGGAATAGCTTTAAATATGCCCCCTGTCAATTACCAATTATCAGCCGTCCGCAACCCCGGGAACCGCATCAAACATGTGAAATCCCCATAAACACGCCCGTCAAACTGAAAATTCTGACGGGGGCAGGTTGATCTCCGGAGTATGCTGGTAAGGCTGCTTGCACGGAAACACCCAATATCGCCTGGCGCCCCTTCAAAAGCTGGAATTGAACCCAAATAAATCCCCAACCGTCGACCACCCAAACCTGGCCCAAGCGAAGGAAACGGAGCACGCCCCGTAAAAGACATGCTCCGTCCTGGATCAGTAAATTAAGCCAGCACATCCTGACGGGTGCTCCTGGCCATCCCAGCGCATTCCAAGTGCGTTTCCGGCAAGGGAATTGCTTGCTTCACCTCTGCTGGCCTGGTTTGACTGCCGGTCGAGTTTGTTTGCTTCACGACCTCCGAAGGCTCAATACCCCCCCGTGGAATTGAATTGGGGGTGGTTCCTGTGGATTTGGGCATTATTTTGCCACCCCCGGCAAGGATATCGCTAAACGCTTCAGACCTCCCCTTCAATCCCAGTGCAAACCTCAGCGGCGCAATGACCTCACGCTGGACAGAATGCTCGCGTGCGCACAACCAAGCCCAGGTCGTTTCTGGCGGTCTCGCGCTTTGCTTTGGCGACCGGATCGCGCAGAAAGACGGCGCTACCCAGTTTCTTCCGCACCTTCCTGTGGCGGGGATACACCCCGGTGGCGTGGAGTTCGATGACCGCGGATCGGACCGCATTCCGGAGGAGTTGCTCCCCCTGGCCCCGCCGCTCTGCCCGGTAAGACTTGAGCAGGTCCACAATTCTGCGAGCAAGATCAGGGAACCTCTGCGCTGGTGAGAGTTGGCCGGCACCGTATCCCAAGACTCGGAGCATCCCCGTCCACGACGACGGTATTCCCCATTGAACTTCCGCGTCTTTCTGGAGATCATGGCGTCGGCTTGGGAGAAATACCCGGAGGCACAAGGCTGGCTGCGCCGCCCAGGATCGAAACGCAGTGGCGCTCAGAAAAAAGGGAAGGAAACGATGTGATGAAAAAACCAGTGATTTTATGTTTTTGGTTGGCGGTAACCGTTCTGGCGTCCGCCGGAGAACGAGCCGCGCTGTGGCCGGAGGGGAAGATTCCGGATTTCCAGTC
>CAIMWS010000414.1 GCA_903845125.1 uncultured Verrucomicrobiota bacterium
ACCGCCGCCGTTTTTCATTTCCGCGGCCGGCGGAAAAGCGGCCCGGAGCGCCCGGAGAAAAAGCCGCCTGCCGGGCGGGAAATCAGAACGCCGCCCCGCGCGTTCGTAAAGGTTTGATTCCGGGTTTGATTCCCGGCTTGATTCCCAGCGCCGCAAGCCTAAGCTGAAGCCAGCGTAGAAACCCGTGGCATTTTGAAATTATGAATGAGGAAACGACAGTTTGGAAAGGCTCATCCTCCCAGGTGATTAATTTCAACATCCTGGTGCTGAGCAGTTTGATCTTTGCCTTGCTGGTGGTCATCACGGTGCTGGTCGCCAAGCCGCCGGGCGTTTACTTTGCCGGCGCCGCCTGCGCGCTGCCGCTCGGCTTTGGCGGATGGAATTGGCTGGTGAACCGCAGCCGCGTGTATGAAATCACCAGCCAGCGGCTCAAGATCACGGAGGGGGTCTTTTCCCGCAAGACCGATGAACTCGAGCTTTACCGGGTCATGGACATCACCTGGGTGCAGCCCTTCTGGTACCGGATTTTCGGGGTCAGCAACATCGTGCTGACGACCAACGATGCCAGCACCCCCACCGTGGTGCTCCAAGCCCTGCCCAAGGCGGCTTCCATCAAGGACGACCTGCGCGTCCACGTCGAAAAATGCCGTGATGCGAAACGGGTGCGTCTGTCGGAATTAGAGTAGCAAGCGCACCGCTGATCCAGCAATCAACAATCATGAATCCCTCACCCACACCCCCCCGGTTGGTGGTCTGCGAATGGCTGACTCCCCGGCAGATCGAAATGAACCTCAAAGCCACCACCAAAGACGACCTGCTCGCCGAATTGGTGGCGAAAATACCCGAGTTTGACAGCCAGCCGGAGGCGCGCCAAACCCTGCTCAAAGCGCTGATCGAGCGGGAGGAATTATACAGCACTGGCGTGGGCGAGGGGGTGGCCTTTCCCCACAGCCGCAACGCGCTCGTCGGCTTGGTGGATAAGCCGGTGCTGGTTTTTGGCCGCCACCCCGAAGGCATCGCTTACGGGGCCGAGGACGGCGTGCCGGCCCGGCTATTCTTTCTCCTGGTGGCCCCCAATGTGAGCCTGCATCTGCAAATCCTGGCCCGGCTGGGCCGCCTGATGCGGGATCCCAGGCTGCGCCGCGCCCTTTTGGCCGCGGACCAGCCGGAGAACGCCATCGAACTCCTGAAGCAGGCCGAGGCGACGCTTTAACCGACGGGCCGGCGGCGGGGCAGCCTGGGTGAGGAGGCACGCCAGGGGCTACCGGAGGCCCTTCACTCCACCCTACCCTCCCCGCCAGCCTGACCAGGGGATTGGCAGTGGGTGGTGCGGGCTGTTTTGCGCCTGGCTACCGCGATGAACTATCCTGCCCAAGAGGGTTGTACACCCCCGGGACCCGCTGTTTTTTCCATCCAGGCTGGTTGCCCTCGGAAATCTTTTGAAATCCGGCAGAACCGGAGGCATATTGCCCCCAGCATATGGAAACAGCGGTGCTTTGGATCTACATCGTGTTCCTGCTCATCGGCGGCGTCATCGGCTGGTTGCTGGGCAAGAGCAAGGTTTCATTCTTTTTTTCCTGGGCCTTTGGCATCGCGCTGATCCTGTGCGCCCGCCAGGTATTCGATTTCGACAACAGCCTTTGGCTGATCGGCATCCTCTCCGTGGTGTTCCTGATGCGGGTGCTACGCACCCACAAATTCATGCCGGCCGGCCTGATGCTGGCGGTCACGCTGGCCACCTTGGTGCTGCTGATCATATTTTAACCGGCGGGCGGGATGGTGGAACCGTCCCGGCAACCGGGCCTGGCGCTGCCGGCGTTACCCATTTTGGCAATACCAGGCAGGCTACTGGCTACTGGCTATTGGCCACTGGGTATTGGCCATGGGCAGCTTCATTTCAAGAGGGATTCCAGAAATGGGAAAATACAGGTGGGGAAAAGCACCACGAACATCACCAAGGAAACCAAACCTGGAATAGTGAAGCGCGGCGGTGGTTTGGGACGCGGGTAGGAAGGGGCCAGGCCCAGGGAGGTGAGCCGGTCATACAGGTTGGGGTGGGAATGGTTTTTGCCCAAAAGCACGGCTGGGATTTGGTTCACTTCGTGCAGGCGCTCCAGGGCGCGCGCATAAATGGCGGGATCGGCAACCTGGCCAACAGCCCGGCGGTCGGCCTGGGTTTCAAACCGGCGCTGCAAAATCTTCAAAAAATACCTGATGATCAGGCTGGAGTAAAAACCGGCCACCGCCGCGATAAAAACCGAGGCATGGGCCGAAATCGGGATAAAAAATATCCACGGCAGGTCGGCCAGAATGCCGGTAAAACGCCACGCCAGCGTGGTTCTTGATTCCGCGAGGTGAGCGAGCTCGTGAAGGCAGACGGCCCTTAATTCCTCCGGGCCAAGAACCTGGATGATTTTGGTGGTAAACAGGATGTGCCCGGTGGCGGGCAGGGCGAAGGCATTCGCCACCGTGCTTTTTACGAGCAGGATCTTTTCTGGCGGGAGGCTGGCTGGATGGGCGGTGGTGTTTACCAATTCAACAAGCCAATCCGGAGCCGGTTCGAGCACCTTGAGTTTCAGGCCGAGCCATAATCCACCCCGCCAAGCCAGCAGGATTTGAACCAGGAGGTACCAAACCACCAACAATCCGGTGGTATAATCCCAGGCGGCCGGCATCAGGAACATGGTGGCCAGCAGGATGCCCCATTTGAGGAACCGCTGGGCCAAGCCGGCCAGGGTCTCCTGGCCCCAGCTGCGAAAAGTGTA
This sequence comes from uncultured Verrucomicrobiota bacterium, assembly GCA_903845125.1. Lineage (GTDB taxonomy): Bacteria > Verrucomicrobiota > Verrucomicrobiia > Limisphaerales > UBA1319 > CAIMWS01. The sequence continues at coordinate 2,766 of CAIMWS010000414.1, forward strand.
TTCAGGGCATATTTTCCGGTCAAAAAAGAAGGAGCCCAGCAGGGTGCCGGAAAAGGCCAGGATCATAACCGCCAAGACCATGGCAACGCCAGCCGGGTAGAGCCAGTTATGAAGGACAGCGAGGTTGCATGGGAGCAGCCATAAATTGTAAATGGCGCCGACCCGGGCGGGTAGCAAAAAACGGGCTCGTTCAGACCAGTGTGCCCCGGCTTTCCGGCGCCAGGGGATAAGGGACAATCCATTAAGGAGGATCGTGGCGGCGGCGCCCATGATGGGGCACGCCGCCAAAAACAACGCATGATTCATGATTCAGCCGGTAATCGGCAGCTGTTTTCCACTGGTAATCCATGCCGTTTTAGGGCGTTTTAAAATGGCGCCGGTGTTTTCCTGGCCCTCTTTACGCCCGAAACGAGCCCTGAAAAATCCTGATCGATACCGGGGGAGTTTACCGCGGTGGCCAAAATCCACCATCGGAAAAACCAAGGGCGGCGCGGCCCGATTCCCGCCATGGGTTGCGAACGCTTGAATGCCCTTTTTGGGCAAAGCCATGCAAGGATCTAAACCTGAGCAGCGGCCAGGGAGGAGTCCGGAGGCCGGTTGGAGCGGAGAGCGTGGAGCGGAGAGCGTGGAGCGGAGAGCGAGCGGAGGGCTTAGAGCGGAGAGCTTAGAGCGGAGAGCTTGGAGCCGAGAGCTGGGAGCAAAAAACGAGGTCCGAGGGCGGAGGGCTGAGGTCGGTTGCTGGCTTGATAATCGGGGCGCAATGTGAAACCATAGCGGACAGGTCAGCGATATTTGAGGAAGCCAAATCCACCGCCTGGGGCCCTGGGCTGGGCCTGGGGAATCGATCGGGAATCCATCCGCTTTGCCAAAAGGGAGGCGGAGGGGGGGCTTAGAGCGGAGAGCGGAGAGCGTCTGAGGTCGGAGGTCGGAGGTCGGCGGCAGAAAAAGCGGAGAGCGGAGGGGGGCGGAGAGCGGAGAGCTTAGAGCGGAAGAGCAAAGCTGAAGACGGAGATCAAAGGGCAGCTTGGAGCGGAGAGCGGAGAGCGCAGAACACAAAGATGAAAACCGAGATCAAAGAACTTTGGCGGCCGGTCGGCGCGGGAGGCGGGATCGCGGAGGCAATCCCAGAGCTTTGAATATGGCCCAGCTTTTCCAGTTTTGCCCGCGGTGTGGCGCCCCGGATTTTTCCGCGGTCCGGCCAAACCTCCTGGTCTGTGGGCGGTGCGGCTTCCATTACTATTTGAATCCGGTGGTCAGCGCCACGGCGCTCGTGGCCGATCCGGCGGGCCGGCTGCTGTTGATCCGGCGCGCGAAGGCGCCCGCCTCGGGCAAGCTGGCGTTTCCCGGGGGATTCATCGATTTCGGCGAAACGGCGGAGCAGGCGGTGCGGCGGGAACTGCAGGAGGAATTGGGCCTGGAGATCGTGGCCCAGCAATACCTGACCTCCCATCCCAATAACTATCTTTACCGCGAGGTTGAATACCGGGTGCTGGACCTGTTTTTCGCGGCCCGGGTGCGTGGGTATGAAATCCGGGCCGAGGCGGCCGAGGTGGCGGATTACCATTGGGTGGCCCCGGAGGCCATCGATCCGGCGGAATTGGCGTTTGATTCCATGCGGGCCGCGCTGGCCGCCTGCCTCGCGCACCAACCATTTGGAAAGCTGAATTCCCTATGAAAACAAAACTGATCCCGGCCTGGGCCGGGAACACCATCCGCCGGCTGGCGCTGGCCGGGTTGCTGGCCGGCGCCCCGGCCGCCGCACAGGCCTTGGGGACGGCCCTCAAAGGGCCGCACGGGGATATCGAAGAGATCGTGTTCGCCGTCCGCCTGCCGTATGAGGATCCGCACTGGTATGCGAACATCGGCTATTACTGCAACGACGAAAGGCAGAAAGCTTGGGCCGGGAACGGGAAGCCGGACGCGGGCCGATTGTGCATCCTGAACCTCAAGACCGGCGGGGTGACCTGCCTGGTGGATGCGCCCGGGGGATCGGTGCGCGATCCGCAGGTGCATTATGACGCGCGGAAAATCCTCTTTTCCTTCCGGGCGCCGGGGACCGAGCATTACCATCTTTATGAGATCAACCGGGACGGAACCGGGCAGCAGCAGCTGACCCGCGGGGAAGTGGACGATTACGAGCCGATTTACCTGCCGGACGGCGGGCTGTTGTTTGTCTCCACCCGGTGCAACCGCTGGGTGAACTGCTGGAAAACGCAGGTGGGGATCATGTACCGCTGCGACGCCGATGGGGGGCAGATCCGGCAGGTCTCGGCCAACACGGAGCACGACAACACGCCGTGGATGATGCCGGATGGGCGGGTGCTCTACACGCGGTGGGAATATGTGGACCGCAGCCAGGTGGATTTCCACCACCTGTGGACGATGAACCCCGACGGCACGCAGCAGGCGATCTATTATGGGAACCAGCATCCGGGGATAGTGATGATCGATGCCAAGCCGGCGCCGGGGAGCACCCGGGTGATGGCCAATTTTTCGCCCGGCCACGGGGCGTCCGACCACGCGGGGATCGCCACGCTGGTGTCCAACCACCAGGGGCCGGATGACCGAACGATGGCCCGGCCGCTGCACCGCGGCTCCTGGATCATGGACCCATACCCGCTGGCCGCGGATTCCTTCCTGGCGGCGCGGGGCAACCAGATCTGCTGGTATCACGGCGGCAGCGAGGCCACGGTGCTGCTGACCTACACCAATGGGCCGGGCGGGGTGCACGAACCCCGGCCGCTGGTGGCCCGGCCCCGGGAGCCGGTCATCCAGGCCCGGGCCAAACCCGGGAGCGCCACCGGGCAGATGATCCTGACGGATGTGTATCAAAGCCGCGGGCTGGAAGGGGTGAAACGGGGAGAAATCACGAAGCTGCTGGTCCTGGAGTCGTTGCCCAAGCCGGTGAATTTCAGCGGCGGCCCGGACCTGGTTTCCTGGCTGGGGACGTTCACGCTGGAGCGGGTGCTGGGCACGGTGCCGGTGGAGCCGGATGGCTCGGCCTATTTTGAAGTGCCCGCGAACCGCCAGGTATTTTTCGTGGCGCTGGACCAGAAGGAGGCGGCGGTGAAACGGATGCAGAGCTTCACCAGCGTGGCCCCCGGGGAGGTGGCCGGGTGCGCCGGGTGCCATGAGCGGCGGCAGGCAGCGCCGGCCTACCCGGGCCGGGCTGCGGTGGGCGCCTTGCGCCGGGCGCCCAGCGCCATCGAGCCTTTCGCGGGGTTCCCCGACGTGGTGGACTTCGGGCGGGATATCCAGCCGATCCTGGACCGGCATTGCGCCGGCTGCCACGACAGCCGGCGGCGCGAGGGCGGGGTGCGGCTGAGCAGCGGCCTGGGTCCGCACTGGTCCGTGAGCTATTTCCAGCTGCTGGCCTGGGGCCAGGTGGCCGATGGGAGGAATGGCCTGGGCGGCCAGCCGGTCCGTTCCCTGGGGGCGGGTGCGAGCCCCCTCCTGGCGAAAGGGGCGGGGGGGCATTACGGGGCGCAATTTTCCGGGCGGGATTGGCGCATGGTCTGGCTCTGGCTGGAGAGCGGAGCCGCTTACGCCGGATCCTATGCCGCCTTGCGCAACGAGGCCGAACAGATCACCCCGGAGGCGGCCACGAGCGTGGTGTTCTATAAGCACCATGCCCTGTTCAAGCGCCGCTGCGGCGCCTGCCACGAGGTGGATGATCCGGATCGGGAAGAGGGTCGGCCGCTGCCTTATATCCCCAAATTCAAGGGGCCCCGCCCGGGCATCAAGCAGCCCATTGCCTACTATGAACGGCAGGTGCTCAAGAACGATCCCCATCAGCGCTTCAGCCCCAATGTGCTCCTGGACTTCACCCATCCGGAGGAATCCAGCCTGCTGCTGGGTCCGCTCGCCCGGGAGGCGGGCGGATATGGCACCTGCGGCCTGGGCTGGAAGGACCGCCAGGATCCGGACTACCAAACCCTGCTGGCGGCCATCCGGACCGGCCAGGCTTTGCTGCAGGCCCGGCCGCGGTTTGGGGCCCCGGAGTTCCGGCCCAACCGCCAATATGTGCGGGAAATGAAAAAATACGGGATCCTGGCCGCGGCGTTCGACCCGGAACGGGACCGCCTGGATGTGTTTCAAACGGACCAGAAGTATTGGCAATCGCTGTGGGCGTGCAGCGTCCCGGAGGAAGCCGGGCGCTGAACCGATTCCTGCCGCCACAAATCAGCATGAATTTTTTGCTCGTTCCGGGAATCTAAGTGATGTAGGATCAACATATTAGTTTGGTCATCCGTTGACTGGGCGGCCGGCTTGGATTCCAAGGCTGGCGGAGAAATGAACCGATGGAAAATCCTGAGTCCAATCCAAAGAGTTCCCACGACGAACGCTACCGGCAGCTCCTGGAGCGAGCCAGCGAGGCCATTATGCTCCTGGAGGCAGGCAGCCTGCGGGTGTTGGAGGCCAATCCAGCGGCGGAGCAGTTGCTGGGGTCGGGGCTCGGCGCCCTCCGGGACGAGCGGGCGGCCGCGTTGTTCCCGGGGCAACCGCAGGCGGCCGGCCAGGCTGGGCTGGACTGGCTTTTGGCCCTGTGCCGGAAAAGGTTTGTGGATGTGCGCTCGGGGGATGGCCGGATGCTGGCGGTGGAGGTGGACGGCGCGCAGCTGGACTATGCCGGCCAGCCGGCGTTCCAGCTTTTTCTCCAGCCCGTGAACGAACACTCCCAGGTTTCGCACCAGCTGCGAACGGCGGAGAAACACATCACCATCGGCCGTTTTTTCCCCGGCACGTTGTTCGAGGTGATCAATCCCCTGACCGTCATCAGCGGCTGCCTGGATCTCGCGCTCAGACAGACGGCCTTACCAGCGGAGGCAGTCAGCTACCTGACCAAAGCCATCGCGGAGAGCCAGCGTGGCATCCGCGTCCTGCGGCATCTGCTGGTGGCCACCCGGCAGCAGCCAGCCAGCCGGGAGCGCCTGGACCTCAACGAGCTGGTCCGCCGCACCGCCGATTTCAAGCACCAGGAAATCCTGGATTCCCGGATCGACCTGCAGCTGGCCCTGGAAAATGGCGTGGCGGAGACCGTCGCGGATGTGGACCAGGTGCAGCTGGTCCTGTTGATCCTGCTGTGCAATGCCTTTGATTCGCTGGCGGCGGTGCAGGCCGCCCGGATCCTGAAAATCTCCACCTGGCAGGCCGGCGCCTGGCTGAACTTGCTGGTGGAAGACAGCGGCCGCGGAGTGCCGGACGAAATCCAATCGTGGCTGTTTGAGCCGTGGGTCACCACCAAGCCGAACAGCGAGGGAACCGGTTTGGGGCTGTCCACCGCCCGCACGCTGCTTAATTATAATTTCGGCCGGATCAGTTACCGGCCGTCGTCCCTGGGGGGGGCGGGATTCCTGGTGGAGCTGCCGATCCTGGAACCGCGGGCCGCGAGCCCCGGCGCGGCGGTGCCTTACTCCGCCCCGGCAGCGGCGGTGCCCGGCCCGGCGACCGGCCCCGCCCAGCGCATCCTGGTGCTGGACGACGATGTGCCGGTGGCGGAAATGTTGGGGGAAATGGTCCAGCTGATGGGCTACACCGCCGAGATCTGCTTCGCCCCGGCACAGGCGCTACAACTTGTTTCGCAGCAGTCGTTCGACCTCATTTTGGCGGATTTCCACATGCCCGGATTGAACGGCCGCCAGTTTTATGAAAAAGCCGTCCTGGCACGCCCGGAGCTGGCGCGGCGTTTCGTTTTCCTGACCGGGGATGTGGCTTATGCCGAAGTGCAGGGCTTTTTCCAGACATCGGGTGTCCCGTGCATGAGGAAACCGTTCACGCTGAAGCATTTGAGCGATGCCCTGGCCAACGCGCTGGAGGGGGGCGGGGCCCAGCCCCAGCCTTTGGCCAAGCCCGCCCATGGGAACCAGCAGGCGCCAGGCTGAGCGGCCGCCACGGGGCGGCCAGCCCGCCACCGGGCTGGCGCGGGCGCTGTCCAAGCTCGGGTTTTGCTCCCGGAGCCAGGCGGGAAGCTGGATTGGTGGCGGCCGGGTGAAGGTAAATGGCGTGGTGCGCCAGGATCCGTTATGGCCGGTGCGGATGCGGGTGGATCGCATCGAGGTCGATGACCGCCAGCTGAAGCCACCCGGGTACGTTTACCTGGTGCTGAACAAGCCGCGTGGGCTGGTCACGACCACGCAGGACGAAAAGGGCCGGGCCACGGTTTTTGAATGTCTGCGGGAGGCGGATCTGCCGCGCGTGATGCCGGTGGGCCGGCTGGACCAGGCCAGTGAGGGATTGCTGCTGTTCACCAATGACACCGCCTGGGCCGATGGCATCACCAGCCCGGACTCGCACTGGGACAAAACCTACCACGTGCAGATCGACCGGCTGGCCGACGAGTCTTTGCTGCAGGGCCTGCGGGCGGGCCTGACCGTGGCGGGGGATTTCCTGCAGGTCAAACAGGCCTCCATCGTGCGGCAGGGCGAGCGAAATTGCTGGCTCGAAATGGTCATCGACGAAGGGAAAAACCGCCATCTGCGCCGCCTGTTGGCCGGCTTCGGGATCAGCGTGCTGCGGCTGATCCGCATCGCCGTGGGACCCCTGCAGCTGGGGCCGCTGGCCAAGGGGGCCTTCCGGCACCTGGCGACGGAGGAAGTCGAGGCCTTGCGCCGGGCGCCCGGCCGGAGCCGTCTGGGTCCCGGATAGGGGCTCCAGCACCCAGCGGGAGCGGCTCCCTTGGGGCCGGCCGCGCCGCGGACATCAGCAACGATCTTTTTGCAAAAGCCAGAAGGGTATGTTATTCTAGGGCTGGTAGGCCCGATGAGCCATGAGAGGAGACAATCCGGGAGGGTTATGGGGCCTTCTGATTTAAGCCATTCTTAGCGAAAATATTGGTAAAAGAAATTGAGTATGATGACACGTCGCCAAGCAATCACCACCGCAGCTTTAGCCCTGGCAGCCGGCGCCAGCGGCCAGGCCGCCGAAATAACCACCGTGAAAACCAAGGAGTCCGCCACCCGGCCCGCCCCGGTGGCGGCGGGGCCGTTCACCCTGCCCGAGCTGCCTTACGCGGTGGACGCGCTGGAGCCGCACTTCGACGCCAAGACGATGGAAATCCACCATGGCAAACACCACGCCGCCTACGTGGCGAATTTGAACAAAGCGGTGGCCAGCCAGCCGGAATTGGGCCGGAAAGACATTGTGGATTTGATCAAAGGGCTGGACAAGGTGCCGGAAACGTCCCGCCTGGCCATCCGCAACCATGGGGGCGGCCATTTGAACCACAGCCTTTTCTGGACCCAGTTCGCCAAGGAACCCCAGGTTCATGCCCGGGGGGAATTGAATATCGCCATCGAACAGCGCTACAATACCTTCGATGGCTTCAAGAAAGCTTTCGTGGAAGTGGCCACCCTCTGGTTCGGCAGCGGCTGGGTATGGATGGTGGTGGATAAATCCAAGCGCCTCCGGATCGAAGGCCTGCCCAACCAGGACAGCCCCTATTCCAAAGGTTTCGTGCCGATCATGGCCATCGACCTCTGGGAACATGCGTATTACCTGAAATACCAAAACCGCCGCGTGGAGTATATCGACGCCTTCTTCAAGGTGCTCGATTGGGGCGTGGTCCGCGAACGGTACGACGCGGCCCTCAAGTCCCTGTAAAGCTAATTTCCAGCAGGCCGCCCGGATCCGTGGAGGAACCGGGCGGTTTTTTTGTTTTCGCCGGGGAGGGCGGACAGGGAGCGGGGAAAGGCCCCCCGGGGAAGCCGGGCTGGCCGGCCTGGGCGCCCGGCCAGATTAAACTGGCCAGATTAAACTGGCAAAGGGTCTGGCCGCGTGGCATATACTGGAAGGCAATATGAGCGATCTCCAAGTCATTCAGCAGGCGTTGCAGCGGGCCGCCCGCCGCGGGCGCTGGCTGCGGGCATGGCGTGGCCTCTGGCAGGGATTCCTCATCGGGGCGGTGCTCTGGCTGGTATTTTTGGGCTGCTACAAGGTGCTGCCTTTGCCCGCGCCCACCCTGGCGGTGGCCGGCGCGGCGGCGCTGGCCATGGTCCCGCTGGGATTGCTCTGGAGCGGGCGCCGCGCCGTGACGCTGGCCGAGGCGGCCCGCTGGGTGGACCTCCACGAAAATTTCCAGGAGCGCCTGAGCACGGCGCTGGAAGTTGCCGGCCGGCCGCAGGCGGGGCACTGGGGCAGCCTCCTGCTGGCGGATGCCGCCGTGTGCGCCCGGAAAATCGATCCCCGGCGCCTGGCGCCGGTCAGGCTGCCGCGGGCCAGCCACTGGACCCTGCTCACGCTGGCGGTGGCGTTGGGGCTGGGATTCGTCCCGGAATACCGGAGCCAGGAACTGCGGAAAAAGCGGCTGGACGCCGAAGTCATCAAATACACGGGGGAGCGGCTGGCGGAACTGACCCGGCATTCGCTGGAGCAGCGCAAGCCGGTGCTGGATAATACCCAGCAGCGGCTGGATGCGGTGGGCCAGCTGGGCGAACACCTCGCCAAAGCCACCGTGTCCCGCGCCGACGCCCTGAAGGACCTGGCCTCCCTGACAGACAAGCTCAAACAGGATGCCCGGCAGCTGGCCCAAAACCCCGCCTACAAACGCCTCGAGCAGGCGGCCCGGGGCACGGGCGGCGAGAAGAATTCGCCGGCCAACGCCCGGATGCAGAAACAATTGGATGAAATCCAGAAAGCCCTGGGCAAAAATCCCGCCGCGCCGGAAGCTTTGGACCAGCTGAAAAAGGAGCTGCAAAAAGCCGCGCAGGCGGCCGCGGGTCTCGCCAACAAGGATTCCGCCGGCGATTCCCAAGCCAAGGACCAAATGAGTCAGTCCATGGCCAATCTGGCGCAGCAGGCCAAGGAGATGGGACTGTCCCTGCCCGGGTTGGAGGACGCCATCCAGGCGCTGCAGGCCGGCCAGGCCGATTTGCTGGTGCGGGATTTGAACGCCGCGCTGACCGATCTGGAGAAAATGAAGGAGATGGCCCAGGCCTTCCAGCAAATGCAGCAACAGGGCGAAAAGCTGGGGAAGGACCTGGCGGAACAGCTGGAAATGGGCCAGGCCCAAGCGGCCCAAGGCACGCTGGAAATAATGATCCTAGCCCTGAAAGGAGGCGCGCTGAATCCGGAAGATCTCAAACGGATTCTGGAGCAGGTCGCCAAGGCGGTGGGTCCCGCCAAGGATTACGGCAAGGTGGCGGATTTTCTGAAAAAAGCCGTCGGTGAAATGCAGCAAGGGAAAGGCGGGCCGGCCGCCGAAAACCTGGCCGCCGCGGCCAAGGAATTGGAGCGGCTGCTGGCCGAAGCGGGCGACCTGGAATCGCTCAAAGCTTCCCTGGAGGCGATGCAAAAAGCGAGCTTCTGCATCGGCACCGGCCAGAGTTGGATGAGCGGTCTGCGGCCCGGCCAAAGGCCCGGTTCCGGCCGCGGGAAACCGGGCAAGGGGGGGTTCGGAACCTGGGTCGATGAGGAAGGCTGGCTGGAATACCCCGAAATCTCGGACCTTTGGGAGAATCCCCCGGACGACCGCGGCGCGCTGGATCCCCGGAGCGCCCTGGACCGCGGCGAGGGCCAGCTGGCGGACAACCTGGATCCGACCAAGCTGCGGGGCCAGCTGCAGCCGGGCCGCTCGATGCCGGGCATTTCGCTCAAGGGGGTGAGCATCAAAGGAACCAGCACGGTGGAATTCAAGGAGGCGTCCATGGCGGCGCAGTCGGAGGCCCAGAACGCGCTGAGCCAGGACCAGATCCCGCGGGCCTACCAGGGGGCGGTAAAAGGGTATTTCGACGATTTCAACAATCTGAAAAAATAATATGAACACGGAACAACAGATTGCCGCCTTCCGCCAGCTATACACCGCCTTGCGGGCCGAGATCGGCAAGGTGATGGTGGGCCACGAGACGATTGTGGAAGGCACGCTGGCGGCCATTTTCGCGGGGGGGCACGTGCTGCTGGAAGGGGTGCCGGGGCTGGGGAAAACCCTGCTGGTCCGCACGCTGGGGGATATCCTGGATCTGCCCTTCAGCCGGATCCAGTTCACGCCGGACCTGATGCCGGCGGACATCCTGGGGACCAACCTGGTGATGGAAACGGGGGACGGCCGCAAGGAGTTCCAGTTCCAGAAAGGGCCGATATTCGCCAACCTGGTGCTGGCCGACGAAATCAACCGGGCGACCCCCAAAACGCAATCGGCCCTGCTGGAGGCCATGCAGGAAAAGAGCGTGACGGCGGGCGGGGAGATGCGGAAATTGACGGAGCCGTTTTTCGTCCTGGCCACCCAGAACCCGATCGACCAGGAGGGGACCTACCCGCTGCCGGAAGCGCAGCTGGACCGCTTTTTCTTCAAGCTGGTGGTGGGCTACCCGAGCGCCAGCGAACTGACCGAGGTGCTCACCCGCACGACGGAAACCTCCCAGCCCAAGGCCTCGCGCATCGTGCAGCGGGACACGCTGATGGAGATGCAGCAGCTGATTCGCCAGGTGCCGGTGGCCACCCACGTCAAGGATTACGCGGTGCGCCTGGTGCTGGCCACGCATCCCAAGACCGAAACCGCCGCCCCCATCGCCAGCCAATTCCTGCGGTTTGGGAGCAGCCCCCGCGGCGCCCAGGCGCTGGTGCTGGCCGGAAAAGTCCGCGCCTTGAGCCAGGGGCGGTTCAATGTGAGCTTCGACGACCTGCAGGCGGCGGTGTTGCCCGCCTTGCGCCACCGCCTGATCCTGAACTTCGAGGCCGAGGCGGAAGGCCTGACGACCGACCAGATCCTGCAACAGATCCTCAAGGACGTCCCCAAGGATAAATCCCTGGCCCCGGCCGCCAGCTAAGCCATGTCCATGCAACCGGCCCAGCCGTGCTGGCTGAATTTTTTGGCGCAAGACCCCGGTCAGGCGCCACGCAGCCCGTTCCGGGCGAGACGCGTGGCCCACGGCCCGGCGGGCTTCCACACCGGCGGCGCCATTGCCGACCGCCCCCAGGCCGGGATCCGGCGGAACCTATGAACCAGACCCTCCTGAGCCCTTCCCTGCTGCGCCGGCTGGAGCAGTTCCAGCTCCTGGCGCGCCGGCGTTCCAAGAGCGCCGCCCGCGGCGAACGCCGCAGCCGGGCCCGGGGGCACTCGGTGGAATTCGCCGACCACCGCAGCTACGTGCCCGGGGACGACCTCCGCTACCTGGACTGGAATCTATACGGGCGCCTGGATCGGTTGTTTCTCAAGCTCTACGAGGAGGAGCGGGAATTGCCGGTCACCCTTTTCCTCGATGCCAGCGAATCGATGACTTTCGGCACGCCCCGCAAATTCGATTTTGCGCGGCAGGTGGTGGCGGCCATCGGGTATGTGGCCCTGTGCGGATTCGACCGCGTGCGCGTGCGGGTATTCCCGGAGAACCCCGCCGAAGTGGCGGCCCGCGGCGCGTTGCAGACGGTGCGGGGAAAATCCTCGGCGCTCACTTTCTTCCAGCACCTGGGCCAGCTGGGGGCGAGCCAGGCGGCGCAGTTCAACGAGTCGCTGCGGCGGGGCGCCCTGGAGAGCCGGCAGCCGGGGCTGGCCGTGGTGATCACCGATTTTCTGGACCCGGCCGGCTACGAGAGCGGCTTCAAAGCCTTGCTGGGGCGGGGATTCCAGGTGGATGCGATCCAGGTGCTGGCGCCGGAGGAAGTCAGCCCGCCGCTGGCCGGCGACCTGCGGCTGATCGATTCCGAGTCCGGGGTCCAGCAGGAGGTCACCTTTGGCCGCTACCGGCTGGCCGCCTACCAAAAAACCGTGCAGCTGTTCTGCCAGCGCCTGCGGGAGTTCTGCCAGACCTCCGGGATCGCCTATTTCCTGGCCCAATCGGACACGGTCCTGGAAGACCTGCTGCTGAAACAGCTGCGCGCCGCGGAGGTGTGGCAATGATCCACCGCCGGGCGCTGGAACCACCGCTGTGCTTATGAATTTCCTGGCGCCCATGGCTTTTACGTTCGCCGCGACCATCCCGGTGGTGGTGCTCTTTTACCTGTTGAAGCGCAAGCGGATCGTGAAGCTGGTGTCGAGCACCTTGCTGTGGCAGAAGTTCCTGGCGGAATCGCAGGCCTCCTCGCCCTTCCAAAAGCTCCGGCACAACTGGCTGCTGGTCCTGCAGATCCTCATGCTCCTGCTGGTCATCCTGGCGCTGGCCCGGCCCTACTTTGCCGCCCCCTCCCGGCAGCAGCGGCTCCTGGTGTTCATCCTGGACGCCTCCGCCTCCATGCAGAGCGTGGATGTCAGCCCGTCGCGGTTCGAGGCGGCCCGCGAGCAAGCCTTGTCGTGGCTGGACAGCCTGCGGTCCGGGGACCAGGTAGTCGTCCTGGAAGCGGGGCCCACCACGCGGGTGAAGCAATCCCCCACCAGCAGCCAGACGGAACTCCGCCGGGCCCTGAAGGATTGCCGGGTCACCGATGGCCCCACCCGGCTGACGGACGCCTTGAAGCTGGCGGAAACCTTGACCCGGGATCTGGCGAAGTCGGAAATCCACCTGTTCAGCGACGGCATCGCCACGGGGCTGAACGAATTTGAGACCAAGGGCCTGCCGCTGTTTTTCCACAAGATCGGCAAGCGGGGCGCCAACGCCGGGATTGTATCCCTGGATGTCAAGGCGCACCCGGAAGATCCCGCGCGCCGCGCCCTTTACGCCAGCGTGGCCAATTACGCGACCAACGCGCTGGAAACGGAGCTGGAGCTGAAATTCAACGACCAGGTTTTGGAAGTCCGGCCGCTGGCCGCCAAGCCCCGGGAAACCGTCTCGGTGGTGTTCAGCACGCAGCAGGCCCAGGACGGGGTGTTCAGTATGCGCCTGGCGGCCAAGGATGACCTGGCGGCGGACAACCAGGCATTCGTGATGAGCCTGCTGCCACGGCCGGTGAAGGTGCTGCTGGTCAGCAAAGGGAACCGGTTCCTGGAGAAGGCCCTGCGGGGTGCCGCCCATGTGGAGCTGGCCACCGCGAACGCCCTGCTGAGCCCGGCCCGGGAATATGACCTGGTGGTTTTGGACGGGGTGTTGCCCGCCGTATGGCCGAGCGGCAACGTGCTGGCCATCCACACCTACAACACCAATTGGTTCACGGGCGGCGGCCCGGTGGCCAACCCGGCGATTGTCGCCTGGAAAAGCACCCATCCCCTGCTGCGCTGGGTTAATTTCGACAACGTGGCGATCAGCGAGGGCATGGGCATCCAGAGCAACCTCTGGGCCACCCCCATCCTGGAAGCCACCCAGACGCCGCTGATTCTGGCGGGGGATTACAACCGGCAGCGCATCGTCTGGATCGGCTTCGATGTGCTGCAGAGCACCTGGCCCTACCGGGTTTCGTTCCCGATCTTCATGGCCAACGCGGTCGAGTGGCTCAACCCCGCCGCCGCTTACGCCAGCCAGCTGCAGGTGAAGGCCGGCCTGCCCTTCCGCCTCACGCTGACCCAGCCGGCGGACAACACCCCGGCCTCGGTCAAGCCGCCGGACGGCCCGGAACAAAAACTGGCGCTGGAAAACGGGGCGACGGAAATCGTCATTGGCGACACATCGCGGCAAGGCATTTATCACTTGAAAGTCGGGACCAACGAACTGGCCTATTGCGTGAACCTGCTGGATGCCGCGGAATCGGACAACGCCCCGCGGGCGGAGCTGACCCTGGGCGGGCGGGGTAAAGTGGCCGCGACCACGCTGCGGCGCGTCAACATGGAATGGTGGCGGTGGCTCGCCGCAGCGGGGCTGGCCGTCTTGTTGTATGAATGGTGGTATTACCACCGGCGGACCGCCTGATTGGAAATGCTCATGCGCGCGCAAACCGGCCAACAACCATGAACTGGACGCTCACCTGGAACAGCCTCTGCGTCAGCTCGCTGGCAACCTTGCTGGCGGCAGCGGGCGGCCTGGGCATGGCGCTCTGGCTCACCGGCCTGTCCGCGCGCGCCCGCAAACCGGTCCTGGTGTTGACGGGGCTGGCGGCGCTGATGCCGGCTTTTTTCGCCACCAGCTGCTGGCTGCATTGGCTGGGGACCGCGGGCACCTGGCAGCGCTGGCTGCCCGTGAACCTCTATTCCCTGCCCGGCGCCGCCGGGATCCTCGCCCTGCTCCACTGGCCGTTCACCGCCCTGGCCTGCTGGGCGGCCTGGCAGCGCCTGGACCCCATCCTCCTGGAGGCGGAGCCCCGGCTTACGGGCTGGCTTTTGGTGAGCCGGCTGCTGTGGCCGCTGAGCCGGCCCACTCTCCTGCCGGTGATGCTGTTCACCTGGGTGTTGTGCCTGAATAATTTTGCGGTGCCGTCGATCCTGCAGGTCAAGGTGCTGCCGGCGGAACTCTGGGTCCAATTCAACACCACCTTCAATTATGCCACCGCCCTGCGGCTGGGCTGGCCGCTGGTGCTCGCGCCGGCTGCGCTGGTGCTGCTCCTGCGGCGGGCGACTTTTTCCCTGCCGCATTGGACGGGCGCGCTGCCGCCCGGTTTGTTCCGCCAGCGGCTGGGCCGCGCCGGGCAGATGGTGGCCGGCCTGGTGGGGGCGGGTCTTTTGGTCTTTTCCGTTTTCCTGCCGCTGGCCGAAGGCTTGACCCTGGGCGGCAGCGGGGGCCAGCTGGCCGCCGCCTGGGCCACCGGCCGCGCCGCGTGGCTTAATTCCCTGGTGTTCGCCGCCCTGGCGGCCTCCGCCGGCACCCTCGTGGCCGGCGCCGGCTGGCGCTGGCCGCTCGGCTGGCTGTGGTGGCTGTTGTTTCTCACCCCCGGGGTAGTGCTTGGCATGGGGTTGATCCATTTGCTGAACCGTCCCCCCTGGCTCTTCTTTTACCAAAGTTCGGCCGTGGTGGTTGGAGCCTGGACCCTGCGTTACCTGGCGCCCCTGTGGAGCGGCATCGGGCAGGCGCTCCGGACGGCCGATCCCGAGCTGGCGGACGCCGCCCGGATGGATGGCGCCTCCGCGTGGCAGGCCTGGTGGCGGGTGCAATGGCCCCAGCTCCGGCCCGTGGCAGCGAGTTTCTGGTATGTGGCCTTCCTGCTGTGCCTCTGGGATGTGGAGACGCTCATCCTGGTGGTACCGCCGGGCGGCGAGACGCTCGCGCTGCGCATTTTCAACCTCCTGCATTACGGCTACAACCAGCAGGTCAACGCCCTGTGCGTGCTGCTGTTTCTGGCCGCGCTGGCGCCGCTGGCCGCCTGGCAAATCGCCCATTGGAGCCGCGCCTGGCTGCGCGCCGCCCGGCCGGCGGCCGGCCTGGGCCTGGCCGCCCTGATCCTGGCGGTGGCGGGGGGCTGTTCCAAACCGGCCTCCGCCCTGGAAGCCCCGCTGCCCAGCCGGTTTTTCTCCAAGACCGTCGTGATCGGTTCCCGCGGCACGGCGCCCGGGCAATTCAACAAGCCGCGGTCCGTGGCGGTGGACCGGGCCGACAATCTCTACGTGGTGGACATGACCGGGCGGGTGCAGAAGTTCGACGCCCACGGCGTGTTCCAGGCGGTGTGGGAAATGGAGCAGACCGACAAAGGCAAGCCCAAGGGGATGGCGGCCGACGCGGCAGGCAACATCCTCGTGCTGGAGCCGCACTATGCCCGGCTGAACGCTTTTGCGCCCGACGGGAGCCTGGCGTTCCGCTGGGGGCCGGGCGGCACCAACCAGGGGGAGCTGGCCTTTCCGCGGTCGGTGGGGGTGAATTCGCGCGGGGACTTGTTCATCAGCGAATACATGCTGGTCGAGCGGGTGCAGCAGTTTGCGGCGGGGGATCGCCATTGGCTGAAGACCATTGGCCGGGCCGGCTCCGGGCCGGGGGAATTCAACCGCGCCGAGGGTTTGGGCCTGGACCGGGCGGACCGGCTATACGTGGCGGATTCCTGCAACCACCGCATCCAGGTGTTTGGGGCGGACGGCCGGTTCGCCCGCGCGTATGGGCAGCCGGGCGCGGGGCCGGGCCAGCTGAGCTACCCGTACGACATCCGGATCGACCCGCAGGGATTCCAGTTTGTGTGCGAATTCGGGAACAGCCGCATCCAGGTGTTCGATGCCGCAGACCAGCCGGTGGAGGCCATCGGCGGCATGGGCTCGGAGCCGGGCCAATTCCATAACCCCTGGGGCCTGGCCTTCGATTCCGCCGGCAATCTCTACGTGGCCGATTCCCAGAACCACCGGGTGCAAAAATTGATCCGCCGGCAGCCGCTGGCGGCGGGTCCGGCAAAAGTGAAACGATTCGCGTCATGAATTTTCAACTGACCCATCCAGTTTGGATACTGGCCCTGCCCGCCGGGCTGGCCTGGGTGATCTGGCTGGCGTGGAAAACCCATGTCCAAACCAGCCCGGTGCGGCGGTGGCTCGCCCTGGGCGTCCGAATCGTGGTGGTGAGCCTGGTGGTGCTGGCCATCGCCGGCCTGCAATGGCTGAAGCCCGAGGATGGGATGAACGTGTTTTTCCTGCTGGACCGCTCGGACAGCGTCCCTTCGGTGCAGCAGGAGTCCACCTTGAAATACCTCCGCCAGGCCGCCCAGGAGCGGCGACGCGAGGACCGCGCGGGGATCATCGTGTTTGGGGCCGAAGCGGGCATTGAATCGGTAGCCAGCCCCATCTTCGACGCCCAGAAAAAGATCTATGCGGTCGTAGGCACGGAGCGCACGGACATCGGCGCGGCGGTCCGCCTGGGGACGGCGGCTTTTCCCGAGCGCGGCCAGAAGCGCCTGGTGCTGCTGTCCGATGGCAACGAAAACCTGGGGGACGCCCAGGCGGCCGTGGCGGCCGCCCAATCGCTCGGCATCACGGTGGACGCGATGCCGCTCGGGGTGGCCCGGGGCCACGATGTGTCGATCCAGAAATTGAGCCTGCCCAACCAGCTGAAGAAGGGGCAGCCCTTTGAGGTGAAGATTTTCGCCAAGGCCGACGAGCCGACCACCGGCACGGTGCGCCTGCTGCGCAACGACCAGTTCCTGGGCGAGCACAAGGTGGAGCTGGCGGCCGGCAAGAACCTGTTCAGCTTTCCGCAGGCATTGACCGAGCCCGGATTCTACGCCTACGAAGTGCAGCTGGAGGTGGGCAACGACCAGACCCCGCAAAACAACAAGGCGGCCAACTTCACCTTTGTGCGGGGCGATCCCCGGGTGCTGGTGGTTTCCGCAGCCCCGGAGGCGGACGCGCCGCTGGTGGCGGCTTTGCGCTCGGCCAAGCTGGAGGTCAAGGCCGGCGGATTGGAGGCCTTTCCCGCGGGGCTCTCCGAAATCCAAAGTTACGACGCCATTTTCCTCAGCAACATCGCGGCCGGGGACCTGGGGCGGGATGCCATGCGGCTGCTGGAAAGCGCAGTGCGCGATTTTGGGGCCGGGCTGGTGTGCATCGGGGGAGACCAGACCTACGCCGCCGGCGGATACCGGGGCACGCCGCTGGAAGCCGTGTTGCCGGTGAGCATGGAGCTGGACAGCAAAAAGGTGATGCCGAGCGGGGCGCTGGTGATCGCGGTGCACGCCACCGAGTTCCCCAATGGCAACCAGTGGGCGCGCGATATCGCCTTCGCCGCCCTGGATTCGCTGGGGCCGCAGGACGAGATGGGGATCACCCTGTGGGATGGCACGGACCGCTGGCTCTTCCCGCTCGAAAAGGTGGGGGACAAAAAGAAGATGGGCACGGCCATCACGGGCATGCGCCCGGGGGATATGCCCAATTTCCAGCCGATCATGCAGCTGGCCCACACGGCCTTGAGACAATCCACCGCCAATCTCAAGCACCTGGTGGTCTTCAGCGATGGGGATCCCGGGGCGCCTTCCCAGGAGCTGATGAACAGCTTCATCAACGACAAAATCACGGTCAGCAGCGTGATGATCGGCGGCCATGTCAATCCGCAGACCATGATCCAAATTGCCACCCTGGGGCGCGGGCAGTATTACGAGGTCAACGCTCCCGACCGCCTGCCGCAGATATTCCTCAAGGAGGCGGCGGTGATCCTGAAATCGGCGATTTTCGAGCAGCCGTTCAAGCCGCAAATCAGCTTCGTATCGGAGCCGATCAAAGGCCTGGATCCCGCCGCGTATCCGGTACTGCTGGGCTACGTGGCCACCTCGCCCAAGGCCCGGGCGGAGACCCCCATGGTGTCCGACAAAGGCGACCCGATCCTGGCCCATTGGCAATACGGGCTGGGGCGGGCGGTGGCGTTCACCTCGGACGCCAAAGCCAAGTGGGGCGCCAACTGGATCCAATGGGATAAATACCGGCAGTTCTGGCTGCAGATCGCCCAGTGGAGCATGCGGCGGATCGAGAACGCGGAGTACACCACGGAGGTCAGCATGGAGCAGGGCCTCGGGCAGCTGAGCGTGGAGGCCCTGGACGCGGAGGGCAACTACCGGAACTTCCTGAATTTCGAGGCGGCCGTGGTGAGCCCCAAGGGGGAGCCCAAAACCGTGCGGCTGGAGCAGACCGGGCCGGGCCGTTACGAGGCCCGGTTCCCCACGCGCGAAATCGGCGCCTATATGATCCACCTGCAGCAGAAGGAGGGGGGCGTGGTCCGGTCCTCCCAGGTGCTGGGCGCCAGCATCAACTATTCCCCGGAATACGAGGCCACGGAACCCAATGTGAATCTGCTGCGACGGCTCGCGGAGGCGTCCGGCGGAAAATTCATCAAGCCTGGCGACACCACGGTGAACCCGTTCCTGCATGACCGCCGGAAAACCTTCCAGCCCGTCGATCTTTGGGAATGGCTGCTGAAATTCGCCATCCTGCTATTCCCCCTGGATGTCGCCCTGCGGCGGGTTTACCTCGACCGCGCCGAGTGGGCCAAGGCCACCCGGACGCTCCAACGCTGGCTGCTGTTCTGGCGCCCCGCGCCCAAGCGCCAGGAGTCGGACGAATCCCTGGCGGCCTTGCTGGCCCGCCGCGACCGGGTGCGCACCGATACCACCGGCCCCGCCGCCCAGCCCCGGCCCGAGCTGTTCCGCCCGCAAAAGCCGGCGGAGGCACCCGCCGGCGCGGCCGGCCCCACGGTGGTTTTGCCGGTCCAATCCCCGGCCGGCCCCCCGGCCGCGGACGCGAAGCCGGGCCCGCAGCCAGCCACCGATTCCACCGCTGGGCGCCTGCTGGCCGCCAAGCGCCGCGCCCAGAAGTGGAAGGAGTGATTTAAACCTTGTAATTGCCCGGGGCGGGGACGTCCGGGAACGGCAGGGGGCCGAATTCGTATTTATCGGGGCCGAGGCGTTTTTCCGAATCGAGGAGCGTGTCCCATTTCACGAGCTGGCCGCTGTAGGCGGCGTCGCGGCCCATGATGCCCGCCAGGGTGCTTTCCGCGATGTTGCGGGCCTCATTGAGGGGCGTGCCGGCGCGGATGCTCCGGATGAGGTTGGCGTGCTCCAGGCGGTAGGCGTTGCCATCGCCGCCCGGGAATTTCCAGCCGCCGCCGTTCTTGAGGCCGATGTAATTATGGCAGTTGCTCGTGCCGAGGGAACCGACGACGGACTCCTCCACGCGGTCCTGGCAATGCTCCATCTGGCGGCACTGGCTGAACATCCGGACGCCGTTGGGATACTCGAATTCCACGGCGAAATGATCGTAAATGTGCCCGTAATTCCGGTTGGGGCGGGCCTGGCGGCCGCCCATGGCGTAGGCGCTGATGGGATGGGCGTTGAACACCCAGTTCATGATGTCCAGGTTGTGGACGTGCTGCTCCACGATGTGGTCGCCGCCCAGCCAGGTGAAATAGTTCCAGTTCCGGCACTGCCATTCCATATCGGACCAGCCCGGCTGGGGCTCGATCACCCAGATGACGCCGCCATTCCAATAGCACCGACCATAGATCAACTCCCCGAGGGCACCGTCGTGGATGCGCTTGATTGTCTCGGGGTAGCTCAGGGCGTGGCGGCGCTGGGTGCCGGCGGCGATGCCCAGCTTTTTTTCCTTGGCCAATTCGCCGGCTTTGATGACCAGCCGTACGCCGGGGGCGTCCACCGCAGCTGGTTTTTCCATGAACACGTGCTTCCCGGCCTCGATGGCGGCATACAGATGCTGGGGCCGGAAATGGGGCGGGGTGGCGAGGATCACGTAATTGATCTCGGGGATGGCCAGGAGTTTTTTATAGGCGTCGAAACCGGAGAAGCACTGGTCATCGGGGATCTCCATGTCCAGTTTCTTCAACTGGGCGCGGCAGCGGCCGAGCCGGTCCGGGAACAAATCCGCCAGGGCTGCGATCCGCAGGTTTTTTTGTTCCAGGCGGGCGCCCTGAGCCACATCCTCCGTGTGGTAGCCGGCGCGGGGGTAGATGACCTTGGTGGCCGCGCCCAGCGCGTCGAGCGCGGCACCGGTGCCGCGACCGCCGCAGCCGATCACGCCGATCCGGATGGGATCATCGGCGGCGGCGTGGCTGGTGATCACAAAGGGGGCCTCCGCCGCCACCGCCGCGCCGGCGGCCAGGAGAGAGGAATGCTTGAGGAAATGGCGCCGCGAAAGATTCTGCTCCGCGCCCGCGATTGGCAAACGTTTGGTAGTCATAAATTTCATGTTTAACTGGATTATGGAGGAAATATTCATGAACCCCGGCCAAAAGGCGAGCAGATTTGAGCGGGCATTGGCAGGCCGCGGCACCCGGTGGCGGAACCGGGGCCTACTTCAGAATCCGGAACGCTTTGCTTTTTGGACGCGGCCTTCAAAATAG
Organism: uncultured Verrucomicrobiota bacterium; assembly: GCA_903845125.1. Lineage (GTDB taxonomy): Bacteria > Verrucomicrobiota > Verrucomicrobiia > Limisphaerales > UBA1319 > CAIMWS01. Next base: position 23,303 of record CAIMWS010000414.1, read on the forward strand.
AGGGCATTTTTCCCGGACCAAATCCCGCTGGCACCGTGGAAGGCTTCAGCATCGCCCATGAGGGGCGTAGTCATTCTGCCTCCAAAAATCGAATCGACGATGACTTGTGTTTCCGGGGACCAATCCTGGGGACGGTCATAGGAGGCCCCGTTGAGAAACCAGTTCCACTCGTAACTGGTTTTCTCGGTTTGAAAGAGGGTCCGGTCCGCGGGGCATTTGAAAACCTGCGGTCCCTGGGGACCGAGGTGCAGGGTGGCCATGATGGTCGGGAGGTTGGTGTTGGCGCTGGGAATCATGGCGCAGGTGGGCAAGCGATGATGGTTGTCCTGGATGTAAAGTTCCAACGCCAAGCCAATTTGATGCAAATTGTTCAGACAGGCGGTAGCTTGCGCGCTCTTTTTGGCCCGCCCGAGCGCTGGCAAAAGCAAGCCTGCCAACAAACTGATGACCGAGATCACGGTCAGTAATTCGATCAGGGTAAACCCGGCGATGCGGTGGAAGGGCGCGCTGCGCTTTGATCCAGAAAGGATGACCGGAGGTGGCCTGAGGGTTGAAGCCGCGGGGAAGCCGCATTTTATCCCATTACCAGGGCCAGGGAATAAGCAAGGAGGGAGTGAATTTTGCATAGTGAGTTTAGGGACGTTGAACCGAGGAAATGGTCAGGAGCAATTCGGAAATGACCACCGCAACTTGCGCCCGGTATTGCACGTTTTGGTTCAGGTAAAACCCGGTCGCTTGCCGCAATTGGGCGCTGCCTTGAGGGGAACTAAAATAGGCGCCCAAAGCTTGTTTTTCCTCCGAAGTCATGGTTTGCCGATACTCGGCAATCCATTGGGCCATATCCTGAATGCCGGTTCGTTGTTCCCCGTGTTTGGCATGGCTGACAATTAATTGGAGCCCTTGAATATGGCCTGGATTGAGGAAATCCAAAAATGCCCGCTGGCGGTTTTGAGGCTCCTTCAAGGTCCCGTAGCGAGCTTCGAGAAATTGCACCGCTGGATGGGGGCGATGGCGGACGGCCAGCGCCGCGCGGACGTCCAAGGCGATTTCAGCTGGTGTATAACGGTGGAAATGATGAATCCACCAGGCAACCGCCCCGGCGATCAAAAGGAGCAGGATGGCGCCGGACCCGATCAATACCTTGGTTCTTCGTATCATCGGCGCCAACTCTAGCAGGATGCGGCGGCGGGTGTAATGTGCTGGAAGTCATAGTTGGCCATGAAGCAGGCCGGGACTTAAGTCATCATCCCTCCAAAATGCCCAGATCACGGGCTTTCAAGGCGGCTTGGGTCCGATCGAGCACACCGAGTTTGCCCAGGATGTTGGTCATGTGGTTTTTGACGGTGCCTTCCGCCACATTCAGGGCCAGGGCAATTTCCTTGTTACTTTTGCCTTGGGCCAATTCATTCAGCACTTCACATTCGCGCTGGGAGAGGGGTTCAAGGGGAGCGGGCGCGATACGCGCCGGTTTGGATAAGCGGCTGAACTCAGCCACGACTTTCGCGGCTATGGAAGGCTGGAGAAACGATTGATCGCGGGCGACGCCCTGGATCGCTTCGACCAACTTATCGGCGGGGGTATCTTTCAGCAAATAGCCGGCCGCCCCGGCGCGCAGGGAATCGAAGACCTCTTCGTCATCGTCAAAGGTGGTCAGGGCAATCACCTGGCACTCCGGATAGGAGGCGCGAATGCGCCGGGTTGCTTCGACGCCATTCAGCACCGGCATATGCAGGTCCATCAGCACCACCTGGGGGCGCAGGGTGGCAGCCAATCGCACGGCCGCTTCGCCATGGGCGGCCTCGCCGACAATTTCCAGGCCGTCTTTGAGCGACAGCAAGGTGCGTAATCCTTCCCGGAATAAGGCTTGATCATCCACAATCAAGACGCGGATCTTTTCCCCTTGGCCAGGGCCTGAGGGAGGATGGGTGTCACCTCCTGCTTTCATGCCGGGACCTCCAATTCCAAGGTGAATCCTCCCTGGGGGCTGGTTTGGATGCGGACTTCACCGCCCAGCAGCAGAGCCCGCTCGCGAAGGCCCAACAAGCCAAAACCGTGGGCCGTATCCAGAGGATTGGTGGCGCCTTTGCCATTGTCCTTAATGGTCAGTTTGATCAGCGAAGCACTCCGATAATCAAGGGTTAGGTGAACATGGGTTGCGGCTCCATGTTTGTGGGCATTGGTCAGCCCCTCCTGCGCTGCCCGGTAAAAAGTCAAACCGGCCTGGGGCGAGTTGGGCCGGATGGCGCCGAGGATCTCCATTTCCGTGGATAAGCCGGTGGCCCGGCTGTCCTCAACCAATTGGCGCAGGGCTTCCACTAAAGGCTTATGGTCCAGCGGCAAGGATCGCAGAGCGGCCACCGAGCAGCGAATTTCCTGGAGGCCCTCTTGCGTCAGCCTTTGGGCCTGCATCAGCGCATGCCGGGAGCGGGCCGGATCACTGGGCTCCAAGCTGAGAGCGGCTTCAATCTGGACATTGATGACCGTCAAGAAATGGCCCAGGCTGTCATGAATTTCCCGGGCTAAACGATTGCGTTCCCGGGTAGCGGCCAGTTCTTCAGCCTGGATGGCATATTCGCGCAGTTGCCGGTTGGCCTCCGTTAAAGCACCGGCCAGGCATAAGACTTCGTGGCGTGATTTTTCGGAACTGACCGCCAGCAGGGAAAAGACCAAGGTGAAGAGCAACGCAAAGGTGAACTCCAAGGTGGCATAAGGAACAAACCAAGTCCCATAGCAGCGCAGGGCGTTGACCAACAATATTCCCATACTGGCCAGGCACACGAGGGTGATCCCCGGCCAGCGCAAAAGGATCACACTGTGCCCTACGGGCGGTAACAATATCAACCAAAGCATGCTCGACACCTGGGGGTTGTCACACACGGAATAAATCCATAAAGCCAGACCGAGCTGGGCGATGATTGAAAAAACGGCGCGCGCCCGGACTTGAGGTGCGGTCAACCGGGCGGGCAGGGATCCCTTGGGCGAAAGCATGGCTCCAATGGCATCGCGGATGGCGTAGAGGCTGATGAGGATATACAACAGTCCAGCGCCCAGCAGCCAAATAACCTGACTGCTGCTGCTGACCGTCAGCATGGCTCCTCCGAGAGCGGCTCCCACCATCAAGGCCACCGCCAGTTGCCCCCACCGAAGCGCGGTTTTTTGTCTTCGCTGCAAGGGTGAGTCGTTCGGGGATAACTGAGGCCAAACCGCTCCAATAAATCCAAGGGTTGGAACCTGGCTTAGCTTCCGGCTCGCTGATTCCGTCATGAATGGACCGTAGCAGACCGATGGCAGCCATGTCATGTGCCAAAAGTCATGGTAGCACATACGCCACCGAGGGCTGGGGCGGCTGTCGCAGGACTGGCAAGCGGCCTGGCCAGGCGGACTGGATCTGGTTGCGCAAGACCTTCGGCCTTCGGCACTTATCCCGGTGAGATCGGGTTTCGCGGCGCATTTCTCACCTGGCAAAAATATCTGCGGGGCCAGCGCTTTCCGCCGCAAGGCAGGTATGCGGCTTATCGGGACGGAACCTGGTCAGGGTGGGGTGAGCGTGACCTTAAGCCCCGGCACCGGCTGGCCCGCGGCGTCGGTGAACCGAACCGAGCCCAACCATCGAACGCCGCTTACGACCTTGAACACGAGAACGTTGAGCCCGGCTTTTAGCTGCACGCCGGCCACGACATGCTGGTCTGGAACATAGGCGGCGTTCTGATCGTCCCGGTAGATTTCCCGCCCATTCAGATAGACTTTGGACCGCGTATCACAGCCGATTTTTAAAAGTAATCCGGCCTGGTCCGTTTCGCTCCGCAGGTAACAAACGGAGTAGGCGACGCTGCCACCGAAGATGGGGGGTTCCCCCAGGAGTTTATGGAAGTTGATCCGATAGTCCTTCAGCTGCACCGCCCGCCAAACCCAGGCATTCCGGCCGAGGTTGACCTGCTGGCCGGCTCGCGGACGGAGTTGGGCTTCCTGGGGAATCTGCTCCTTCTCCAGGGCCTCGGCGGTGGATCCGGCCTCAGCACCCATCGGCGCGAGCAGGAGCCACTGCTGGATCGCCCCGGGATCCCGGGCCTGGAGTGCCCGCTCGTGTTCGGCTGCCGCCGCCAACTCCAGCCGCAACCGTTCATCAGCCGTTTTTTCCTCCCGCTGCCAGTCGGCGATCTGGCGCGCGGTCGCCGCCTCCCACAGCTTGGCTGTCTGATCCCAGCTGGCGGTGGCGATGCGCTGGCCATCCGGGGAAACCGCCACCGACAGAACCCCATCCCGATGCCCCTCGAAGCTGAGCAGTTCCTCACCGCTGACCGCTTCCCATAGTTTGGCTGTCCCATCCCAACTGCCGGTCACAATCCGCTGGTCATTCTGGAAAAAGGCGGCGGAGGTAACTTCAGCGCCGTGCCCTTTGAGGGTGAATAGTTCCTGGCCGCCAACCGATGCCCAGACTTTGGCTGTCCCATCGCCGCTCCCGGTGACGATCCGTTGGCCATCCGCCGAAAAGGCCACGGAGTTCACCCAGTCCCGGTGTCCTTTGAGGGTAAACAATTCCAGGGCGCCAGCCGTGTCCCAGACCTTGGCCGTCCCATCGCCGCTCCCGGTGGCGATCCGCTGTCCATCCGGGGAAAAGGCGGCGGACATGACCGCCTCCGCGTGCCCTTTGAAAGTGAGCAGTTCCTTGCCGCTACCGGCCTCCCACAACCTGGCGGTCGCATCCGCACTGCCGGTAAGAATCCGCTGGCCATCGGCAGAGAAGGCCACGGAATTAATCCAGTTGCCGTGGCCTTGAAGAGAGGCCAGCGGCCGGCCCTGGGCCGCATCCCAGACTTTGGCGACGCCATCCCATCCGCCGGTGACAATTCGCTGGCCATCCGGAGAAAAGGCCACCGCCCGGATGCGGGCGCCATGGCCCTGGAGGGTGAGCACAGCCTTGCCGCTGGCCACCTCCCATACCTTCACGGTTTGGTCATAACTTCCGGTGGCGATCCGCTGTCCATCCGGGGAAAAGGCCAGGGAACGGATACGATCCTGGTGCCCTTCCAGGGTCAGTTCTTTCCCGCCGGCCGCGTTCCACACTCTGGCGGTTTTATCAAAACTGGCCGTAACGAACCGCTGTCCATCCGGGGAAAGGGCCACCGCCCGGACCGCTTCGCTGTGCCCCTTGATGGTGAAAAGCTCTTTGCCGCTGGACGCCTCCCACATCCGCGCGGTCTGATCGTGGCCGGCCGTGAGAATCCGGTGGCCATCGGGCGAAAAGGCCACCGAAACCACCCAATCGCTGTGCCCCCGGAGAGTGAACAGTTCCTTGCCGCTGGCCGTCTCCCATACTTTGGCCGTGCCTTCGAAGCTGCCGGTGGCGATCTGCAGGCCGTCTGGAGAAAAGGCAATGGAGCGAACATCCGCATGGTGGCCTCGGAAAACCGACCGTTCCTTGCCGGTGGTTGCCTCCCACACCCTGGCCGTCCCGTCCGAGCTGCCGGTGGCAATCCATTGGCCGTCCCGCGAAAGGGCCAGACAAAAAATCCTGGCGCTGGGGATGGTGAGCAATTCCTGGCGGCGGTCCATGTTCCACACGCAGGCGGTGTCCCCACTGGCCGTGGCGATCCGCTGGCCATCGTGGAAAAATGCCACCGACCAGACTTGCAGACCATGTCCCCGGAGGGTGAACAGTTCCTTGCCAGCCGCCGCCTCCCAGACCTTGGCGGTGCCATCCCAACTGCCGGTGGCAATGAGCTTCCCATCCGGGGAAAAAGCCAGAGCAATAACCCCGCCGGCATGCCCTCGCATGGTCAGCAGTTCCTTGCCGCTGGCCGCATCCCATAATTTGGCCGCCGGAACCGTCTCCGCCCAGTTATCAAAACTGCCAGTGGCGATCCGCTGGCCGTCCGGAGAAATGGCCAACGACATGACCCCGGCATCGTGCCCGCGGAGGGTGAACAGCTCGAGGTGGGTCTGCCGTTGCCAGTAATTCCACTCGAACCCCCGTTGCGCGTTGGTGGCCGTCTCGGCGAGCAATTCCCTGATGCGTCCGACCTTGTTTCGCTCCCAGGCCTGCTGCGCCAGGCTCATATTGGCCGCATACAACGCTCGCTCCGCCCGCTGCCCGCCCTCCGTGGCTTTGCGCGACTGCGCCTCGGCCCTTTCCCGCTCCGTCTCGGCCTGGGTACGCTGCTCTTTCTCCCCAGCCAGCGCCTGGACAGCCACTTCCCGCAGTTGGATCTGTTCCCGCTCCGCCCGTCGCGCGCGGACCGCCTGCCAGGTGCTGGCGGCAGCCCCGAGAACCAGGGCCGCCACCACGGCTGCCGCCGCGGAGAAAACCAGCTTGTTCCGCCGAAAAGCCTTCTGGAAACGGTAAGCCGTGCTGGGCGGGCGGGCGGTCACCGGCTCGTTGTCCAGATGCCGCTTCAAGTCCGCCGCCAATCCATTGGCCGTCTCGTAACGGCGCGCCCGGTCCTTCTCCAGGCACTTCATCACGATCCAGTCCAGGTCGCCTTGGAGTTGGTGGAGGAGTTTTGAGGTGTCGGCCGAGCGGCGCCTGGCCGTGGTGGTGAGTTCCGCGTCTTGAAGAGTTGCCAGGCGGGTGCTCGGGCGCGGCGGTTCCTTTTCCCGGAGGGTCTTCCGCATCGCATCGAGGCCCAAGGCCATCAGCTCCCTGGCATCGAAGGGAGTTTTCCCGGCCAGCAGTTCGTAGAGCAACACGCCCAGGCTGTAGATGTCCGAGCGCGTGTCAATGTCCAGCCCGCTCATTTCGGCCTGCTCGGGACTCATGTAGGCCGGTGTCCCCATGAACTGGTGCAACTGCGTGTAAACGGTGGCCTCGGTCAAACGCCCCTCGGTGGCCTTGGCAATGCCGAAGTCGATCACTTTGGGCACTCCCGGCGCGCCGGGATCGTGCAGGGTCACCAGGATGTTCGATGGCTTGACATCCCGATGGATGATCCCCTTTTGGTGGGCATGCTGGATCGCCTGGCAAACTTTGATGAACAGGTCGAGCCGATCCTTGGTGGTGAGGTTTGCCTGATCACAGTACTCGGTGATGCGGATGCCGCGCACCAGTTCCATCACGAAATACGGCCGGCCAGCCTGGGTGGTGCCCGCGTCGAGCACTTTAGCGATGTTCGGATGATCCATCATCGCCAGCGCCTGCCGCTCCGCCTCAAACCGGGCCACGACCTGCTGGGTGTCCATGCCCAGTTTAATTACCTTTAGTGCGACCCGGCGCCGCACCGGCTCGGTTTGCTCGGCCACATAAACCACCCCGCAGCCACCTTCGCCGATCTGCTCCATCAGCTTGTAGCGGCCAATTTTGTCGCCCAGCTGTTCAAATGGCGGCCGGGGAACACGGAGGGTTGCGCTGGGATCGGGCGCTTCCCCGGCTCCGGCCGCCAGCTCCGGGAGGAAAGCGCTCGCCGACTCGTCCGCCTTCAGCAGTTCCTCAATCTGCTGCCGCAGAAGAGCATCGCCCGCGCAGGCCCCCTCGAGATAGGAAGCCCGTTCCCCGGGCGGCAGCTTGCGAGCGGCATTAAAAATGGCAGTTTCACGCATCGATGTTGCGTCCATAATTTGATTCAGAGTCGGTCGTTCACGGCCCATTTCGGCCCTCACTCATCAATGCGAGATTCCGGAGAAGAATTGGGGAATTATTTTCGACTTTTTATCGGTTGAAAGACTCCAGATCGCATAGTCTGCGCCGGGAGTTCAAGTAATCTGACGTCTGACGAAATTGCTGCGCCTTCGCCAGGCGTGGTTTTAGATCTGCGGCCCGAGGTTTGGCGGCCGGGGGGGGATCCTCACTTCGGTTTGGGCTGGGAAGTTGATTCCGGCTCGATAAAAGGCAAATCCAGCCGGGTGAAGGTAATCGCCTCGTAACCTTGTTTCGACCCTCTTTCCCATAAGACACCCACCGAATGGTCCCTCAGAATGGACAGATCCGAATAGGCGGCGTATTCGTCCGTGATGGGGCGTTCGTTCGTAAAAGACCGGCCTTCATCGTAGCTGGTGCGGATCACCAGCCGGCGGCGGTCCGGCCCCGCCGGGCCGGTCCAAACCAGGCGATTCCGGCCTTGGTCGCCATTTGTGAGAGTAAACCGCTCGATGGCGCAGGCCACCGGGGTGACGGTGATGCCTGCGCGTGGATCGGACCAGGTTTGGCCCCCGTCCGCGCTTTCAGCAAACCAGCGGTTGGGCCCGGCATTTTGCCGGATATCCATCAATAAACGGTCATCGGCCAGCTCCACCACCTGGTTTTCATCCCCGGCTGGTTTGCCGGGTACCATTTGGCTCCGGCGCCAGGTTTGCCCGTGGTCGTCCGAAAAAATCACAAAATTGGCCGGTGGGGTTTTCCAAACCGGCACCACCAGGCGCCCTTTTCGGGTTTGGATCGCCCCGCCCGGACCGGGAACGCTGGCCCGCCAATGGGGGTCTTTCAGATCCCGGGCCACGGCGGTGAGATCCTTTGGTTCTGACCACGTCAGCCCGTTGTCCTTGCTCCATCGGGCCAAAGTCTGCATATCGTCGGTGCCAGGCCGGGAGGTGTCGGTGCTACGTTCCGGCCTGGCACGCAGGTAAAAAACCCAGACGCAGCGTTCCGCGCGATCCACCAAGGTGGCCGGGTTGGCGGCTGACCACAGTTCCCCCGCGTCCTCAATGACCTTCATGGGGGACCAAGTGGCACCGTTATTGGTGCTTCGTTTTAAGACCAGATCGATATCCTGTTTTCCAAAGCCGGGATCATCGAGGTTGTATTTTCGGGCTTCGGCGAAGGCCAGCAAGGAGCCATCCGGAGCCGTTTCAATGGCGGGTATGCGATAGGTAAAATACCCATCCTTGCCCGAAACGAACACATCGGTTTGAGCCGGCCTGGGGGCGGCGGGGAGGCAGGCCGCAGAAATTGCCCAGAACAAAAGGGTGGGTGTCAATTGAAGGAGCGTGGTGATTTTCATATAGCGTTGCCTTGGCACTGCCTGTGCATCGGGGAAGGAACTGGTGGTGCCGCCGATTTTCGCGCAAGGCGATCCGTGCGCCGCGAATCCCGACCTGACCGGGATGTGCGGCGAATGACGAAGGTCTTGCCCAAAAAGATCCAGACAGCACGACTGACCCTATGCACGGACACGGTTTAAGGTAAACCTCAGGCCCCTGTCCGTTCAAGGTTATTGGTAAATGAGGCAGGCGGTCGCCTGCGTATTTCGATCGGCGGAAAACCGGAGCCATCGGGCTTGGAAGGCCGTTGGGAAACGGTGAAGGATCGTTTTCCCGGGTGGGACTTCGATGGTTTGGTATTTGATCCATGGACCGTTGCCGGTTGGATCCGCTTCCACGATAACGTTAATTTTATCTGGGGATTGATGGGATAGCTCCAGGCATTTTTCACTATACCCTGCGCAAAGATAGGGATCGGAAGGGATTCCCGCCTTGATTTCACTCTCTTTCCAAGGGCCTCCGCGGCCAACCGGTTTGCCCAACCGCCAAAGGTCGTCGATCGCGCCCGCCCAAATGGCTGCTTGGCCATCCTGGCTACGGATCATATGGGGGTTGTCGCCGGTTTCCCGGATGCCAGTCAAAATCAGCAAGCCGCGGTAGGAGCAATAGTCCATCAAACGCAGGTTGTGGGAGGCAATCGGGCGCACTTTGGCGAAGCCATCGGCGTTTTCGGCGGGTAATTCATAGAAAGTTCCCTGGCAGTTGAATAAGTCTCGCTCGGTGCATACCTCGCGCATCAAGCGGCATAAGCCGTTGGTGGTCAGCGAGTCGAAAGCCGGATCGCCTTTCGGCAACCGCCAGCGCCGGCCTTGGTCATCCACCACCAGCACCGAGGCTTTGTCCACGGTCAAGACATTGCGAGGTATGGCGGTTTGCTGCCGTATTGCAGGGAGGATTGGGTTTTTTCCCACCGGGCGCAGAACCATATCGGTTCCCAGCTCGTAATCCCCCGCATCAACCACGGCTTCAGTTGAAGACCGCATGGCCGCCACCAAAAGGGTGCGCCGGTTATTATCGGTGGTGAGCAACAGTCCCCCTTGCGAATTTGCATCCTGGACCGTCGCCAATCCTTTGAATCGCGCATCCGGTTTCGGGAAGGAAGCGGCCGGCTGGCTGTAAGTGAAAACCACAGAGATGGAGGATGCGCCACGCAAGGTGCGGGCACGAATCCATTCCCCTGGTTCGGATTTGGCAAATTCCAACCAGGCGGAACCATGCCTTGGCACCGCTATCTGGTGCAGGAACTTCCACTGCCCATTGCCTTGGTGATCCGCGGTAAGTTCAAAAACCTGCTCTTCGTCCCCGTCATTCACCAGGAAAGCGCTTCGTTGATCCCATCCCGCGAACAGGAACGGCTCGGAATATTCCCCAGCCTTCACCGAATCCTGGAGCCAGACGGCTCCGCTGGCGGTCGTTGGACCGAGAGTATCCAAGTCATTGGGCTCGGTGAACCAGAGGTTCGATTGCGATTGGCCAGGGGCTGCCAGCCGGCCCTTGGCTTTGCGGGAGTTTAAAAACTCGCTTTTGGCGGTGTCATCGCAGCCGAAAACCAGCCGGTTATCCCACCGGCAGAAGTCGCCTATGACTTTGAGATAGCTCGAACGGGGGCGGATTCCCACCCGGTTCCCGGTGCTGAAGGTCTCCGGAAACCTCCAAAACATGCCATGCATAGTCATCAGGAAATCCGGATGGTCTTCGGTTCCGACGTTCCGGATGCGCGGCCATTCGGTATTCCAGCCATGCGCGCCATCGTAACAATGGCTCGCTTTGGGCAGGCGGAAACCGTGCCAAATTCCCTGGTCGCGCAGCATCAGGATCAGCGAGCGGTGATCCCAGCCGATACTCCAAATCGGGTCAGAACCGGGATTCCGGTTGCCAGCCGGGCCCCCTGGCCCGGTGACTTCCGTGAACTGGTTGCGCCGGATCACCCGCCAGGTTTTGCCGTCCCATTCCGAAAGCGAACCGGAGGTGGTTTTGGGATTCCGCAAGGCTTCAGCGCTTCGCTCGCCGTTGTTGGCGTAAACCAGAACCCCCTGGCCGGAGTAAAGTCCTTTGCCGTGGTAACCAGGAAGATTGGCCCCCAAACCGGAGTTTTGATCCTGAATATCCGGGTAAAGCGTCCGGACGCTTAAGTTTTGGACATCAACCTCGTAAAAACCTTCCTCCATGGTGGCTAGGTAAATTTTGCCGTTTGGATCCGTCAAATGCCTCGCAGCTCCTGTCAAGCGCCCCGGCATGACCTTTGGCGAAAGCACCCGAACTCTCCGTTCGGCATCGATCACATAAGGCCCGATGAACAATTGCTTGGATTCCGCATGGATCATCCGGTTGGCCGGGGTGCCTCCCACGCTTTCCGGGTGGATGATTTGCTGGAGATCGGGCGTTATCTCATACAATTTATCGCTGGAACCGTTCGGTTTGTGGGGGGCGTAGCTGATCACCCATAGCCGGTCCGCCCAGGGAACCACCGCACCAGTCCCACATTCGTTTTCATCATTGAACGTGGCCAGATGCGGATAGATGCCGGAAAAACTGCGCGGCTCACCTGCTAAACTGGTGGTTTGGCCAGCTCCCAACCAACCCGTTAAAGTTAATGCCAAACCAATCAACCAAGGACCGCTCAATTTCCATGGGTGGACGCATTGCCGTTTTTTCATTTGGATCATTTCGGATGTTTGGGATCACACTGCTATAGTAATATAGAGTAAACCGCTTCTATGGCGTTTTCTACGGTCATTTCCGAAGCAAAGACCAAAAACCAGCTTGGGACGTGGTATCCGGGGCTTTGGACCTAGTGGACCCCGGCACTCTATAGTACACTAGATACCTGTGGCTAACCGCGAACGACGACCGGAGGGATCGCCAATCCCCGGCAAACTGAAAGTGCCTTGGTGGTGTCCGCCAAATCGGGTCCGGCTTGGATTAAATACCTGAATTCAAAACGGCCACCGCAACTCAGGCGAAAATTAGTTTCCCATTTATTATTGGTGAGCCAGGAGTAAATCGGGCCGTTTGGCTCAATGTGGGTGGAATAATCCCACAGCCGGATTTTTCCCAGATGAACCAGTGGGGCGTCCAAGGTGGTCCAGGCAACCCCCAGCTTTTTGCCAGCCAGGACAATTCCGGACTGGAGGCAATAGTAATCGCAGCAGGTTTCAGGCAATTGGTCGATTCCCGGGCGGATTGGCCCCCCGGTTTTATCCAAATTCCAAGTGCAGTCTTCCACCCCGAGGGGGAAGCAGACATAAAGGCCTTCGGGATCGGTGATGTCGGTTTTTGTCACTTGCACTGCCAATTCGATCTGGGGAAGTTGATGGTAACAGGTCGCCAAAAGGATGAAACTGGTGGTTCCGGGAACTTCAAACCTGAATTCCCAGCGCTCAAAAACCGGGCCGGTTTGTATCCTCCGCACGCCGAGGCATCGGCCGGTTGTGGTTTGGCTTTTCGGGATGGTCCGTTTCCGATACCCAAAACCGGCGGCCGATCCGCGGTCACCCTTTGGGTAAACTTGGTAAACCGGGCAGCCCATGGCCGGATTTCCCGGCGCCAATAACTCCTTGCCGGTGGTTTTTTCGACCAGGCTGAACCAGCCTTTTTCGGAACTCCACTGGGCCCGGTAGAACGCATTTTCAAATCCTTCAGTCGAATTATTATCGGCTGGCTTGGCTGTCTTAAAAGGTTCAATGCGGACCTGCACCTCAGAATTTGGCCCTAGATCAACCAAAGTGATCGCTGCCTGGCCGCGTGGGGCAGGGATCAATTGGGAGGGCAGGCTCTGACCCTTTGAATCCAAAACCCGCAAACCGCCGGCAGTAACGTTATGCTCCCAGTAATCCAAGGGCAGGGAGGCTGCCGCCTTCACCGGGTGGGGAAGCGGGTTAATGATTGTGTAAGTCATGGGCCGATCCGGCCGGAATTCACCTTGTCCCCGGTGGCGTAACAAATCATCCAAAGCTCGGCCAGCCAGGGTGTCGGCCTCCACCGCATGCATGGTTTTTCGCAGGAAAACCTGGTGGGTCAGCAGGGATGGACTTCCGGTATCGGAATAACCGAAAGTATGCTCCGCATACAAGGCGAGTTTGTGATCAATGGCTTCGATGCGCACGCCAGGAATCACCCGTTTTCCCGGATCCAGCAGGCAAACCAGGTTGCGGTTTCGCTGGGCATTGCGGAAAATGGCAGTATCCACCGGGGTGGCGGCCACGCCATCGGACCACCAATCGGTCCAATCACCGCGGCAAACCGGGATATCCGGAACTGTTTTTTCCAAATAATGGAAGAATTCTTCCAAAGTGGCGGTCCGGATATGGATGCGATCCCCAAAACGCGCATTCCACTGTGCCAAAATGTCGCAATAACCATCCCCCGCCGGGCCGTTATCGGTATAAATCGCATTGCCCATAATGGGCAAAAAGGAAAACGGATACCCCGACTTCTCCAAATGTGCCAGGGTGGGCAACAGCTTGCGTTCCGCAAAGCTCGTATCCCGGACCTCCTCATATCGGTGCCTGGCCGGCAGATCCAGACCGGGAATGCCCAAATCTGTGTCCGGGGAAAAATAGCCCATCAGGCCCAGGACATTTCCCCGGTGATAGGCCAAACCGTTCCAAACCAGGATTCGCTTTCCAGAGCGGGATTCCCAATAAAAGGGGGTCAGAGGTTTGCCAAAGGGCACCCCTCCATGATGGGTGTTGATGTTCATGGAAAGGTATTTCACCCCGGCTTCTGCCAGCAGGTCGCAATATCCCCAGGAAAATCCATTGATGTCGCAGCCCATTAGGGTGCTTAACGGGATTCCTTCCTTTTGGGCAAATCTTTGCGCCGGTTGGAGGGTGGCCCGGAGCGGGCCCTCGTCCAGCAACTCGGTCATATGGAAATAGCCGGCGGTCAGTTCAATTTGGCCCGATTTCAATGCCTTCACCAGTTGAGTTTGCTCCTCAACCGAGGCTGAGCGGAGGAATTGCTCCAAGGACCAAAAGCCTTCAATGGTATATTTGAAACGGCAATCCGGATGTCGTGATTTTTGCTTTTCCGATAAAGCCATTTCCACCGCTTGCCGAATAAACTGCCGATGATAATCGGCAATGACCTCCTGCCGGTCGGTGAATCCAATGTCGATATGCGAGTGCTGAACGACGAAAAGCTCCCACTTCCGGGCCGGTTTAGCGGTGGGTTTGGCCTCCTTTTCATCCATGCTGGCCAAGGCGGATCCGGCCAGGCCAGCGGCAACGGCTCCCAAGGAGAGGTTGCAGAATTCCCGGCGATTCATGGCTGAATTGGTATTCCGGATAAGTTCCTGGCAGTTGGATTCCTGGTTCTTGCCTGTATCAGGAAGGCGCTTGGGTAAAGGATTTTGGTATTTCACGACACAAATTTAAAGGATGCTTGGGCGTTTGAAAAGAACGTTGATGTCGCGGATTTACGACTACAATTCCAGGAAGTTGCGGTAAACCACGTTTCTTTTCTGGGCCATGGGTTTTGAGTTCAGCCTTTTTCCGGGATACCTGTGGGCGAATTAATTGAATCAAATTGGGTTTGTTACGCACGGACGTGTGAAAAAGGGGCAAATCACAGGCGTTCAAAGCCCGGGGCGCGTGCGTTGGTGCTCGAAGCCAACGGCATTTTAGCTGGGAACGAAACCCCAATTCAGTGGATATTTACAGGCTATATATCGTTGCTTATGAATACTTTAAGAATACTTTAGAAAACATCTTATGGCTGATTCACGTCCATTGATGAAAAACTCTGCAGGATTTCCCGAAAGAGGCAAAATTTTTCTTGAAGGAGCGATTTCCAACTCCAATCCAGGGAAAAAACCGGACACAGGAACCAGTATCCACAATGGGAAAACCTAATATTAAATGAGCCGGATTTTGAAGATAATTGCCGGTAGAAGGGCGATTTGTAAGCCGTTGCCTACATTTTTTGTAAGCTGTTTCTGACGAGGCTCGTCATTGGGTCGAGTTTCTTGTAGTCCTTGGCTTACAACGGTTTGTAGGGATTTTTTATTACGATTTTTATTGCACGGGACGCTGGAGTGTGGGAGTTTTATCGCGTAACGCAGATCAGTTTTGAGAAGTAGTAGTTTTGAATTGTCGGCCGGTTCTGCTGTGCGTTGGGAAGGGTTTTTTGAGGGGGAAGCAGAAGGCGGCTAATAGCAGTTTGTAAAATATTAATTTAGGTCTCTCAAAAGCTGCCGATAATGGGGTGGACCCTAGTCGGCGGCTTGGTGTGCATGAACCCATGTGGACAACGTGTGGTGGCGAGGCAACCTTCAGGCGGGGCGGATGAATAATCGCTTTGATCTGGAGGTGCTGGAGCCGCGCATTC
>CAIMWS010000415.1 GCA_903845125.1 uncultured Verrucomicrobiota bacterium
AAGGCTGGCAGAAGGGCCAGCAAGAAGGCTGGCAGAAAGGCCAGCAAGAAGGCTGGCAGAAAGGCCAAATCCGTAGTCTGCAGTCGGCGATTTTACGGGTTTTGCAGGCCCGGTTTACGGCTATTCCGGATTCCTTGCGGGCGGCGCTCCAACAAACCCAGGACGCCGGCACTTTGGACAATTATTTGCAGCAAGCAGCCATTTGCCCGGATATTGGATCTTTCAAGCTGCTGGGGCAGGACTGAGGCATGATTACCGGAGCCCGGTGATGGGGAAAGGATAGGCGCCAAACGCCGGCGCAGGATTTGGCCGCAGAGATTGCGGAGTTCGGCGCAGTTGGCCATGGCGGAATTGCGTCCCGCCGGTTTCAGCCGTGACCCTGCAAATGGCTCCAGCGTGCCGGGTGGATATTATTGGGACAGGCAAAGGTTATTGGCCGGTTTCAAGCTGGCGCGGGAGATGGGGGTGGCTGGCCGTCTGGCGCAAAAACCTCCGGCGCAATCACCGTCTTGCCCAAGGCGGGAACGCGGCTCAGAAGGTAGCAGGAATTAATGCAAAACACCCTGGCGGAACCGGGCGAAGTGGCAAAAGCTGGAGGCAGGCCGTTTTTCCGGTTCAGACCGGTGGCCCGGGCCCGGGCCCGGGAGCAGCCTGGATGCCCTCTCCGGCCCTCCGGAGGTTAAAGCATCTTCCACAACGGTTGCGGCGAGGAATGCGGAATGAGCGAGGTGACGAGAATCCTGGACCGGGTGCAGCGGGGCGAGGCCCAAGCCGCGGATGAATTGCTGCCGCTGGTTTATGAAGAGTTGCGCAAACTGGCGGCGCAGAAAATGGCCGGCCAACCCCCCGGCCATACCTTGCAGCCCACCGCGCTGGTGCATGAGGCTTACCTGCGCCTGGCGGGTTCCCCCAACCCCGAGTGGGCGGGGTGCGCCCATTTCTTCGCGGCGGCCGCCGAAGCCATGCGCCATATCCTGGTGGACCGGGCGCGGCGGAAAGGGCGCCTCCGGCACGGCGCCGGTTTGCAGCGCGTCAACCTGGAGGCTTTCAACCTGCCCGGGCCCGGGGATGATGACCTGGTGCTGGCGGTGAATGAAGCGCTGGACAAGCTGGCCGCCCACGACCCCCTCAGCGCCGAATTGATCAAGCTGCGGTTCTTCGCCGGCCTGCCCAACGTGGAGGCGGCCCAATTACTGGGGCTTTCGGAAAGGACCGCCAAGCGGACTTGGGCCTATGCCCGGGCCTGGCTGTACCGGGAACTGACCGGCTCCGCTTGAGCGGGCATCCCGCCGGGCCCCGGGGGCGGACGGTGGCAACGGAAATATCTGGCCCAAAGCGGGCGGTTAAAGCGTATGGATGGGAAATAGTAAACTACGGATGCCATGACTGATCCGCGGCAGGAAAAGGAACTCTTCGAGCAGGCCCTGGATCGGGCCACTGCGGAAGAGCGCCAGCAGTTTTTGCGGCAGGCGTGCGGGGACGACTCCGCCCTGCTGGCCCGCGTGCAGGGGCTGCTCTCCGCTTTGGGCCAGGCCGGGGACTTTCTGGCCGGCCCCCCCAATTCCCAGGCGGCCAATCCACCCCCGCCGGAACAAAACGCGGGCGGGTCAGCCACGGTTCTGGAAGAAAAAGTGGGGGAACGGCTGGGCCGCTACCAGCTTCTGGAGAAAATCGGTGAAGGAGGGTGCGGGATGGTTTACATGGCGGAACAGGTTGAGCCGGTGCGGCGGCGGGTGGCGCTGAAAGTGGTCAAACTGGGCATGGATACCAGACAGGTCATCGCCCGGTTCGAGGCGGAGCGGCAGGCGCTGGCGGTCATGGACCATCCGCACATCGCCAAAGTTTTTGACGCCGGCGCCACGGCCACCGGGCGGCCGTATTTCGTGATGGAGCTGGTCCACGGCGTGCGAATAACCCGGTTCTGCGACGAGCGGCAGCTGCCCCTGCGCGCGCGCCTCGAACTGCTGGTGCAGGTGTGCGGCGCCATTCAGCACGCCCACCAGAAGGGACTCATCCATCGGGACATCAAACCGTCCAACATACTGGTGGCGCTGAGTGACGGCGCGCCGGTGCCGAAGGTGATCGATTTTGGCATTTCCAAGGCCACCCAGGGGAACCTGGCCGAGCAGACCTTGTTCACGCGGTTTGAGCAGTTCCTCGGCACGCCGGCTTACATGAGCCCGGAACAGGCGGAAGTGCGGGAGGTGGATATCGACACCCGCAGCGACATCTACAGCTTGGGGGTGGTGCTCTACGAGTTACTGACCGGCCGGACGCCGCTGGACAGCCAGGCGTTGCTGAAAAAGGGGATCGAGGAACTCATCCTGGCGCTGCGCGAGGTGGAGCCGCCCCGCCCCAGCATGTGCTTGAACGCCCTGGCTTTGGGCGACCTCCAAACCGTGGCCCGGGCGCAGCGCTGCGACCCCTCAAAGCTGGCTCGCAGCCTGCGGGGAGATCTGGACTGGATCGTGATGAAGTGCCTGGAAAAGGACCGGACCCGTCGTTACGACACGGTCAATGGCCTGGCGATGGATCTCCGCCGGTATTTGAACAACGAACCCGTTCTGGCCCGTCCCCCAACCGCCGTCTATCGCCTGCAGAAGGCCTTTCGCCGCCACAAGGCGGTCTTTGCGGCCACCGGGGCGGTATTGGCGGCTTTGGTCCTGGGGCTCGGCCTGGCCACCTACGGGATCATCCGCATCAAAACCGAGCGGGACATCGCCGACCAGGCGCGCCTCGCCGCCCTGGCTCAAAAGAAAATTGCGGACGGCCAGCGGCAAAAGGCCGACGCCAGCACCCAGGCCGCGCTGCGGGAACAGGAGAATACCCGCCGGGCTCTGGCCGGAGCCCAGACCGCCCTGGCTGAGGCCGCCTATCGCGAACAAAACGGGTCCGCCATGAAGGCCGCCCTGGAGGCGGTGCCGCTGGACCTGCGCGACGGAACCTGGAACTACCTCCTGGCGCACGCCGACACTTCGCTGACGACCTTGTCCCGGCTTTTGATCGGCGCCGCCGCCCATCCCCTCCTGCCGGGGGTGTTTGCCGTGGCGGAGGCAGGCGGAGGCATCGCCCTGGTCGAAGCCAAAACCGGGCAGACCCTCGCCCAGATCCAAACCACGCCCAGGCAGCGCCAGGCGTTTTACCAGCGCGGCCTGGCCATATCGCCGGACGGTCTGCGGATAGCGGCCGGCAGCCTGGGCCAAGGCGGCCTGGCCATTTACGACCTCCGCGCGGGCAGGCTGCTGGTGGAATGGGAGGCTCCGGAGACGGACCTGCTGGAATTTTCGGCGGATGGCGGACAGTTGCTGCAGTCCAGCAGCATCGATGGCCAGGCATGTCTTTGGGAGGCGGCGGCCGGGCGGCTGTTATGGACCTTGAAATCCTCGTCGCGGGCGGTGTTCGATCCCGCGGGAAAGCGGATCATAGCCACGCACGGGGCCGAACTCATTGTCCTCGATCCCGCCAGCGGCGGCATCCTGAAACATTTGTGCCCGATCCGCAGCTCAACCTATGCGCTGGCGGTGCGGCCGGGCGGCCAGTCGGTGGTTTTTGGCGACAAAGACGGTTACGTGCAGGCGGTGGACTTGAAAGATGGCCATACCGTGTTTGAAAGGCCGGCTCACCAAAATATCATCCGGTTCCTGGCCTTCACGGCGGACGGCCGCCGTTTCGTGACAGTTGCCGACGGGGAAGGCCAGCGGCAGTCCATCAAAGTCTGGGATGCGGAAACGGGCACCCATTTGCAATCGGTCCTGGGCGGGGTCAGCCAGGCCGAGAGCCTGCGCATCCATCCGCTGACGGACGAGATGATCATCACCGGCCACGTTTCCAAAACCTGGGCGCTCTCCGGCGAGCAGCCGAAATGGACACTGCCGGGAGGCGCCACGGCGGCGTTTGTGGGCGGAAGCTCGCTTTGTCTGGGCCGCACAACGGGGTCCGGCATGGCCTCCTTCCGGTTGGGAGCGGACCCTTCCGCGCCAGCCTGGTTCAGGAACGAACCGGGCGCCTGGCTCGCGGCCGCCAGCGCAGATGGCGGTGTGGCCGCCGCCGTGAAGTCGGGCAATCTGGCCTCGCAAATAAGCCTTCTGCGCCGAACCGGGGAGATGGTTGAGGAGTCACGCGCGATCACGTTACCTATGGCGGTCAGCCTGGTGCGGTTGAGCCCGACTGGCGACCGGATCCTGACGTTCGTTCCCCAAGGCCTGTGCAGCGGGCAGTTCGACACGGCCACCGGCGCCAGCCTGCCCCTGCTCGCAGGCGGCGGCGGCATTCTCTGGATCAACGACCTGGTCTGGCTCAACCGCACCCAGGTGGTGGGCGCCGTGACCGCCAACGCCGCCCGCGGGGCCCCGGGATCGGTGGAAGGTCTCGTCCTGTGGGACGCCCCCTCCGGGCAGCGTCTTCGCGTCGAGCGCTGCGCAGCTCTGGCCAACTGCCTGGCCCAGGCGCCCGACGGGGGCAGTTTCGCCGAGGCTGGGGAGGACAAAATGGTCCGTATCCGCAGTGCCCAGACGCTCGGCATCCGCAGCGAATTCCGCGCCCACGACGCCTCCATCACCGCGCTCGCCTGGCACCCGGCGCGGCCCATCCTCGCCACCGCTGCCGCCGACCTCACGATCAAACTCTGGGATCTTTCCCAGAGCCGTTGCCTCAAGGAATTCAGGGGGCCACTGAAGCCGGTCCAGACGCTTCACTTCAGCCCCGATGGCCAGCGCCTGGTTTCGGCGGGAACAGACGGGACCCGGATCTGGGAGCCGGTATACTGAAGGGCTGCGCCCACGCCGGGGCCCTTCGTTGTCAAAACCAGGTTCACGGAATTTTTTCCAGTCGTCCCGGCCGCCAGGCCGGCCAGTTGCCAGGCGGGCTGCGAACAGGCCCGGAGAGATTCCCGGGATTTTTTGGCCCAAAACGTCGCGCGACAGCGTTTGTTCATATGGAGCCCGCATGGCTCCCGACAAGCGCATGACGGCCCAGGAAAAATCAAAGGCTGAACTCAAGGCCGGCTCACTGGTGGAGTTTGCTTCCCGCAACCGGGGGAGGCTGATCCAGGAAGCCATGACCCGGCCGGCAACCGCCTGGCTGGCCCTCGGGATCGGCCTGATGGTCACCGTGCTGGCCAGCCTGGGCGCCTGGCGGCAAATCCGTTCCCGGGACGAGGCGCGCTTTTTCAACCGCACCGAAGCGCTTGGCAATGGGATCCTCCGGGAGATGGACCGCTATGCTGGATTGCTGGACAGTGCCCGGGCGCTATGGGGGATTCATCCGTTCGTCGTTCACGACGAGTGGCGGACCTACGTGGAAAGTCTGGCTCTGTCCAATCGGTTTCCAGGCCTGTTGGCCCTGGGGTATATTGAGCGGGTATCATCCGCCCGGCAATCCGTCTGGCTGGAGCAAATCCGCCCGGAACCGTCCCGGCCGCCCGGCCGCGCCGCGGTCGATTTCCAAGTCGAGCCTCCCATCCCTCAAGCGGAGCATTACCTGGTCAAATTTGTCGAGCCCCTGGATTCCAATCGGCCGGCCCTGGGCTACGACATCAGCGGTGAGCCCCACCGATGCCTCGCGGCCGAAAGGGCCCGGGACACCGGCGAGGCCACGCTGACCTCCAAGATCGCGCTGGTCCAGGCTCCGCAGGCTCCCGGAGTTTTGTTGTTGCTGCCGGTTTATTCAAAAGGCATTCCACCCGCTGACGTCGGGCAGCGCCGCGCCAGCCTGCAGGGCTGGGTGTATGCCGCCTTGGTCGTGCAGGATCTCTGGGAACGCATCCGCCATTGGGGTGGAGAGGAGGTGGAAGTCCAGATCTTTGACGGCCCACGGCCGGACCCGGCGGCATGGCTAATGCAAAGCCATGCCCCCCCCGGCCCCGGCGGGCGGGCACCGCGGCCGGCCTTTGAACGCAGCATCGCCCTGAACTGTGGGAATCGCGTCTGGACCGTGTGCTTCCGCACCAGCCCCGCGTTTGTCCGGACCCCCTGGTTCTCGGCGCCCGGCTACGTCTCCGCCGCCGGGCTTGGGATGTGCATCAGCCTGCTGGTTTTCGGCATTGCGCGGGCGCAAGCCAGCACCCAGCGACGGGCGCAGGCCATGGCCGAAGCGATGACCGCGAAACTGCGTTTGCAGCACCACGCCATGGTCTGCGCCAGGAACGGACTTTTCATCCTGGACGCCTCCCGCCAGGATTGCCCCATCATTTTTGCCAATCCGGCGTTCGAGAAAATCACCGGCTATTCGGCCGCGGAACCCCTGGGCGACGAAACCTTGTGCCTGCTCCGGGACGAGGCCAGCCGGAACAGCCTGCCCGGCATGCGCGCCATTTTGCAAGGGGGCGCCGCGGACCACCCCGTTGTGCGCGAATACCGCCGGGACGGCGCCGGGTTTTGGGCGGAGTTCCGGTTGCTGCCGGTATTGGACGAGCGCGGGGAACCGACGCATTACCTGGGCATGGTGGAGGATGTGACCGAGCGCAAGCGTGCCGAACAGCAACTAGCCCGAGCCGACCGGCGCTACCACGAACTGGTGGACAACCTGCCGGTGGGGGTTTACCGCAACACGCCAGGGGACCACGGCAAGTTCCAGGAGGCGAACCCCGCCCTGCTGGCCATGGTGGAAGCCGCCACGAAGGAGGAGTTGATGGCCCATAGCGCGAGCGATTTTTATGTGAACCCCGCCCAGCGCCGGGAACTGAGTGAACAGCTCCTGCACCAGGGCTTCGTCAAAGACGTGGAAATGGAAATGCAGACCCTTAATCAGCGCAAATTCTGGGCTTCCATCACGGCCACCCGGAAAACCGACGCCCAGGGGAATGTGTTCTTTGACGGTGTCGTCGTGGATATCACGGTGCGGAAATTGGCCGAGGAATCCGTGCGCAACAGCGAGTCCCGGCTGCGGGCCATCCTGGAAAACGCCGCCGACGGAATCATCACCATCGATGAGCAGGGCATCGTCGAATCGTTCAATCCCGCAGCGGTCGGGATGTTCGGGTATGCCGCGGAGGAAATCATCGGCCAAAATGTCAGCCTGCTCATGCCCTCCCCCCACCGCGAGGAGCACGATCGGTATTTGGCCCGGTATGGTGCCGGTGGCACCTCCAAAGTGATCGGGACCCGGCGGGAGGTGATGGGGCGCCGCAGCGATGGCTCGGTGTTCCCAATGGATCTCTCGGTAAGCGAATTACAACTGTCGGGCCGCAGGATTTTCAGCGGGATCGTGCGTGATATCACGACCCGCAAGCAGGCCGAACAGGCGGTGAAGGAGAGCCAGGAACGCTTCGCCCTGGCGGTGCGGGGAACCAACGATGGCATCTGGGACTGGAATGTCCTCACGGGTGAAATCTACTATTCGCCGCGTTGGAAGACCATGCTGGGCTACGAGGAACACGAGGTCGAAAACACCTTTGCCGGCTGGGAACGGCTGTTGCACCCTGAGGACCGCCTGCGCGCCACCGAAGCCGTGCAGGCCTATTTCTCGGGCCGGACCGAAAACTACGAGCTCGAGCATCGCCTGCGCCACAAGGACGGCACTTACCGGTGGATCCTGGCGCGCGGGGTGGCCTTGCGGGACCCGCAGGGCAATCCGCTGCGCATGGCGGGATCGCACGTGGACCTCACGGCTCGCAAGCAGGCTGAGGACCAGCTGCGGCGCGCCTGCCAGGAGCTGGCCCAAAGCCAGACCACCCTGCATAACACCGTGAAACAACTCCAGGCGGCGAATGAAAAACTGCGGCAGACCCAGCTCCAATTGATACAAGCCGCCAAAATGGAATGCCTGGGGACGCTGGCTGCCGGGGTGGCGCATGAAGTCAAGAATCCGCTGCAGACGATCCTGGTCGGAGTGGACTATCTGGATGGCAGCCTGCCGGACCGGCCAGGGAATGTGGGCCTGGCGCTGGCCGACATGCGGGATGCCGTGGGCCGCGCGAACACCATCATCCGGGATTTGCTGCAGCTTTCGGCGGAAACGGTCTTTGAACTTGTCCATGGCGATCTCAACGAGGTGGTGGAGCGGTCCTTGCGGTTGTTGAATTCCGAACTGGTCTCGGCTCGGATCAAAGTCGTCTGTGATTTGGAGGCCGGCCTGCCGCCCATCGGGATGGATGCGGGCAAGATGGGCCAGGTGTTCCTGAACCTTTTCATCAACGCGCGCCAGGCCATGGCCCACGATGGCACCCTCCGGGTGGCGACCCGGTCAGGGTGTTCAGCGGCAGAACTGCGGGTGGAGGAGAGTTTGGCGGGCCGGTTCCGCCCGGGGGAGCGGTTGGTGGTGGCCGAGGTCCAGGACACCGGCTCCGGCATCGCACAGGAGCATTTGGCGAGGATTTTCGACCCCTTTTTCACCACCAAACCGGTCGGCATGGGAACCGGTTTGGGATTGTCGATTGTGCGGAAAATAATTGACCTCCACCAGGGTGCCATGGAGGTCCGCAATGCTCTTGAAGGCGGGGTTGTGGTCACGCTCCTCTTTCGGACTGGATAATAGTATGAAACCAATGCGTATCATGATTGTGGATGACGAAGCGCCCTTTACGCGCCTGTTGAAACTGGGCTTGGAACAGAAAGGCCGCTACCTCGTCCAAACCGAAAACGATCCCCACCGGGCCTTGCGCGCCGCGGAGCAGTTCCTGCCGGACTTGGTCCTGATGGACGTGATGATGCCGGACCTTGATGGCGGCGTCCTGGCCGCCCAGTTCCAGGCCAGCCCCGTGCTGGGCCAGGTGCCGATCATCTTTCTCACCGCCGCCGCCAAACGGGAAGAGGTGCGGGCCCACCAGGGAAAGATCGGTGGTTTCCCGTTCCTGGCCAAGCCGGTGAACGTAAAAGAAATCACCCATTGTATCCATCAGCATTTGGGGGCGTAAGCGGGTGCGGCCGGGTATGCGGGCCAGGCGGGAGGAGGCGGATCTGGAATATCCCGAGGCCTCTGCGGTGCGCCAATGCCAGGGGGGCGGATCCTGGGCGGATTGGGCCTGGTTTGGCATTGCGCCAGCGGCAGATCCGCCTTGTTACCACGGCGGCCACCAGCGCCGGGTTTGCGTATGCCACGGCCGTATTCGTCCGTTCCGCGTGATCAGTTCCGCCGCGCGCGGAAGAAAGCCCGGGTATTGGTCGCCAGGCCAGGATCTTCGATCACCACCGAGCCAAGGCTGTTGGTCACGGCGCAGAAGAGGTTCCAATGGGCCAGATCGGGCGAGTTTTCGATGAGATAGAAACCGCCGGTTTCAGCCTCGAGCTGAAGGCGGAAGGAGCCGGGATCGGCGGGTGCTGGCAGGCGCAAGGTGGGCGGTGGATACAACACGCCGGCCAGATCCTCGGAAAAGGCGGGCAGCGGCAGCCGGAGCCCCTGGTTGGTGGTGGTGGCCTGGGTGAAGCCGGCGAAGCGGCCGGAAGCTGGGTCGTGCCATTCGGCATAATATTCCCCCGGCGGCCAATTGGTGAGGGTCACGGTTTGCCCGGTGTGTACGGGCAGCGTGGAGTTGGTGGCGCCCGCCGGGAAGGCGGCCCCGGGGGCCACGACATACAGGAGGGCTTCGCGCGGGCCGCGCAGGCCGATCGGCTGGGGTGGTGGCTGCCAGTGGTTGGTGTAAGCCGCGGGCAAAACCTGTTCCAGCCGCACCCAATCCAGGTAAAACCAATCCGAACCGCTGTTGGCGATTTCCACGAGCCGCCGGCCGGGGGGAAGGTTCACGCTGAGATCCACGTTGTATTCGTTGTTCACCGCGTAGCCGCCGTCGCGGTTGGGGAGATTGGTGCGGTATAGCTCCGCGCCGTCCGCCCGCACCACCAGGATGGGATTGGCGGAAACCGAATTGAGATGCAGCACCAGCCGGGCGTTGTTGGTGAGCCATGCGCTGAGCCGGAACGGAATGCGCAAATCGCTGTGGGCGCTGCCATGGACAAAGCTGTTGAGCACCCCGGGAGCGTAGCCGGCGGCGTCCGCGGAAGGCACCGCCAGCTGGCCCGCCAGGCGGGTGCCCCAGCCGCTGTCGAGGGGCAGCGTGACCGTAAAGGGCGCTCCGGCCTGGGCCTCGCCCACCGTGGTGGGCGGGGTGGTGGAGCCGTGGAAGGCCAGGTTGGTCCAGGCGCCGCGCCCCCAGCCGGTGCGGTTGAGGATTGCGCCCAGGGCGGAGTAGGCGGGATAGGCGTTTTCACTGTGGATATTTTCCCACCACCAGGACATGGCCGTGCCCGCCGAGCCGCCGAGAGCGCCGCCCCACAGGCCCTGCCGGAAACCGCGCAGGAAGGGATCGGCAGGGCGGTTCCAACCCTGCCAGCTGATGCCAAACTCGTCCACCAGCACGGGCTTGCCGTATTTCTGGCGCAGGGATTGGGTGGTGGCGGCGAAGGCGGTGGCGGGAGCGGTGGCCCCGTAAGAATGGGCGCATACATAGTCCATCTGCGGCAGGCTCCAGATTTCGGGCCGGGCCTCGGCGGAGGTGAAGCTGGTGGTCAGCAAATGGCCGAAGGGGTCATTGGCGCGCAGCCAGGCGCCCATGGTGGCATGCCACGCGGCCACATCCGAGGCGTTCAGCAGCGGGTAAACATTGTCGATCTCGTTGAAAAACTGCCAGGCCATGAGGCTGGGGCTTGCACCGTAGCGGGCCACCAGGTAACGCAGGCGTTTTTGATAGGTGGTCTGGGCTGTGCGATTGGTGAAAAAGGCGTTGGGATTGAGGCACGGGCCGCCATTGGTGATGCAATAAGGATTGGCGGGCCAATAATTGTTGCCGCCCCAGTAGTCGGGCGCCACCGCGAACATCCCGTGGTAATCCAGGCAGAGTTCCAAATAGATGCCGTTCTGCTCCGCCAGGTTGAGGACATAATCCAGCTGCCAGGCGCGGTCGAGTTGATATTGGGTCAGCGAGCGCGCCGCAGTTTCTATCCCGAAAAACCAGGGGCACATCCAGAGGCGGGCATAGTTGCCGCCGGCAGCGCGCAGGGCGGGGAACCATTGGTCGTAATCGTAAGTGCCGCGCGAGCCAGGCCAGCAGAAGTTCCCGCCGATCAACCGCAGTGGCTGGCCATCGCCAGCCTCAAAATATTGCCGGCTGGCAGCCCGGCGCACCGGGCCGCTGGCGAGGGCCGGTGGGCCGGGGAAGGCATAGGCCGTGAACTGGGCTGTGGCCGTGGCTCCCCAAGGCTGGCCGTTGGTGAAAACCTTCACCTCCAACCCATAAACGCCGGTGGCTGATGGGGTATAACGCCAGCGCCATTCAGGAGCGCCACTGGCGGAAAGGGACTCGGAGTTACCCGATAATTGGCGCGTGAAGCCTTGGTGCCAAAAAGCAGGAATGGTCATCAATGCGCCTGAGGGCAGGGTGCAGATCCCATCCACCCGGATCACCTCCG
Source organism: uncultured Verrucomicrobiota bacterium (assembly GCA_903845125.1). GTDB lineage: Bacteria > Verrucomicrobiota > Verrucomicrobiia > Limisphaerales > UBA1319 > CAIMWS01. Next base: position 11,340 of record CAIMWS010000415.1, read on the forward strand.
GGTCGAACGGATTGGAAACAACCGGCACACCCTGGATTTGGAATTCAACCCGGCGCCCGGGTTGAGCCGGGTTGAACTGGGTGATTTGCAGGGCGGATTGGGCCTGGGCAGCCAACAGCGCCAGGAGCACCCAGACGGGCCCGCCATAACCGGACAAAAGTGCCAAGTAGGAACGATTGGTTGTCATTGGTAGCCTTGGTGCAGCCATCTGCTCGCCAAACCACTCCTTGGCCACTGTCCCGGCAGGGTGGTTGCGGACCGGCAGCATCCGGCTGGATCGTGGCCTTCAGAATAACGGGCCGGCTGGTTCCCTTTCAACCAAAATACCCAGGCCGTAACTGCCATCGGACACGCCACGGTCGGCTGCCGGGCTGGTTTTTATTTGATGCGGCAAATCCAACCTGCTGCGCTTGATCTGTTTATGAACGGGAAAAAGCGCTTGCCCTCCGGCGGAAGCCTGTGGCATATTCACCGAGGGTCGCGCTTATGGTGGAATTGGCAGACACGCTACTTTGAGGTGGTAGTGGGGAAACCCGTGCAGGTTCAAGTCCTGCTAAGCGCACCATCCCCGTTCCCGGCCGGATGCGGGTCAAGGGCCCGTTGGTTTTCGGAACGCGGTTGACAGGGTAAACGTCCACGGTAGGATGCAGATTCAACCGAGAGGCCAGCAGGCGCTCCGGCGTCGCTGTGTTAGGTTGTGGAGAGGAGTGAGAAAAGTTGACCGAAATAAAGTTGAAAAAGGGCGAGTCGCTCGAAAAGGCTTTGCGCCGGATGAAGAAGAAGATTGATCGCGAAGGCACTTTGAAGGAAGTGCGCAACCATCGCTATTATGAAAAGCCGAGCGAGAAGAAACGTCGCAAGATGAAGATTGCACGTTTTTCAGCGATGCTCAGCGCCCGTTACGCGGACCTCTAAAAATTTGATTTCAAGACAAGCCGAGTGCGGTCATTTATTCCCTGCACTCGGCTTTTTGCATTATGTTTTCATTATCCACCTGCTGGAATTCCAACCGTCATACGGATGGGCGCGTCATGCTGCGCGAGATCCGGGATCTCGGTTTTGAATACGCTGAACTAAGCCACGGGATCCGGATCAGCCTGCTGCCCGGAATTATCGAGGCGGTGGACGCCGGCGAAATCAAAATTTCCACGCTGCATAATTTTTGCCCCCTGCCGATCGGGGTTACGCACGCAGCCCCGAACCTGTTCAAGTTCACCTCGCTGGACACTCGGGAGCGGGAAAATGCCTACCGCCATTCGCTCAAGACCATCGAGACCGCCGCCCGCCTGAAAGCCGCTTTGGTGGTGCTGCACATGGGCGCCGTGGAGATGAAGGATTACACCGACCGCCTGATTGAAATGGCCGCCGCCGGCCAAAGGGAAAGCACCAAATACCAGAAGCTGAGCACCGAGGTGATGGAGAAGCGCAACCAAAAGAAGGAAAAACACCAGCAGCATGCCTTTGAGATGCTCGAAAGGCTGGCCGACCAAGCCGAGATGCGCGGCATCAAGCTCGGCATCGAGAACCGCGAAGCCTTGGAGGAAATCCCCTTTGAAGATGAATTCCCGTTCTGGTTCAAACAATTCAACAATCCTTTCATTGGCTATTGGCACGACACCGGCCACGCCCAGATCAAGGAGAACCTGGGCTTCATCAACCATGTGATCCACCTGGAAACCATGTCCCAGTGGATGTTCGGCATGCACATCCATGACGTGGAATTCCCGGCCCGCGACCATTGCCCGCCCGGCAAAGGGACCATCGATTTCGCCTCGCTCAAGCCGTTTGTGCAGCCGCATCACATCAAAGTTCTGGAACTGGCTCCCGGCGTGCCGGTGGAGCAGGTGCAGGCCGGCTTGCAGCATCTCCAGAGCCTCTGGGGCGGGGAGTGAAAAAACCGCGGCAAATCTGGGCCTTGGCGGGGCGGTTGCTCTTGTGCGGCTTTTTGCTCCTGTGGATCTTCAACACCATTTTTGCCAATGAAGGCCGGCTCGCCTGGCGGCAGAAGGGCCTGTCGTGGGAGGCTCTGCCCTGGCTGGAGCAGGTGAAATTCGCCTGGTCCAACGGTCCTCAAAGCTTGTGGAATACGTTGAAGCTGGTGGATGTGCCCGAATTCGCCACCTCGTTGATTTTCATGGGCTTGACCCTGGTATTGGGCGCCTTCCGCTGGCGGATGGTGCTGGAGGTCCAGGGCCTGCGTCTACCTTTGGGACGGACGCTGGAAATTTCCATGATCGCCCAATTTTTCAACGCCTTCCTGCTGGGGTCCACCGGGGGGGATCTCCTCAAAGCCTATTACGCGGCCCGCGAAACGCACCACAAGAAAACGGAGGCGGTGGTGACCGTTCTGGTGGACCGCCTGCTGGGCCTGTTTTCCATGCTGCTGTTCGCCTGCGTGATGATCCTGCCCAACTGGGCTTTGGTGGCCGCCTATGAGCGTTTGTCCGGCCTGTCCCTCCTGGTATTGGCCATGTTGACCGGCTGCAGCCTGCTGGTCGGGTTGGCGTTTTGGGGGGGTATTTCGCAGCGCTTCCCCAAGGTGCGGACCTGGCTCCGCCGCCTGCCCAAGGCGGCCACCCTGGAACGGTCGCTCGAGGCCTGCCGGGAGTTCGGCAAGCACCGCGGATTCCTGCTGCGTTCCCTGGCCCTTTCCATGCTCCTGAACGTGGCGTGCGTTTTGCAGGTGATGACGATCGTGTCCGGATTGGATTTGCACATCAAACCCGTGGTGATGTTCCTGGTCGTGCCGCTGGTCATTTGCATCTCCGCCCTGCCCATCACCCCGAGCGGCCTGGGGGTGCGGGAAAACCTGTTCGTGTGGATCCTGGGCGTGCCGCTGATCCACGTGGATGCCACCAAGGCTTTATCCCTCTCCCTGCTGACTTACGCCGGATTCTTGTTCTGGAGCGTGCTGGGAGGGGTGGTTTACCTGACCCTGCGCCAGAGCCAGCACCTCGATGAAGTAGCCCGCGAAGCGGAAAGCCCCGCCGAAACTATTCCATCCTGAATGCGGCTGGGCACGGCCCTGCCGGCCTCACCACTTCTCAAAATGAACGTGGGCGGGGTTGAACCGGGTGCGGGCTTCCTTCTGTTCTCCCGGGCGGCCGATGGCCACACCGGCCACGGGGATCACGGACTCCGGCAGGCCGAGGAAATCCCGGATGAATTGGATCCGATTTTCGCGTGGGTGGATGCCCAGCCAGCAAGCGCCCAAGCCCAGCGCGTGGGTGGCCAGCAGCAGGTTTTGCACGGCCGCCGAACAATCCTGCAGCAGGTAGCTCAACAGCCGGTCGTGCGCTGCTTCCAGATCGCCGCAGACGAATATCCCCACCGCGGCTGAGGCGAGCATTTTGCCATTGGGCAACTCCTCCGCGATCCGAACCAGCGAAGCCCGCTGGCGCAGAACCACAAACCGCCAGGGATCCTTGGCCACCGCGGAAGGCGCGGCCATGGCCGCCCGCAAAAGGGTGTCCACCGTTTCGTCGCTGACATCGCCCGGCGCAAAGACCCGGATGCTGCGCCGCCCGAATAATAGATCCAGCTTTGACTTGATGTGTTCGTCCATAATTCAGCGGGCAGTCTAGGCCGTCGCCCGGGCAAATACAAGCCAGTCCCCCCGGTGGGGACCCCAAGCCACCCGGCGGCAGATCAAGCCCGCACGGCTTCGTCCAAAAGCGAACCGTCCGGCCCCAGCAATTGCACCTGCAGGGGCCATTGGCCGGCGGCGTGGGTGGAACAGCTCAGGCAGGGGTCGAACGCCCGGATTCCGGCTTCGATGCGGTTGAGCATGCCTTCCTGGATTTTCGGGCCATGGACATAATGCCGGGCGATTTGGGCCACTGTCCGGTTCATGGCCAGATTGTTCTGGCCGGTGGCGATGATGAGATTGACCTTTTGGATCAATCCATTGGCATCGACCTGGTAATGATGGAACAAGGTGCCCCGGGGCGCTTCGCTCACGCCAACCCCTTCCAGGGAGTTGATGCCCGCATCGGCCCGCAGGCGATCCGAGGAAAGCTCGGGATCATCCATGAACATTTCAATGCGCTCGAGCGCGGTGAGGATCTCGATCAGACGGGCATAATGATAGTAAAAGGAGGAAGTCACCGCGCCATTGCCCAGTTCGCGGAAATGGCTCAACTCCAGATCCGCCAGCGGCGTGCCCAGGCTGGTGCACACATTCAACCGCGCCAGCGGCCCCACCCGGTAAATTCCCTCGGGATAACCCAGCGGCCGGTAATAGGGAGATTTTAAATAAGTCCAAGGCTCGACTGCTTCACCGATGAATTCCCGGTAGCGGGAGGGTGCCACCTGGTCCGCGATGATATTCCCGCCGCTGTCCACAAAGCGCAGGTTGCCGTCGTAATGCTCCCACGTGCCATCCGGTCCCACCAACCCCATGAACAAGGTGGGGAAATTGCCGAAGATCTGGGTTTCAGCCTTGTGGTTGCGGAGCAACTTCTTGAAGCGGCTCAGGGCGTCGATGGCCGTCGCGCGCGCCTCGGGCAGCCATTGACGGATCCGCTGGCGGGCAGGTTCGGTCAGCGAACTGCGCACTCCGCCTGGCACGGACCAGGCCGGATGGATTTTGGCGCCGCCCAACAGTTCGATGATTTCCTGGCCAAACTGGCGCAGGCGGATGCCGCTGCGGGCGAAAGCCGGCTCGGCCGCGATCAGCCCGAAGACATTCCGCGTGGCGGGCGAGCTATCCATGCCCAGTAACAGATCGGGCGCGCTGAGGTGGAAAAAGCTGAGCGCATGGGATTGCACGATCTGACCGAGGTTCATCAGTCGGCGCAGTTTTTCCGCCGCGGGCGGAATATTGATGGCCAGGATCCGGTCCCCCGCTTTGGCGGAGGCCAGCAGATGGCTGACGGGACAAATGCCGCAAACCCGCGCGGTGATGCCCGCCATTTCCCAAAAAGGCCGGCCTTCGCAAAACCGTTCAAAGCCACGAAATTCGGTGACATGGAACCGCGCCTCGGCCACATTGCCGGCATCGTCGAGGTGGATGCTGATTTTGGCGTGCCCTTCAATGCGGGTCACCGGATCGATCACAATCTTCTGAGCCATAAACAAAAATCAACCGAATTTCAGGTCCTGCCCGGCCAAAGCGGGCGGCGTGCCGGCCAGGACTTGCTCCAGCAGGGAACGGATGCGGGCGGCGGGTGGCGGGCAACCGGGCAGGAAATAGTCCACTGGCACGGCTTCGTGCACCGGCACCACGCGCTCCAGCAGGGCGGGCACGATGCCGGGTTCGCTGGGCACCTGCGCCTGCAAATCGGCGGCCTCCAGATAGGCCCGGTGCAAAACCCCCTCGACGTTGGAGACCGAGTTGCGCAGCGCGGTGACATTGCCGGTGACCGCGCAATCGCCAAAAGCGACCAGGATCCGCGTCCGGCGGCGCACGCGGTGGATCAGTTCCAGATTCTCCTCGTTGGCCACGGCGCCTTCCACCAAGGCGACGTCCACCTGCTCCGGGTAAACTTTGATGTCCATGATCGGGCTGTAAACCAATTCCACTTTCCCGGCCAGGTCGATGAGCCACTCGTCCAAATCCAGGAAGGACATGTGGCAGCCGGAACAGCCGCCCAGCCATAGCGTGGCGATTTTTAAGCGATCCATTGTTTTTTCTCCCGTGCGGTGACGATGAATTCAAGCCGTGTGCGATCCCGTTCCATCTCGCCCACGGTGGATCCCTGGAAAAACAGGGCGCCGGTGGGGCAGCCATGCACACATTTGCCGCAGGAGGTGCAGCTATCGGCCTCCCCCCAAGGCTGTTTGAGGTCGGTGATCACCCGCGCCTTGGCGCCACGCCCCTCCATGTCCCAGGTATGCGCCCCTTCCACTTCGCTGCAGACCCGCACACAGCGGGTGCAAAGGACGCACCGGTTGTGGTCCAGGCCGAACAGCCGATGCGTGACGTCCACCGCGAAGGGCTGGAACCGGTATTGGTACCGGACATGGTCCATGCCCAAATCCATGGCCAGATCCTGCAATTCGCAATGGCCATTGGCCACGCACACGGCACACACATGGTTGCGTTCCGCGAACAGCAGTTCGAGCAGCAGCCTCCGGTATTTGCGCAAGCGTTCGGACTGCGTCTTGATCTCCATGCCCTCGGCCACTTTGAGCACGCAGGCGGGATGCAGACGCGGGCTGCCCGCCACCTCCACCAGGCAAAGCCGGCAGGCGCCGGCATCGGCGATGCCGTCCAAGTGGCACAAGGTGGGAATCTTGATGCCTGCTTCCGAGGCCGCTTCGAGAACCGTTTGGTTCTCGTGCGCGCCGACCAGCCGGCCATCAATGGTTAAAGTTTTTGCCGCCATAATTTGACTCTATGCCGGGGGCTGCGCCCCGGTCTCCCGCTGTTTCAACAATTCCAGGTATTCGTGCCGGAAAAACCGGAGCGTGCTGAGCACCGGGTTGGGGGCGGTCTGCCCCAGGCCGCAGAGGCTGGTGTTTTTGACCACGTCGCACAACTCCTCCAGCCGCTCCAAGTCCTCCGCGGCGCCCCGTTTTTGGATGATTTTATCCAGCAACTGGTGCATTTGGACGGTGCCGGTGCGGCAGGGCACGCACTTGCCGCACGATTCATCCATGCAAAATTCCATGAAAAACCGGGCCACGTCCACCATGTTGGTGTCTTCGTCCATGACGATCATGCCCCCGGAACCCATGATCGATCCCACCTTGGCGAGCGATTCGTAATCCACCGGGATGTCCAGGGCCGCCGCCGGGATGCACCCGCCGGATGGCCCGCCCGTCTGAACCGCTTTGACCTCCGAGCCATCGGGCACGCCGCCGCCCATCTCCTCGACGATCTCCCGCAGCGGAACCCCCATCGGCACCTCGATCAAGCCTGTATTGCGGATCTTGCCGGCCAGGGCGAACACTTTGGTGCCCTTGCTTTTTTCCGTGCCGATGGCGGAGAACCACTCGGCGCCTTTGCGGATGATGACCGGGACGTTGGCGTAGGTTTCCACGTTGTTGATCAACGTGGGATTGCCCCACAGCCCGCTTTCGGCAGGGAACGGAGGCCGGGGCCGGGGTGAGCCGCGCTTGCCTTCCACGGAGGACATCAGCGCGGTTTCCTCACCGCAGACGAAAGCCCCGGCGCCAATCCGGATCTCGACGTTGAAATTGAAGGGCGATTCAAAAATACCGCCGCCCAGCAGCCCATATTGCTTGGCCTGGCGGATGGCCGCCTGCAGACGGCTGATGGCCAGCGGGTATTCCGCCCGCACGTATATGTATCCCTGGCTGGCGCCCACCGCATAAGCCGCGACTGCCATGCCTTCCAAAACCCGGTGCGGATCGCTTTCCAGCACGCTGCGATCCATGAACGCCCCCGGATCCCCTTCGTCCGCGTTGCAGATCACGAACTTGCGCTCCCCCACCGTTTTGGCCACCGTGGCCCACTTCAACCCGGTCGGGTACCCGGCGCCACCGCGTCCGCGCAAGCCGCTTTTGACCACGTTTTCCACCACCTCCTTGGGGGTCATTTCCAGGATCACGTCGTGGAGAGCCAGGTAGCCGTCTTCGGCGATGTAGGATTCAATGCGCTCCGGATCGATCCGGCCGCAATTCTCCAGCACCACCGGCATTTGTTTCTTGAAAAATGGCGCGTGCGGATCGGTCGTGGGCAGGCCGGGGGCGGGATTCTTCCCGAGGGCGTCGACAATGGCGGGCGCGTCTTCAGGGTTCACTTTGACGTAGAGGGTTTCCGCTGGATCCTCCTGCACCAGGGGCCCCTGGCAGCACAAGCCCATGCAGCCAACCCCCCGCACCTCCACCTGGCCTTCCAAGCCCTTTTCCTTTACCGCCTTGTCCAGGCCATCCTTCACCGCCTGGCTGTTGGCGGAGAGGCAACCGGCGGCGACACAGCAGCGCAGAACGGTGCCCTTCCGGGCCTTGCGCTCGCGCTCCTTGATTTCCAGAAGATCGTTAAGAACCATGCTGCATCCATCCTTTCACACGTTCCACGGCGGTCGCGGGCAGGACGCGCGCCGTGACCGCGTTGTCGAACACCACCGCCGGGGCTATGCCGCAGGCCCCGATGCACCGGGCGGTGAGCAGGGAGACCTCCCCGTCGGCGGTGGTTTCCCCGGCCTTGATGCCCGCCACTTGCTCGATCGAGGCGAGCAGTTTGTCCGCGCCTTTGACATAACAGGCGGTCCCCATGCAAATCACGCAGGTATGCTTGCCCTTGGGCTTGAGGTTGAAGAAATGATAAAAGGTGGCCACCCCGAACACCCGGCTGGGCGGCAATTTCAAGCAGTGCGCCACATACAGCAGCAAGTCGTTTTCCAGGTAGCCAAAAAGCTCCTGCGCCGTATGCAGGACCTCGATCAGGGCATCCGGCTTATGCTGATGCCGTTTCATGGCGGTCTCCAGGATTTTATACCGCTTATCCCCGCTGGGTGGAAATTGCGCCGCCGCCGGCATCTTCTTCTTTATCTTTGCCACGTAAGGATGCATGTTGCCTCAGATTTTTCGTTCGCTCTATTCGCACTCGCTGGGCAGGGAATTTGCGGGAACAGGGTCTGATGGTCAAGATTTATTAATAGTTTTCATGCGATCTCAACGAAACGGTTAAGAAATCTTATCGTTAGAAGTTTTGGCATCTGGTGAATTAGTATGATTTATCAGCACTCGCCCACCGGCTCGAATTGCAATCGGGCCTTGCGTAAAACCAGCCGGTTGAGTACTTTACGAGGAATCATACGTTGCGCGCATGAATCACCGGCCGCCACCCATCACGATCCGGGAGTTCCCTTCCGGAGATGAACCTACTCTCCAGGAAGTGTTCTTTACCTCCATCCGCAATCGGGCGGCAGGCGAACCCAACCTGGATCAGTTAACCGCCTGGGCCCCTGAAAGTTACGACTGCGGGCTGGGGGCCAACCGAATGCGGGTTCCACACCCTTTCGTCGCTGAATGGGAGGGCTGGGTGGCGGGTTACGCGGACTTCCAAGGCGTCGGCGGCCAGGCCCTGCGGCTCGATGGGGCCCCGCCGGGCGGCCGCCTTGAGGAAATACCCGCATGCGCCCTCACCCATGCGGAGCCTCAGCCATGAAGATGGGCGCAGGAGCGGTGGGGATTCTGGCAGCGCTTTGCGTGGCTCAGGTGGCTTCGGCCGAGGTCAAGGCCCAAAACGGCTTCATCTACCCGCACAGGTGAATCAAAACTCGAGGAATTCCATGAACCCCCTAATCATATCTCTGAGGATCTGTGTGATCGCTACAATCACGATTGTGAACCTTCCATGCCAGGCGACCGCGGGAGATTCGGATGGGCCCGTTGATTGGCGGAAGATGATGACGATTGCCTCCTGCAAACGGGACGCCGAGGGCAAGTTGCTGCCGCTGCAGTCCTACGACGAGACGATCCGGCGCGGCATGTCGTTCCTGCTGGACGGCCACCTCAAGTGGTTCAAGGGGCGGCCGGAGATCCTCGTCGATGAACAGGGCAGGACGCAGATGCCGTGGGTCTACTACTCGAACCTGCAGCACGACGGCACGCCCTTCCCAAACTCGGTAGACCGCTTTGTTTCTTATCCGGCGTTTCACCACGCACTCCTGATCCGGACGCTGCTTGGCTACTGGCATTATGCCAAGGATGGCCGGGCGCTGGAGCAGGCAGTCAGGCTGGCGGACTGGGATATCGCCCACAGCACGCCCGGCGACTGGCCCTATGCCAACCTGCCCTACAGCACCTTCCAAGAGAAGAAGCCAGGCGGCTTCCGCGACCAGACCGGACTGATGCCCGACAAGGCGGCGATCATGGCGCTGGCCTATCTCGACCTGCACCGGGCCACCGGGCAAGCGAGGTTTCTCACTGCGGCCGAAGCCATCGGCGCGACGCTCGCCAAGCGGCAGCGGCCCAACGGCACTTGGCCGTTCCGCGTCGATCCTAAAACGGAGAAGGTCATCGAGGAATACACCAGCAGTGTGATCTACGCGGTTCGGTTGTTCGAGGGACTCGACAAAAGGAACGGCAACCAACGATACCAACGGAACCGCGATCTGGCTTGGAACTGGCTGTTGAACGGCCCGATCAAGACCCAGGAGTTCCGCGGCTTTTACGAGGATATCGAGCCCAACCCGGCGGGGCGCACCAACTATGACTGCCTCGACACGATTCGCTACCTGCTGGCCAACCGCACCAAGGAAAACGGCTATCTGGAAATGGCCAAGGAACTCAACGCCTGGGTGGAGAAAGTGTTCATGGACCGGATCAAGGGCTTCGAACCGGCCGAGGGTATCCGCGAACAACTCCAGTGCAACTTCGTCATGGGCATCCACAGCCTCAATTGGGCAGCGCTGCAGCTGGAACTCGCCGAGGCCACCCACGACGCCGCCTTGCGCCAGCGAGCCGAGCAGACGGCAAACTACGTCACCTACTACCTCCAGCCGGACAACCGGATAGTCGTTGGCTTCGACTGGAACCAATGGTGGTATAGCTGCCACTCGGGGGTGATTCTCTACCTGTTCGATTTCGTCAGGAAGACAGGGAAACCGGGCGCTGCCCAGTCCGACGGCTGGCGCCGCCGAATGGGAACCCGTCCCGGGGAACCTGATAACCCGCTGGGTCGCCAAGGTGGATCCGGCCAAGCCGCAATCCGAGCCTCGCCCTCCGCCGATGGTGCGCCCGGCATGGCAGAACTTCAACGGCCTCTGGCAATTCGAGAGCGCCCCCAAGGAAGCAGCCCCGCTGGCGCGGATGGCCGGTGATGACGCTGAAAAAATTCAGGAGCCAATTATAGAAACAACCACGAGAGGATCCGCCATGGCCGAAACCAAGCAAAAGACCGGACCAGAACTCTTAGCAAAACTCCCCTCAACAAGGTTCCGCAACCAGCCTGCCGGAAAGCCCCTCGTCTCGGCGGTGCTGGCCTTTCTGACCTTTGTTTCTGCCAGTCCCGGGCAGGAAACGGACCCTGCGAAGACCTTCATTGACTATTTTCTACCGATGCCGATTACGGAGGCCCTGTCCAAGGACGTGTGGGGCGCCAAGGAAGTTGGGCCCCGCGATCCCAGGAACGGGCTGGAGGATTCCACGATGAAGCTGTGGAACTACTGGGACGGGCAGATCATCAAGGGGCCGGATGGGAAGTATCACCTGTTCGCCAGCCGCTGGGACCAGGCCAGGGGGCACAACGACTGGGTGAACTCGAAGGCCGTCCATGCGGTCAGCGACAAGGTCACCGGGCCGTACCTCGACCAGGGCCTTTGCTGGCCCAACGACGAGGGCGGCAAAGGCCATAACGTGACGGCGCTGGTGCTGCCGGATGGCCGTTATGCGGTCCTCGTCAGCGACACGCGGCCGGGGACTCTTTTTGTGTCCAAGTCGTTGGACGGGCCGTGGGAACAGTTGGGGAGGCTGAAGGCGCGCGACGACGTGGGTGCCAACATCAGCATCATGGTCCGTCCGGATGGAGATTACATGATCGTGCCCCGTTCGGGGCGGATTTTCATCAGCAAGGCTGCGGATGGCGTGCTGGGCCCATACCAGGCGATGGGACCATCCATATTCCCCACGGTTCTCCCCGGAGTCGACAACCTGGAGGACCCCGTGATCTTTTACTCCGGCGGATACTATCACATCGTCGTCAATTCCTGGACCGCGCGCAAGGCCTACCACCTCACGTCCAAGGACGGCAGGAGCAACTGGGTCAACCGCGGTCTGGCCTATGATCCGACCAAGAACTGCACCCGCTACACCGATGGCACGGTCAACCATTGGCACAAGCTGGAGCGGCCCGGCGTGCTGATCGAGAATGGCCACGTGACGGCCCTTACCCTGGCGGTTCTGGATACCCAGAAGGAAACACAACGAGGAAACGACGGGCACGGCAGCAAGGTCATCGTCGTTCCCTTCGATGGCGCGGCCTTGGATCGCGACCTGCAAAACGCGCCGGATATGCCCGCGCCCGAGTCGGCCAAGCTGCCGCCGATCGAGCCGCTGTTTGATCACGCCATGCGTGACGTGTCCATCTGTGTCGGTCCGGGCGGGGCCTACTACATGACGGGCACCACCGGCGACAATCCGGCACCGGGGCACGACAAAACCGGCTGGTGGTACGTCAATGAAGGGATCCGTCTGTGGAAAAGCAAGGATCTGCAGAATTGGGAACCCCTCGGGCTGGTCTGGTCGCTGGACCGGGACGCCCTGTGGGGCAAGGAAACCAGGATGAACGGCAACGCCAAGGTGCGGGCGGTCTGGGCGCCGGAAATCCACTACATCAAGGGGACCTTCTGGCTGACCTACTGCATGAACTACGGCGGCTGCGGATTGCTCAAGAGTGCCAGCGGCAAGGCGGAAGGGCCCTACCTGGAGGTCAAGAAGGACGGGCCGTTGACGAAGGAAATCGATCCTTCGCTGTTCCAGGACGACGACGGCCAGGTGTATTGGATCTATCAGAACGGCAAGATCGCGCGGATGAATGACGACATGACCGGCCTGGCCGAAGAACCACGGCTGCTTAAACCGTCGAACTTCGGGCATGTGGGCCATGAAGGCGCCTTCCTGACGAAACGGAAAGGGAAATACTATCTCGTCTGCGCCGAGTGGATCGACGGATACTCCTGCATGGTGGCCGAGGCCGATAATGTTTACGGCCCGTACGGCCCCCGTTACCTGGCCATCCCACACGGCGGACACAACGTATTCTTTGCCGACACTGAAGGCAATTGGTGGTCCACCATCTGGGGCAACGATGGTGGCGTTTCTTTCCGTGAGCGACCGGCCATTTTGCGGCTTGAATTCGACCAGCGTGGCCACGTGCGGCCGATGCAGCCAATGCTGGACCGGCGGCCCTTCTGGACCGCCGCCCCGCCGCGCAAGACCAGCCCGGCGTGCACGTTCGTCGGTGCCGGCAAAGTCGCACTTGAAGCGCCGGCCAAGGATGTCCGGGTGGTCTACACGCTCGACGGCTCTGAGCTAACGGCCAAGTCCCCAGTCTATCAGGAACCCATCGGGATCACCCGCGACACGGTGGTCAAGGCGCGCGCGGTTTGGCCAGGCGGCGGGCTGAGCCGCGTAGTCGAGTTCCCGATGCTGGAAGCGCGGCCGGATCGCCCGCTGATCACGAATCCGGGCTTTGAATCCGGCATGGAACCATGGACGAGCAATGCCGAGGTGCTGATCGATTCGGAACTCGAGATGGACAACGACGGCGTCCGGTATACACCGCACGGGGGCAAGAAGCATTTCCGCTTGCAGGGCGGAAAGGACCAAACCCTCAGCCTGACTCAAGCCGTCGCGCTGCCCGCTGGGGACTACGAACTGAGTATGTGGGTTATGAGCCGTGCCAACACCAACCATAACTTTGGCCCGAACCTTGCGCTCGATTTGTTAGATAATAACTCGCAGGTCGTTCCGCCCGCCCAGTCCTCCTCGCCGAGCCCTCTCTCGCCCAAGGGCACCTATGCCAATTGGACGCGCCTCTATACAGGCCTCAAGACCGGCGAGTACACGGTGAAGGTCTCGGCGGGACCGACCGGTCCGGGGCAGCAAGGCAAGCAAGGCTGGGTGGATGATTTCAGTCTGCTGCCGAAGAAGATCCGCTGATTGCCTAAAGAACACCCATAAACAAAAGCCCAAGACAGTGACAACGCGATCCCTCCGCCTCTGGCTGGAAATGCCTTCCTTGACAAACAAAAACACCGCGATCGAAAAATCCATTTTATCACGAGCTGGGCATCTCGTGAATTAGCATGGTTTATCAGCCCTCGCCCACCGGCTCGAATCACATTAGGGCCTTGCGTAAAATCAGCCGGTTGAGCACTTTATGAGGAATCATATGTTGCGCGCATGAATCATCGGCCGCCACCCATCAAGATCCGGGACTTCCGTTCCGGAGATGAACCCACTCTCCGGGAAGTGTTCTTTACCTCCATCCGCAATCTGGCGGCAGGCGAATACAACCTGGATCAGTTAACCGCCTGGGCGCCTGAAAGTTACGACAGCGGGCTGTGGGCCAACCGAATGCAGGTTTTACACCCTTTCGTCGCTGAATGGGAGGGCCGGGTAGCGGGTTACGCGGACCTCCAAGAGTCAGGCTATATCGACCATTTTTATGTCCATGGCGCCTGTGCACGGCGCGGGGTTGGCGCCGCCTTGATGGAACATCTCCACCGGGTGGCAACCGAGCGGAGGACCCAGGAGCTATTTTCGGATGTGAGCCTGACCGCCGAAGGCTTTTTCCAACGGCACGGATTTGTGGTGGAACGGCGAAACGTCGTCACCCTCCGGGGCATGGTTCTGAATAATGCGCGGATGCGAAAGCAAATCTTGAGCGGTGCCGCGGTTTGAACCGGCCGCGCTGCCGGCGATTTGGGAGCAGCTTTTCCAGATACTCCTGGCCCGGCTTTCACCGCTGATCACCGAGCCGGATATGGTCGTCTTCAAGATCAACTTGGAGGAGGAAATTCGCCGCCTCCTGGCGCCGGACCCGGCCCTGAGGGAGGTCGTTCTCACGGTGGAAAGGCTGCGGATTGCCGTCCACCAAACGAACCTCAAGAAGCTCGCCAAGCGCCTCCAATAATTCGGCGAACCGAACCCCATATCGCCGCCTGAGGTGATTTCCTGTTTCACAGACCGGCAGTGCCGGGCTGATACCTTGCGCCAGCGCCCTCGCAAAACCTTGATGGGGGCAAAGCTGGGAAAGGGTCTCGCCACCTGATTCCAGCTATTTCACAACAGTCGAAAAGCTCAGCGTATTATCGCCAACCCCAGCTTTTTAATGGGTCGGCCCGGACGCAGTATTTCCATTCGTTTGCGAGGTTCGACGTCATGGCTGGAATGCGGATCGGTTTTTCAAGCTGATGCTCCAAGCCAATCGCGAAATCATCTCATGATCCCGTCCAGGCCAACCCTCCCCAATGAAAGGGCGGCTGGAAAACTGTTGGAGGATGGTCCAAAAATTGGGTTACAAGGAATGCATGTTTTAGCAGCATGAATTCGGTTAAAGCTTGATTTGTAAGCCATAGCCTACATTAAATGTCAGCCATTTCTGACAACCTCTTGTAATTTGTAGATTTTCTTGTAGTTCCTGGCCTACAACGACTTGCGGAATATCATTGGCGTTTTTTATTGCGTGCCACGCAGGCGTTTGTAATTCTTATGTCGTAAAGAAGCTGGGTTGGGCATTACAATTACCTTCAGCTGTTCAGAAGGCGGCGGGCCTTGAAGGATTTTAGGGAAAGCAAGCGCTGGTTTAAAGCAGGATCAAGTAAAAAACAGTTAAAGTATCCCAAGAAAGCTGCCGATAATGGGGTGGACCCTAGTCGGCGGCTTGGTGTGCATGAACCCATGTGGACAACGTGTGGTGGCGAGGCAACCTTCAGGCGGGGCGGATGAATAATCGCTTTGATCTGGAGGTGCTGGAGCCGCGCATTC
>CAIMWS010000416.1 GCA_903845125.1 uncultured Verrucomicrobiota bacterium
ATGGAGCGTTCTGGTTTCCACCAGGTTTTGGCGTGCAGCGGCCTGCGGCGCTTTTCCCTTCCCCGTGGCTTGGGATCATTCCCGCGCCATCTCCACCCGGTGTGCATTAGTCTGTTCTGGTTCCGTCACGGTTCAGAAAATAAAGCACACTGAAACCCTCCGTGGCCCGTTCGTCCCGTTTTTTGGTCGTTTTTTCATATAATGATTGGAATTCAAATCCCGCCAATTATTACCTTCCCCGGACGGGATAAACGGAAGCCAGAAGTGCAAAACCATAGCGAAACGGCTGCACCAGTCCATGGGCGGCCGGGGAGCACGGCGTAGCATTGCCATGATTGGATCTGGGTGGCAGGTCCTGGCACGAGGGAGACCGCCAAGCCAGCGGTGGCAGCGGTGCGTGCACCCAGGAGCGGCTGAAATGGGGCGGCTACTGTAAGAAGCAGCCACAAATCGAGGCTGCAGCCGCCTCCTTGGGCTAAAGCTGGCCATGGGGGGAAGCGCCACGGAGTGGGTGGGCGTCGCGGTTGCCTGGCTTGAGGACGGAGAAGGCGGGCGGGTTGTATTCGTAAGCGCCCAAGTCCAACTGGCCATCCTGCGGCCGGGTGCGGGAGCCCAGTGGAGGCTGGTATTCCAACGCAGGCTGCCCTGGGTGAGGATTGCCCTCGCCGTCCAGGTACGCCAACCCATTAAAACCCCGATTGCGGCACGGAGAGGACGCGGTAAGGCGGAAATCCCGGGCGGTTCGTTTGGCGAATCCGGGATCGGTTCCCTGTAGGGTTCCCAGGAAAGTAGCGGGGATGGCGGCGCTGGCCGCGGCCCAATTATTGGAGCCGATCATCCCGCCGCCCACCGTGCCCTGGATTTTGTTGCTGCCGTAAAAAATATTATTCACGGTGGTGATCCTGGCCCCGGCGGTGTTGGCACTCAGGAATTGGATGCGCCCGTCTCCCGCCACCCAGGTGTTGTTATAAGCGAACAAGGTGCCGTTGTGCTGGCCGCCGGAATCCTGGCCGAACTGGATGAATCGGCTGGAATTATAGCCCGCCGCCCGCGGTTTGCTGACGACGATGTTGCCAATCATTACCGCGTGGCTGTTGGTGGCGGCGGTCTCCGCTGAATCCACCAGGCCGATCTCCCCGTCCTGTGAATCGGTGATCAGGTTATAAAGCAGCTCGGTATAATGGGCGCGGGTTTTGAAATTCTGTCCAAAGAGCGCATCGTGGATATGACAGAACCGGACCGTGGCGCTTTTGCCGCCCAAATAAAGATTGTGGCTGTAGCCGTCGTAGGAGGCCGTGCCGTTGGCGGCGATTTCCGAGGATTCGATCACCAATCCCCGGCAGCTATCGCTCATGATGCCCATGTCGCACTGGGTGATTTTGCAGCCGCGCACGGTGACGAAGTTGCCGCCCGTAACCCGGAGCCCGCTCCCGTTGTCGCCATTGCGGGCGTTTTTGAATTCCAGGTTTTCCAGGACGAGGTAATCCGCTTCCACCTGGAAAATGGCTCTTGGATTTGGCATCCTTCCGTCCACCGTCAAGCCGCTGGCATCAAAGATGGGGCGGGAATCGCCAACTCCACGGATGATGATGGGGTGGGTGGCGGTGCCTGGATTGGTCCAGCGTTTGACTTCGTGGTAAACCCCGGGGGCGATTTCCACGATGTCCCCGGCCTTCAGGGCGGGCAGGCCGGCTACAGAGGGGATGGCGCCGCCTGGGCCAACCTGGTAGGTGGCAGCCTGGACTGAGGCACCCCAGAGCAAAGCCGCCACTGCCAGCACGTGGGTCCAGGGTGGCCAATTCCTGGATTTTCGGGGGGCTTCCACCACCCGCTCGAAATCCACTTGCGGAGAGCAAAAAGATACCCACCGGCTGGCGGGGGCCATTTTCTTTGGCATGGTGCGCTGGTTCATATCAATCCCCGGATCCTAGTCCCGGTGGACTGGCTTGAATAGCCCGAATGAGTCGGCGCCGGCGGTATCCTTTTGACAGTGTGACCGCCTCTTTCTACAAACAAACCGGATGTCGATTTTGGAAATGAGCAATAATCCAGATGCTGCCATCAGCCAGCGAGTGAGCCATGGCCGTGCTGGCTGGGGCGAGCCAGGCCTCAACCGGCCGGTTTTCCGGGCAACGGCCCGGTCACTCAGGCGGGTTGGAGGCGCGAAAACCACCCATTCCGGCGCATAAAATGACCACTGCCACCGCCAATTCGCCGCTGATCAGTGTGCTGATGCCCATTTATAACCACGAGGCCTTTGTGCGCATCGGTTTGGATAGTGTGGTGCAAACCCGGCACCGCCCGGTGGAAATTGTGGCCATCGATGACGGATCGACCGACCAATCCTTCGCCATCGCTGAAGCGTGGCAGGCCTCGCTGGCGGATCCGCAGATCTCCATGCAACTGTTGCGGCAGGATAACCAGGGCTTGGTCAAAACCTTGAACCGGCAAGTCCGGTTGGCCCGGGGGGAATTTTTCGCTTTGCTTGCCAGCGACGATTTTCTGCAGCCCGACGGATTGGGATGGCTCCTGGATGGACTGCAAAAACATCCGGAGTGGATGGCGGCGATCGGCGATGCCATCCTGGTGGATCAAGAAGGCCAGGTGACCGCCTCCAGTGCCCTGACCGATTTCTTCAGAGTAAATAAACGGGCTCTGCTGGATCGCCGATTCATCACCCGGGAAATGATCCTGCGTTGGGGGGTGCCTGGCGGTGCGATCATGATCCGGCGCCACTCCTTCCACGGCGGGGAGGGGATCGGTTTTTATGACGAAAGCCTCCCTTTTGAGGACCGGGATTATTTCTTAAAATTGTTGGCCAGGAATGCCGTGGGATTTGTCGATGCTCCGGTATCCGGGTACCGCCGCCATTCCGCCAATTTTTTCAAAGTGCCCGACCGGGAAAAGCTGGCCCGTTATTACCGTGGTTTGCACCAGGCCGAGGTGCAGAATCTGCCGCTGTTCCGCGGCGGGGATTGGCTGGGATTGCGGCTGACTTCCTGGATGGCCTGGACGCTTTACCAGCGCACCCTGGCTCCCGGCCGTTGGCTCGATCTCAAAGTGAGGCTGCTCTGGATCCTGATGCGGATGGCGTATTGGCGCCACGAAAGGCGCGTGGCGGCCGCGTGATGGGATCACCACCGCGAGAATCAGCTCCCAGACCGCCACTTTCTGGCCTTCCTCCACACCCATGCCCCGGAACAATCCTGCCGGCCGCAACCGGTCGGTGAGCGCCTCCCATTCGAATGGCGGTTGAATTCATGGCCAACCCTCCTTCAGTTACCTGGCCTTACGGCGGTTGTTTTTGGCCGCGTTTCAATGGGATGCTTGAATCCGCACCAGGGCACACCCACGCTGCAACGGGACCTCCAGCCGCCATTGCCCGTCGCGGATGCGGAAGGGAACGGGAACCGTACTTTCCGAACCAGGGTGCCAGGCCTCACACGTGGCTGGCGCCGCCTCCAGACGCGCATCCAGATTCTTTAGAAGGATCACGGCGCTCGCAGCCTGACCTCCAAAGGTCACCGGGATCAACCAGCCACCGGGAACTTCGAATAGATTGGCCTTCACCTGGGGATTTTCCGATCCGATCGCGTGGGGTTCCAGAACCCAGGTGCGGCCGCGCAGTTGGGTGAACAGCGGGCCGTAATCGAGATACCATTTTTCAGCCCAGGCACTGGCGTTGATCGTATGGTCATTGGCAGGCAGCGGCGCCGTGGGATAAACCCCCAGGTAAAGGTGCCGTTGGAAATAGGCATCGGGATCGGGCCTCAGCACCTCCTCGTTCGGGGTCCACGCCACGCACGGTTTGCGCACGCACTGCAGGGCCGAGTTGTTGAGGTCGGCACCCACATGGCCGAATTCATGATATATGCCATCGACCTGGCGCAGCAGTTCGGTGCGGTTGATCATGGCATTTACAAAGATCACCTTGTCTGCCCGGTGGAAGATCGGACCCAGATCGGACATCAGGTTCCGCCAGGAGGAATATAGCGAGCGGCAAGCCTGGTCGTGCCTCCAGGACACTTCATCGTCGGCCCGGAAATTATAAAAACGCAGCCAATCCAGGCGGTCGATGCAGATGCCGGAGGAAGCGGGCAGGAGGTCGACATGCCGCTGTGCCTGGTCGAGCAGGAAGGCGCGGTAGGCGGGGCCGCCGCAGTCCATGGCGATGCTTCCCTCCCAGGATCCGAACACGCGCCCCTTGAGGCTGAGCAGGATGCCATCGGGAATCTTCAGATAGAGGAAATTATTGACGTTTTTCCAGTAATCCGGCGGCTGCAGCCGGGGGTCGGCATCCTTGGCTTCCCCCATTTTGCCGCCGAATTCCGTGACGTTGAAATAATTCAGCACATGAAACCCCGATTGGCGCATCCGCTCCGAATAATCACGCAGCTGCCCGATGGAAGTCTGGTTGCCTTTGGCCAGCCGGGTGTAGGGCGTGGCATCCGGGATGGGCGGCAGGAACATGCCCATGTAGGGGAAGTCGTAGCTGGCTTTCCAATTGAAGCGGAAGCCCATTTTCCGGAGCCGGGCGGCGTCCAGGCCGCCCTCCCAATCCGAGTATCCCCCCAGCCCGGCCACCTCGTGGGCCCGGGGATTGGGCGGGTTGAAATATTCCCCGTATCTCCGTACCATCCAGCCCAAGCCGCTCCGCCAGTCCGCTGCATGGGCCACGAGGTTCATGGCGAAGCGGACCGGCTTGGCTCTCCCCAGCCGGTGGTCATTGCGGATGAACGTGAACAGGCCCGGTTTCCGGATGCTCAAGGCCATTTCCAGCAGGGTATCCTCGGGAGATAGCACCAGGCTCAGGCCGCGATCGGATGGTTCCTCCGCCACCGTGAACATCGGGATCGCAAACCGTTTGCCGTATCCGGGCTGATATCCGGAGGAGGCTCGCGCTTCGTCCCAGCGCGGCGCGCCATACCAAAGCCGGGCGTTATCCAGCGGTTGCATCACCAGCGGATCCTGCCAGTCGCCGCCCTTTTGCCGGGGATCATCCCAGGCGGTCCACCACCGGGACTTTTCAGAAGCCGGCCAGGCCAGCCAGGTTTCAATGCTGGTGCTCCAAGGATCTTCCTCGCTGGAGATTTCGATTTCCCAGCGCACGCTATCTCCGGCGGGATAAAAACACTCTGTCAGGTTCGCCCGTTTCCCAGAAACAGCATGCCTGATCGGCCGCCGGAATTCGATTTTGCCGGCGCCCAGTTCCCGCACCTGAACCGGACCGGTATTCGTGCATTGCGCCAGCCGGGTTCCTCCCTGGAAGGGGCGCAATTCCTGGCCATTCAGCAGCGCTTTCACCAGGTTCCCCTCCGCGGAGAGAGCCAGCTTCAGGCCGGCCGTTTCCACCGGATAGCGCGGCAGTCCGGGCGGCGGCAGTTCTGCGAGAGCCGGTTTTTCAAAACGGCCCGTCAGCATCGCTTCGGCCCAATCAGCATGATCGCAGGTGATCCCATCCCCGCCGTCGGTGACCGCCAGCCGCAGCTCCTGCACACCCGCCAGGGGGACGCTGATTCGCCGGGCCGGGGTTTCTGGCCGCATCACGCCGCTATCGAACAGTTCTTTCCCATCGGCCACCACCTTGAAAACCACGCTTCCGTTGGTGTAAGAACGCATCGCGGCATCCACTCCCACCCAGGCCTCGAACCGCTCGGCCCGTCCATCCAGCCGGTAAGTCACCAGGCTGCTGGCATGAGTTCCCAAGCCGGTGGCAAACTGGCGGTCGCCGATGCGGATCGGCTTGCCCCAGACACTTTGATCCACGGCCAAGTCCCCCCAGTCCTGGCTGGCCGTCCAGGGCTCCAACTCACCCAGGGGAATTGATTTCAGGTCCGGTTCAGCGGCCAGGCCGCTGCCTAGCCCGAGGGCAAAAGCCAACATTCCCAGGTTGAGGACCTTCATCGCTTTGGGAGTTTTCAAGAGTCGCTTTCAGGATGAGCGGCCATCAATCCACCAGTTCCTTTTCAATCTCCTCCAAGGTTTTACCCTTGGTTTCGGGCAGGGTGGCCTTGAAGAGGAAGAAACCAACCACGCAGATGATGGCGTAGATCCAGAAGGTCCAGGCTGGTCCCAGCCGGGCATTCAGTTCAGGAAAGCTTTGGGTGAGGGTAAAGCAGCCGGTCCAAAGGGCGAATACGGCGATCGACATGGCCGCCCCGCGGATGCGGTTTGGGAAGATTTCGGAAAGGATGACCCAGGTGACTGGGGCCAGGGTGCAGGCATAGCAACCGATGGCCGCGACCACCAACGCCACCACCACCACGCCTTTGATCCCCTGGGCATAGGTGGCCCCCATGAGCAGGTAGATCAAGGCCAGGCCCGCCCAACCCGCCAGGAACAACGGGCGCCGGCCCAGTTTGTCCACCGAGAATATCGCCACAAAGGTGAAACTCAAATTGGCCAGCCCGACAATGACGATGTTGAGCAGAATGTCGGATACCGGGTAACCGGCGGCGGTGAAAATATCCTTGGTGTAATAGAAAATGACATTGATGCCACACCATTGTTGCATCACCGCCAGGGCAACCCCGAGCAGGAGGATGTAGCGCATTTTGGGTTCGAGCAAGGCGCGGAAATTGACCTTCTCCTGGGCGTTGATGAGGGTGGCTTCAATGGCGGCGATGGCCTCCCTGGCGTAGTTTTCACCACCGATTCGCGCCAAAATTGCCCGGGCCGCCTGGGCCTGCCCGTTTTTGGCCAGCCAACGGGGGCTTTCGGGGACAAAAAACATGCCCAGGAGAAAACAGAAGGCAGGCACCGCGGTGGCGGCAAACATCACCCGCCAACCGGTTTGACCATTCCATGAATCCAATATCTGCTGGGCGGTGGCGTTGGCCGGCACTGGTTCAGCGATGCGCCAATTTATAAATTGAGCCAATAATATGCCGATCACAATCGTGAGCTGGTTGATGGAAACCAGCTTGCCGCGCATTCCAGCAGGGGCGACCTCGGCGATGTACATTGGCGAAAGGTTGGAAGCCATACCGATGGCCGCCCCGCCCACTATGCGCCAACTCACGAAAGTGGTGTAAGTATGCGCATAAGCGGTGCCCAGGGAGGAGGCGGCGAAGAGAAAGGCGGAAAGGATCAACAGCCGTTTGCGCCCGAATTTGTCGCTCAATGTCCCCGACAGTAAAGCGCCTACGAGGCAGCCCACCAGAGCACAGCTTTTGGCCCAACCGATGGCCGATGGTGAGGTTAGCTGGAAGTATTTCTCATAAAACAGGTCCGCCCCGCTGATGACGACCCAATCATAACCAAAGAGCAGGCCGCCGAGGGCCGCTACCAAGGAAATGGACCAGATATAGGCCAGGTTGTAGTTGGGAACCGCTCCCACCACTGGCCCGTCCGCTTTTGAGGGGATCATGGGCATAAAATTTTTCTTATGGTTTTTCTTGAACGCCTTGAAACCTAGCAGTTGATTCACGCCAGGCCAATGAAAAACGCGCAACCCATGAAAAACGCGCAACCATTCCCGAAAGACGACGATAGACGTGGTTCAAAAGCCCGGGTTTTCGACTCTGGCTTGATACCCTGTGCGCGGGGGTCCGATCCAAAGCCGCTCCGGTTCAGGCCTGGATGGCGGGACGCAATCCCAACGGCCTTATGGGTTTGCGGCTTTACGCTTGATTCCAATGGGCTTTTTAATTCTGATGGCGGGATTGGGAATTTTTACAACCATGCATAAATCCGCCCCTCACTTCCAAATCGGCGAATTGACAGGCACGAAGTGTCTTCAAAATCCGGTGTTGAATAAGGCCAAGTCATCCCAGGAGGACCAGCCAGTAATATCCCTTTGAAGTTTTGGAAACCAGGATGCACTCGGACTCCATAATCACCCATCTTTCCAAGTGGGTGTTGTCAATCAATCACCGCAATGGCGGCAATTTGGAACGGCTTGATTTGGCCCTGCCCCTGATGGATTCCTCGCTGTTATTGGATTCGTTGGATCTGGCGGAAATCATGGTGGCGGTGGAACAAAAGTACGGGATTAGCCCTTTTGAGTCGGCCACGCCGCCAAAAACCTGGCAGGATTTGGCTGGCATATGCCAGCGCGCCATTTAGCCAGGTGCATGGATTTGGTATTCCCCACTTCCTTTGACGATCTGTTCGCCGTTTTTAGGCGGTTGGAGCAGGGAGCAGTGGCCGCGTTGATGCCACCGGATCAATCTGGCCTCTCCGAATTATCCTCCGCCGAAATTCCCAGCCAGGGTTGGTTGGGAGTTTGTTCTTCGGGATCCACTGGCCGCCCAAAATTGATTTGGAAACATTGGGCCAGCCTTTGCTCCGATATTCTTCGGTCGGGCCACATTTCTGGTTGGACTTGGTCCTCCCCATTTTACCCTTACAGTTTCGCCGGCGTTCAGGTGGCACTGCACGCCTGGATGAATCACGGCCGCGTATTGTTATTGGGATCGGATTGGCCTCAAAATTGGGATCGGTTGAACCAATCCCGGCCGGAAGCCTTGTCTTGCACACCCACCTTCCTCGATTTGCTGGTGCAAAACGAGCGCGGCAGCCAGCTGTGGTCCCCCCGGCAAATCACTTTGGGCGGTGAACCTTTGCGCGCTGGAGTGGGGGATCGATTCCGGCGGCGGTTCCCCACCACCCGCGCCAGCGTGATATACGCCACGGCTGAGCATGGGGTTATCCTGAAAACCAACCGCCTGGATGGCTGGTATGAAACCTGGCGCCTGACGGAGCGGTTTACCCAGTGGCGCGTCGTGGAACAGGCCTTGGAGTTGCGGGTGGAGGAGGCTTGGAAACCGACCGGAGATTTGGTGGATATCAGTGGGGATTTGTTGCGCATCGTGGGCCGTGCTGACCGGGTGGCCAACGTCGGTGGCGCCAAGGTCAGTCTCGATCTGATCGAAGAAAAGGCCGAGCAGGTGGCGGGTATCCGGCAGGCATTGGCCACCGCCGAGGCCAACTCCATCACCGGTCAAATCGTCTCCCTTCATTACGAAGTGGCGAAGGGATTTGATCCCAGCACCGTGACTTCGGAACTTCAAAACCGCTTGCGCGCCAGCCTCAGCAAGGAAGCCTGGCCACGCCGCTGGAATCTCACGGACCTCGGATTGGGCGCGAACGCCAAGCGCTTAAACCAGCGTATGCCCGCGGGTGATATATGAGCCAAACCACGAGTTCACGCATCCTGGTTACGGGTGGATCCCGGGGTTTGGGCCTGGCTATTTGCACCCGGTTGCTGACGGAGGGGCAGGAGGTGTTTACGCTGGCCCGTTCGATTTCCGCCGAGGTCCAAAAACTGGCGGCCTCCTTTCCGGGCAGGCTCCATTTCCATCCGGTGGATCTCGCTGATCGGGAGGCGGTGGATGGTTATGTAAAACAGCACCCCTGGCTGATGGACCTGGATGGTTTGGTGGCCAATGCGGCCTTGGGCACTGACGGTTTGTTGCTGATGACTCCCGACGCGGCCCTTCGGAAGTGCATCGAGGTGAACCTGACCTCAACCGTGGTTTTGACCAAAACCATCCTTAAGGGCATGCTGCAGCGAGGGGGGAACCTGGTTTTTATTTCCTCCATCGCAGCCAAGACAGCCCTTAAAGGCCTCTCAGTTTATAGCGCTACCAAAGCTGGGCTGGCGGCGTTTTGCCGCACGATCGCCAAAGAATACGGGGAACGAGGCATCCGGGCCAATTGCATTTTGCCGGGATTTTTGGACACCGAAATGAGCCACGGTCTGAACGACCACCAGCGCCAGCAGATCATCCGGCGCACCGCACTGCGGCGCCTGGGTGAGGGGGACGATATTTGTGGGGTGGTTTCCTTTCTTCTGTCCCCCGCTGCACGGTTCATTACCGGCGCGGAAATAGTGGTTGATGGAGGATTCAGCATTTGAAAATTCCGATGGGAACCGATTGCCCGGTGGAGTTCCGGCCGGGACGTTTGATGGCGGAGACGGTGCTCAAGCAGTGGCTTGGCTCCTGCGGTTTCGGGGTGAAGGTGTATCATGGATGCCGCATTTTATTCCCCGAGCGCCTGCACCTGGGGCACTTCTCACAAATTGACGAAGGGACTTTTATTCACGCCGGGGAAGGGGTGACCATCGGCAACCATGTTCACCTGGCATATGGTTCGGCCATTTTGGGCGGTGGCAAATGCCTGATCCATGATTTTGCCGGGATCAGTCCCGGGGCGCGGTTGATCACTGGCACCGATAATCCGGATGGCAGTGGCCTGATTGGCCCCACCATCCCGGCTTCGTTCCGGGCGGTAACCCGCGGCCTCGTGGAGATTCAAGCCCATGCGTTGATATTCGCCAATGCCACGATCCTGCCTAATGTAACGATTGGCGAGGGATCCGTGGTGGCCGCCGGCGCGATTGTTCACCATTCGCTGAAACCATGGGGGATTTATGCGGGCAGCCCCCTGGTGCAAATCGGAGTTCGCCCCGCGGAAAAAATCCGCCAACTGGCGGCCGAATTGGCGGCCAGCGAGGGTGGTTTCAAACCCCGTGCTGATCGGGAATAACCGGAGGTTTTCATGCCCAATGAACCAGTAATGCCATCCGTTGAACCAACCAGGCAGACCTCAGCCACTCCCAAGTCGGCGGGGGTGGGAGTGTTGATCATCAGCCTGGCGATTTTGACCGTTTGGTGTTTCCCCAAATATTGGTATAACCAGTATGATGCCCGTGCCAATCGTTATTGGCTTACCGCCCATACGAATATTGCCGGCTGGCAATATACCCCCATTCCCATCGACAAATCCGCTGAAAAGGTATTGGTGGCTGACGCGCTGACCAACGGTGAATATAAGAACCCGCAAGGTGCCATGATCCGCGTTTTTCTGGCGAAACGTTACGTGGAAAATAACGATGAAATCGGCCTTTTCGTGCATACGCCGGATCGTTGCTGGACCGAGGCCGGATGGCATATCGAACCGGCTCCGATGGAACTTGCGGAGGTTTCGGTGGCTGGGCTGCAAATGCCCATGGAACGTCGCGTTTTCACCACTGCCAGCCAGCGGGAATTGGTTTATTTTGGCGGTCTGGTGGGGGGGCAGCCGCTGCCTTATCGGCTGGACCATAATTTGTCCGTGGGAATGAAGCACCAACTACGCCAAAATTTGGATAAAACCGGCAGCAGTCTCCGGGCTGGAGACAAGCGCCTTTGGACCCGCGTGTGGGATGCCTTCAAATCGCGGCGGCCTTTGCTGGGACCCAAGGAGTTCATCCGTGTTTCCATGCCCGTCAAAGATGGCAACCTGGAGGCGGCTGACCGCCAGTTGCAGGAATTCATGGGCCGCTGGCTGCAACCGGTGGATTATCAGGACGAATTGAACCGATGGAAAACCGTCAAGTCATGAAGGATCGTGGCCAGTATTGGCTTTTGTTGCCAGCGGGATTGGCGTTTGCCTGGCTGGTGTCCAAGGCCCAATGGTTTTGGAATCACAATCCGGAGCTCAGCTTCGGCTGGGTGGTGGTCATGCTCTGCGGGTTTTTATTCTGGGATGCCAGCGAAACCCGGCCGCCCTTTGATTTCCGCTGGCGGTTGCTCGGTATTTTGCCCGGCGCGCTCGGTTTGGGCTGGTTGTTTTTTGTCCAGCTATACCAAGCCGCTTACGGCAGCAACGCCGCCAGCGCGCAAGGC
Source organism: uncultured Verrucomicrobiota bacterium (assembly GCA_903845125.1). Lineage (GTDB taxonomy): Bacteria > Verrucomicrobiota > Verrucomicrobiia > Limisphaerales > UBA1319 > CAIMWS01. The sequence goes on from CAIMWS010000416.1 coordinate 11,616, forward strand.
CTGGCGATGGGGGTTTTTGCGTTGGTGGCCGCCAACTTGATGCTGGCCTTCGGTTGGCCGGGCTTGCGCCATTACGCCTTTGCTTTTTTCTTCATCTGGCTGGCGCTGCCGCTGCCCTCAGCCGTCTTGAATTTGGTGATCTCCAACCTCCAGCACGGGATAGCCGCGGCCAACGTTGAAATCCTCAACCTGGCAGGCATCCCGGCGCAAAAAAGGGGTAGCCTCGTCCAATTGGCCAATTGCGTGGTGGGCATTGATGAGGCTTGCAGCGGAATCCGCAGCCTCCAGTCCACCGTCATGGCGACCTTGTTTATCGGTTATCTTACTTTGAAGAACAATTCCTTGCGCCTGACGCTCCTCGTCGGGGGTGTTTGCCTGGCCATCGTGGGCAACCTGATCCGTTCCCTGTATTTGAGCATCACCGCTCACAATCATGGTGTTGAAGCGATCAAATCCGTGCATGACCAGGCGGGTTGGACCATCCTGGTGTTTACCGTGGTGGGAGTGGCTTTGGGTTCGTGGGCTTTGGGCCACCTTGAAAAAATGTTGCAGCAGCTCAGCACCCAATCCACCGAACCACAGCCCCTGGCGCCGGGTCCGGACGCTGGCTCATGAAAATCCTCTTTTTTGCCCAGTTGGTTCAGGCGACCGGGAAGCCTGAACTGGAGTTGGCCATTGATCAACCCCTCTCCGGGGATGAGCTTTGGCGGCGATTATCGCGGGATTACCCGGCGTTGGGTCCCTTTAAATCCCATATTCGGCTCGCCCGCGACTGCGAGTATGTTCCCTGGGATTCCCTCCTGGAAAACCACCACGAAGTGGCCTTAATCCCTCCAGTTTCCGGGGGCTGACTGCTTGGAAACATTAATCCAGATTACCACCGAGCCGATTGAGCGCAGCCAGTTGGATGCTCCGCCTGATTTGCCTGAAATGGGTTCGTGGGTGGAGTTTTTCGGGGTGGTGCGGGGGATGGAAGATGGGCGGCCAATCCAGGCTCTGGAATACCAGGCTTATCAGGAAATGGCCATCCGTGAAATGCGCTCCATCCTGGAACGGTTGGACGCCAAAAATCCCTGCTTAAGAGCGCGGATCATCCATCGGATTGGCGTCATACCCGTGGGTGAGAACGCCATTTACGTGGGAATTGCCTCGGCCCATCGAGGCGAAGGCTTCACGCTATTGGCCTCGTTTATGGATTGCCTAAAACGGGACGTGCCAATTTGGAAGGTCCGGTCCATTCCCTGTTGAAAAGCCCGCTCTTATTATGATCCCGGTTTCAGAGGCTTTGGAAATCATCCGGTCCCAGTGTGTGCCGCTTCCGGTGGAACCGGTCGCTTTGGACCAATGCTGGCATCGGGTGTTGCGTGAGGAGATCCACGCCACCGAAGATTTGCCCGCGTTCGATCGGGCCGCCATGGATGGGTATGCCATCGGGCGGGATGATCCCGCTGAAGAGTTCGGTGTTGTGGGCGAACTCCAGGCGGGCGGAACCTGGGCCGGCGCCATCGGGAAGGGCCAGGCGCTGCGCATATTCACCGGCGCCGCTTTGCCCCCGGGTGGCTTGCGGGTGGTGATGCAGGAGGATGTGGAGATCCAGGGGGGGAAGATCAAGTTGCGCCGCCGGAGCGCGGAACTGAACATTCGTTTTCGGGGGGAAGACGCCCGCCGGGGTACCCGTTTGTTATCCCAGGGCACCCGGCTGGGTGGTGGTGAAATGGCGGTGCTCGCCTCCCTGGGGCAGACCCGGCCGCAAGTGGCTCGCGCGCTCCGGGTGAGCCATTTTGTGATGGGTGATGAGTTGGTGCCGCCGGGTGGCACACCCCAGGCCGGGCAAATCCGCAACAGCAACTCATCCCTCCTGCAAGGTTTGCTGCGCGATATGGATTTGGCGCCCCGGCAAGGCTGGCTCCGCGATGATGTGGAAGCCGCCCTTCAGCAATTGCGGTCCGAGGCGGTGGACCAGGCGGATCTCCTGCTGATCTCCGGCGGGACCAGTGTGGGGAAAATGGATTTCACCCGTCCGCTCCTGGAGCGTTTGGGATTCCAGATCCATATTTCCAAGGTGTGCGTCCGGCCTGGAAAACCGCTCCTGTTCGGCACCAGCGGCAACCGGGTGGCTTTTGGCTTGCCGGGCAATCCGCTGTCTCATTTTGTCTGTTTCCACCTTTTTGTGGCGGAGGCCATCCGGTGTTTACAGGGATTGCCGTCCCGGCCAGGTTTGCCGTCCGCCTTTCTGGAGGGCGGCCTCCCCGGCTGTCTGAACGAACGTGAAACTTATGCTCCCGCCCGGATTTCCACGGGGGGCGGAAGGCAGCATTTAACTCCGCTGGCCTGGCGCAGTTCGGGTGATGTAGTATCGCTGATCGATGTGAATGCCTTGCTGCAAATACCGGCTGGAACTCCGGAGTTGGCCGCGGGCGCTGTGGTCAGTTACCTGCCGGTTACCCATTAAACACATGCCCGGAAATAAAGCAGGCGGCTCAACGCCAAACCGTCCGCAATTCAGCCACCTGGATGCCAGGGGTGAGGCTTCGATGGTCAAGGTGGGGGCCAAGCCGGTTCAATTCCGCCGGGCCGTGGCCGAAGCGATTCTGAACTGCGCGCCCGCTACGATCTCTGCTTTGCGGGAGCAGGCGCTGCCCAAGGGAGATGCCTTGGCCGTGGCCCGGGTGGCCGGCATCCAGGCGGCCAAAAAGACGGCTGACCTGATCCCGCTTTGCCACCCTTTGGCGCCGCATTTCATTGGCGTGGAATTCGTCGTTCAATCCCGGTGCGTTAAAATCCGCTGCACGGTTGAAATCGAAGCCAAAACCGGGGTTGAAATGGAAGCCCTTACCGGCGCCGGAATCGCGGCCTTGACCCTCTACGATATGTGCAAGGCGATCGATAAATCCATGCACGTCGATGGCCTTCGCGTTCTACAAAAACTCAAGCAATGATCATTGGCCGCATCACCCTGAGCGACCGCGCCTCCGCCGGCATTTATGAAGACCGCAGCGGGCCGGAGATCGAGCGGATTCTGCGCGCTCATTTCGCAGGCGATCTGGTTTTCGAAACCGCCCTGATCCCGGACGATCGCGAATTGATTGTACGGAAACTCACCGAATTCGTCGATGAGCGCGGTTGCGAATTGGTGGTGACCACCGGCGGTACCGGGCCGATGCGGCGCGATGTCACCCCCGAAGCCACGCGGGAAGTCCTGGCTAAGGAGCTTCCCGGCTTCGGTGAGGCGATGCGGATGCAATCCTTCGCCAAAGTCAAAACTTCCATCCTATCCCGGGCCACGGCGGGCATCCGCGGCCGTTCGCTGATCATCAATCTTCCCGGCAATCCCAAAGCCATCAGCGAATGCCTGGAAATTCTTCTGCCCGCCATCCTCGAGGCGTTGCGCCATCTGCGCGAGGATTTCGCGGCCTGATCCCCGATTCTATTTTCCTTGCGGACTGGCCTTTGCGGCCGGTTCGCCAAGCAATTCCTGCACCTGTTTGGGTGCCAGTTTACAGGCCGGTTTAAATCCCGGGCTGCTCATATATTTCAGCAGGCTGGCCCGCATTTGCCGTGCCACCGGTCTCTCCCCGAGATTGGTTTCCAGATCGATCCCGCAGGCCAGGAGGCGTCCGCCATTGACTTGGGCTTCAAAAACCAAGCCCAGCCGCCGGTTGGTGAACCAATCATCAATCACCTGCACGATGGGCCGCAGGTCGGCTGGCAGGCCATTCAGGATGAACGGGTGGGACTGCGTCACCAATTCCCACCATTGCCAGTTGCTGTGGGCCTCGGTTGGGAAATCCGCCAATGCCGCGTGTTTGGGATCGCACAGGATCCCCAAGGTATGCGGGGCTTGCCGGCGGGTCCAGGCGGTGTTCCAAAAGATGCTGGAGAAGCCGGCGGGGATGCGACCGGAAGCATCGCCCTTGATGCTGGCGACCGGGGGCAGCAGCAACACCTTTTGGCCCGCGCTCAAGGCTGCCAGGACCGCTTCGTCCAGCTTGGCGGTTACCACAATTTCGGGGGCTTGGGGTGGGGGCGTGCCCGCGCTCGGATAGACCCAGAAATCCCAGTCATTGGCAAAGGGGGTTCCTTCCAGCGCCACTTCCAGGTTGAATTTGCCCGCCTTGCGGATGCCGTTTAACGGGAAATTCACGCGCCCCAGCAAGGTCAGTTCGCCGGTCGCTGCGGTGGACTGGGGAAATTGGCCGGAGGCCACCACCTGGCCGGTGCTGTCCTTGATCCGCCACCCAGGCCGCAGGTTTTCGAGTTTCGTGGGGCCGTAGTGAGCCAGTTCTACTTGGGCGGCGAAATTTTCCTCCTGGGTCAGGATGCGTTTGCGCATGCGAGCCAGGGGGACGGTCTCACAGGCAAAGCGGCTGAACTCGCCCGCCGAAACGTATCCTTTCGACTCCCAAAACGGGTCCAGGATGCCCACCAAAGCGGTCCCTTGCCCGGGAAAGTCGTGCAGATCCAGCAGCTCAAATCCGCCAAACCCCGGGGTGCGCAAAGCGGATTCGATCTCCTCCTTATAGCAAAGCACCTGCAGTTTGCCGGAAGCCATCAACAGGCTGCGGGCCTGGTCCAGGAGATGGTTGGCCTTGAGCCCATCCCGGAAGATTTCAAAATTTTTCGCCTTCAGCACACCGGTGTATTTGTTGGTCTCCTCCAAATTCGGGTAAACACACCATTGGCCAATCTCGTGGCTGATGACCGGCGCCTTGCTGCCCGCCACAAAATCGCGGTAGTCGGTGAAGGTTTCCGGCGGGCGCGCATTGATCCGGCTACCCAGCCCCTGGCCCCATTGCTGCACGCGCGGGGTGGGGGTCACGTGGAAATCATTCTCCGGCAGCATGGGCCAGCCGGCGGCGCTGGTGTAAAGCCGGCGGGGATCTTTTTGCTTCCACGAATTCACGAGGCGGCCCAGGTAAGTGTTCTGTTTGGAGCCGCCGGGCTCGTTCCCGTAAGACATCATGACCAGGGAGGGATGGTTGCCGTAGGCTTTCAAGATGCGGTCCCCTTCGGCTTCGATCCAGCGATCCACCGGTTTGCCGTCGCCCACCGCGGTCCAGCTGGCGCACTCCGCATACAGGTAAAAGCCCATTTCATCCGCCGCCACAAAAGCCGCTTCCGGAGGGCACCAGGAGTGGAAACGGATATGGTTCAATCCATGAGCCCGGCAGGCGCGCAGCACCTTTTTCCACGCCTCGGTATCGGTGGGGGGATATCCCGTCCGGGGGAAAATGGCGCATTCCAGGGTGCCCCGCAAAAAGACCTTGCGCCCGTTGAGGACCAGCTGATTGCCTTCCGCATGGAAATCCCGCACCCCAAAAACCACGGTTCGTACATCCCTCAGGGTGGTTTTCCCGATCCGGGCTTGCAGGGTGGCGTTCAGCCGGTATAAGGCCGGGGAAAATTCATCCCACGCCAGGACTTTGTCACCCAGCGGCCATTCAAATTCATTGGTGGACCATCCAGGTGGAAGGTTCAGCGGCACAAACTTGCTGGGCGGCTCCACGGCTTCCTGGGTGTTGAAAGCCCGGCTTTGGATCACTACTTCAGCGGACACTGGGTGACTGGTGATATTCCGGATCACCACGCGCAGGCGGGCGAGCTTATTGGCCAAATCCGGAAAGACTTGAATATCGTCCATGGCCACCGGCTCCATGGCAATCAGTCTTAATTGGCCCGTCAGGCCGTTCCAATTGCTTTGCGTGTGGTCCGATACGCTGTGCGCATTGGAGCCCACATCCACTTTCAAGCGGTTGTCGACCCGGATGGTCAGCCGGTGGGTGCCGGGACCCAGCAAGGCGCTCAAGTCGTATTCGTGGGGCGTGGACAGGCTATCGCTGGAACCAGCCCGCTGGTCATCCACCCAGACCGTGGTCTCCCAATGGGCCCGCTCCAGTTGCAGTAGAATCCGCTTTCCCTTCCAGTTTCCCGGTATCTTCACCTCCCGCTGGTACCACGCAGCTCCCACATAATGACGCTCCGGTGTCAGCCAGAACGGAACCTTGACGTTGCCGGTTTGCCGGTAAGGCGCATATTTTGGATCGGTGAAATAGGAGCGATCCACGATCTGGCCGGTCCAGGCCGTGTTGGTGCCCGGCACATCTCCGTAGCCCTGGGCTTGTAAGGAACCCGGAAGCTGGATTTTGTTTTTTGCCAATTCCTTTCTGAACCAGGCGTCCTTGATTCCCCGATCCTCCCGATCCAGTTTGATGGACCAGGTTCCGGCCAGCGGGATCTGGTTTCCGTTGTCTTCCTTGCGTGGGGCGGCGATCGCCAGCCCACTGGTCATCAAACAGGCGATCATCCGCCATATCCAGGTCCAGTCAGTTTTATTTGTGTTCATGATTTCTTGGAAATCGATCGTTCCCTGCTGTTTATGTGCCATTCGTTTTCCACTGTAAGCTGGGTTTATTCAATCCGCTCTGGATGATGGCGTCAAACCGGCATTTGGCCCGTTATTTCAATATCGGCACCAAACTGGAAAAATCATCGGTCCACAATGCCACCGGGCGGGTCGTTGACACCGCGGTTTTTTGGTGGGCAGACAAAATAGCGGGTGCGTTCAGGAATATCTGGCTGCGGGTCAGCAAAATCCAGGTTGAATCATAGTGCCACCAGTTTGAATCTTGCTCGTCGCGGTTGTCATCGATGGTGGCCTGTTTCAGGTTGAAGTGCGCGGCCAGGTTGGCCACCACCGGGGCCAGGTCCAGGAAATGGTTCGAGATATGCACCGCAATAACGCCTTCGGGCCGCATATGCCGCAAATAAATCTCAAACGCTTCCCGGGTGAGCAGGTGGACCGGGATGGCGTCGCTGCTGAAGGCATCCAGGGCCAGGAGGTCGAAACGGCGGGATGGCTCGCGTTCCAGGGAGAGGCGGGCGTCCCCCATCACGATTTCCACCTGGGCGGCACAGTTGGAAAGGTAGGAGAAGGGCGCTCGGGCCAGCCGTGGCACCGCCGGGTTGATTTCGTAAAAGCACAATAAATCCCCCACCTGGCCATAGGCGGCCAGGGTGCCGGTGCCCAGGCCCACCATGCCGATCACCCGGTTTTGCTTGCGGGGGAGGTTTTTCACCGCCAATCCCACGCCGCTGGTTTCGGTATAATAGGAGGTCGGGCGGGTGGCCAGATCCGGATTGCGCAGTTGGAGTCCATGGGTGATCCCGCCGTGCTGCAGCAGAAGGTAATGGTTTTGGGGATCATCCCGGTTGTATTCCCATACGCTGAGCAAGCCATAAAAATTCCTCGAGGAGGCCACAATCTGCCGGTCTGGCCAGCCTTGAATGACCAAAGCCACCGTGAGGGAGACCAACGCCAGGCCCAGGAGGGAGCAGGACCAACCGTGCCAGTGCGAGGGTTGGCCCAAACGCCGCCGGCGCAATACCACGAGGGCCAGCACCGCCAGGGCCAGCGCGCTGAAAAGCCAATGCCAATAGCCTGCCCACGACCAATTGACCCCCGCCAACGGATCCCAACGACAGGTATGATGGGTGGATTTTGCCCAATGGGCGAGCCAGGCCAGGCCGCGGTCAAAACCGGCCAGCGCCAGCGCCAGGTAGCCAAGCGTGAAAACTTTCCAGGCCCTGGTGCGCAGCGCGTTGCCGTCCCCCAGGCAAACCAGGAAAAACAGCATCAGGCAGAGCCCCAGTCCGAGCGGCAATTCCACACTGCTTCGGCAGGTCAACGGAATCAGGACGGCCACCAATAAGCCGCCACATGCCCCGCCCAGGGCGATCACCAGGTAATAAGCCGTCAGGTATTTCGGATGCGGCTTCAGACGATACAATTCCCCATGGCACACCATGCAGCAGACGAATAACAAGACCGAATAGAGGATGGACTGTTTGACGATGTCCAGATTGACACCTTCGTAAAGCGCGTAAACTGCGGCTGCCAGGCATGGCCCCAGGACAATGCCAAACACCAGGCGGGAATACCACCGTGGGCTGTCAAAGCTGACGATGAAGGACGCCAGGTACAGGCTCAGTGGCAGAACCCAAAAAAAGGGCATCACCGCCATGTCCTGGCACAACTTGTTCGTGACCGCCAGCAGCAGCACTGAGGCGCAAGCCGGCAGGGCCAGCCAAAGCCAATAACGCCCGGCAGTAGGCGGAGCGGGGGCTTCCTCGGGGAGGGGAGACGAAGGCAGCGCCGGTCCCTGGCCCTGGCGCCAAATCCGCCCGGCGCAAATCCCCGACACCACCGCAAAAAACACAAATCCGATCGACCAGATCTCGGCCTGTTGCCACCGCGTCAAAGAGAGTTCGAACCAGAATGGGTAGCCCAGTAATCCCAGCAGGGACCCTATATTGGAGAGGGAATAAAGCCGGTAAGGCGAACGCCCGGGAAAAACCTGGCCGAACCAGGACTGCAACAACGGGCCCGTGGAGGAAAGAGCCACGTAGGGCAGCCCCACGGAGGCCATCAGCAAGGCCATGATCCGCCCGGTGGGGTGATTGCTGTCCGCCGGTTTCCATGCCTCCGAGGGGATGATCGGCAGCATCAGTACCGCGCAACCCAATAAACCGAGATGGACGAGGGCTTGTTTCCGGTTGGTCAGTTTGCGGGAACTCCAGTGGGCATATCCGTAGCCTCCCAGCAGCGCGGTCTGGAAGAACAGCATGCACGTGGTCCAAACCGCCGGCGTCCCGCCAAACCACGGCAGGATGTACTTTGCGATCAAAGGCTGCACTTGGAACAGCAGCAAAGCACTGGTAAAAATGGTCAGGACAAAGACGAACATAAGGGCGCAGTTTCGGGTAAACGGCCGCCAGTGCCAAGCGAATTAACGGTTTGACGCGCCCGCTCTTTTACGTTTTGTTGGAAGCGGTGCAAAAAGCAACCCAATACGACTAAAACTATGAACAAATCAATTTCAAGACGAAGCGCCATTAAATCGATGGCGGGCGGCGCTTTGGCCGCCACGGCGGCGACCGTGATTCCCGGCAGCGCCCTGGCCGCCGAAGTGGAACCGCTGCAGTTGAAGGGCCGGGTCAAGCACTCCGTTTCCCAATGGTGTTACGGGGGCATTCCACTGGATGATTTTTGCCAGGCGGTCAAAAAGATGGGCTTGCTTTCCGTGGAACTGCTCGGGCCCAAGGATTGGCCCACGCTGAAAAAACACGGCCTGGTCTGTGCCATGTGCAATGGGCCGGACAGCATCGGCTACGGTTTCAACCGGGTGGAGCATCACGACAAACTGGTGGATGGCTTTACCAAGGCGATCCCCCAGGTGGCCGAATACGGGTATCCCAATATCATTTGCTTCTCTGGCAATCGCCGAGGCATGAGCGACGAGGAAGGCTTGAAGAACTGCGTCCAGGGATTGAAACGGCTGATGCCCGTCGCCGAAAAGCACAAAGTCACCGTGGTGGTGGAATTGCTCAACAGCAAAGTGGACCACAAGGATTACATGGCAGACCATGTGGCCTGGGGTGCCGAATTGTGCAAGCAGGTTGGCTCCGAATACTGCAAATTGCTGTATGATATTTACCACATGCAGATCATGGAAGGGGATCTGATCCGCAACATCAAAACCTTCCATCAGTACATCGCCCATTATCACACGGGCGGCAATCCCGGCCGCAACGAAATTGATGAAACCCAGGAAATCAACTACCCGGCGGTTATGAAAGCCATTGTCGGCACGGGCTACCAAGGTTTTGTGGGACAGGAATTCATGCCCAAACGCGATCCGCTGACCTCCCTCCGCCAATCCATCCAAATCTGCGACGTTTAACAACCCTGCAAAATCCATGCGAATCATGAAATGCAATATTCCTGCCGGATCGTTGTTCTCCCGGCGTTCCGCCCTGAAAATCGGCGCCGTCCTTACCGGTAGCCTGGTGGCGGGATTCGACCTGGCGGGGGCGCCCGCCAAACGGCGCGTGGTGGTGTGGTCGGAGCGCACCGCCCCCAAGGACGTTTATCCGGACGACATCAACGGCGCCATCGCCAAAGGGCTGGAAGGCCTGGAAAACTGGGAGGTCATCAAAAAGAACCTCGACGATCCCGAGCAAGGGGTTTCGGAGGAGCTGTTGAGCCAGACCGATGTTTTGATTTGGTGGGGCCACAAACGGCATGGCGAGGTGAAGGACGCGCTCGTCGAGCGTATCGTCAAACGGGTCAAGGAGGGTGGCATGGGCTTTATTTCCGTTCATTCCTCCCACTTCGCCAAACCTTACAAGAAATTGATGGGCACGGCTTGCAGTTGGAGCGAATACAAGGTCGATGGCAGCAGCGTCCAGGTGATCGTCAAGGAACCCAATCATCCAATCGCCAAAGGCGTCAAGGATTTCAACCTGCCGCAAACCGAGCGTTATGGTGAACCTTACAAGGTGCCCACCCCGGAGGCGGTCGTCTTTGACGGCATCTACAACCGGCCCGATGGCACCCATGAGCCGTCGCGCCAGGGGCTTTGCTGGACCGTGGGCAAAGGCAAAGTTTTCTATTTCCAGCCAGGCCACGAAACCTTCCCGGATTTATTCCGGCCGGAGGTCCAGCTTATTTTCCGCAACGCGGTGGCGTGGGCTGCTCCGCGGTAGCCGGAGACGATCCTCCAGCACCGCTTTGCCTCGGGTCTGCCTTTTTTAAAGCTCGGTTGGATTGGGGTTAAGTGGTTTATTTGGAATGTTTTGTCCGGTGGCTCTGGAGTTTTTGCTTAGGGGCCACCTGGATGGCCTTGCGTTGGATCTTCTGGGGTAGTAGCACCTGGGCCAGATCCAGCCACCGGCGCACCGGATCGCTGGGCTGGGGCAGGAGGGTGTCCTTTACCGGGCCATTGCCCATCACCGCCCTCAAAAAACGCGTATCCAGTTGCTGCAACCCTGCTTCCACCGTCAGATCCTGATGCTCGTGCTGGAGGGCCAGTTCGATGGCGCGGATTTCCTCCCGAGTGCAAGGGGACAAGTTGGCCAGGATGTGGGGTTTGACCTTGACGTCGGCAGCGCGGTAGGAGTCGCAAAGGAGGGGGCGGGTATAGATTTTGCCGTGGACGGCATTTTTCGGGCGGTCGATATGCAGAGTGGCCACCAAATAGTGGGTAATAATGATGATTACAGAGATATATATGGATGCATTCTGAATCTATCGGTGGCTACAACAAGAGCAGGGAACAGCGTTAACATTGTTCATTGCCAATGACTTGCGTGAATTCAATCTGGGAAGATCTGCGGTTATAAACCTCGCACTGGGTAGCCCGGCCGGAATCACCCGGATCATTGACCATCTCGTCGAAAGAAAACAGATAGTCCAAGGCATCGGTGGATTCGTTGTAGCGGGCTACTTTCGCGGCTCCGCACGGGACCGATTTCGCGCAGGCGGCGGCGTAAATCTGCCCGTCGAGGCCGACCAACAGCGATCAGCAGTTATCGGCCTCCGGGTGCCCCGTAAAGGGAAACCCGGTGGTTTTAAGGGGGGCCTCGAAGGGAAGGGCGGCGGTTTGGGCTTGGGCCGGCGCCCGGCCGGCGGTGGACAAGGCAAACCAGGCGGCGGCCGCACCTGCGCCGCCTTTGAGGAATGCGCGTCGTTTCATATCGATGTTTTACCGTCGGTTTTGACGATTCGCATACGCGGGCCGGAAGAAAAGCTGGTAAATGCCGCCGCCCAGGATCCCGCCGATGACCGGCGCCACGATGTAAACCGTGAGCCAGCCCAGCCCGTTGACGCGGAAGGGAACCGCGCCCCATCCAGCCAGGGCGGTAAAAATCCGGGGCGCCAGGTCGCGCGCAGGATTGAAGCAGGCGAGGGTCAAAGGGGCGAACAGGGAAATCAAGCTGGTGTAAGTCAAGCCGATGGTCGCCGCGGTCAAGATTTGGGGGCGGCCCTGGTTCTGTTCATCGGTCGAACCCATGATGACCAGCACGAGAATGGCGGCGCCGATCAGTTCCACGCCGAAGGCGGCGGAAGGAGACATCAGCGCCCGCGTCTCCAGCAGCAATGGGCGGCCGCCCGGGTTGGGGAAAAAGCCGGTGAACATCATGGCACTGGCCTCGCTGCCGGGGGCGCCCCGGTAGATCCGGCTGAGCTTTTCGAAAGAGGCGATGGCGTTGCCGTAGAGGAAATAGAGCACCGCCGCGGCCACGAAGGCCCCCAGCATTTGCGCCGCCACGTATTTCAGGGCGCGGCCTTTGGGGAAGCCGGCCCAGACGGCGAGGCCCGCCGTGACCGCCGGATTGAGATGGGCGCCGCTCAAGGCGGAGGCCAGATAAATGGCGGTGGCAAGGCCCATGCCCCAGACGATGGCCACCTGGAAGATGCCCACTTGGGCGCCGGTAGTGATGGCTGTGCAGATGCTGCCACAGCCAAAAAAGACCAGCAGGAACGTGCCCGCAAATTCACCTATGAACCAGTTCGGTATTCTCATCTGCCGGAACTATATCGACCGCCGGGCACCGGGCAAGCGCGGGGTGGCGGCCTGGCTTGGGGCCACCGGTTCCGCTTATTTGACCTGGTCCAGCGTATTCTTCAGGGCGGGCCAGAATTGACGGCCCACAAACACGTGGCCCCCGGCGTGAATGTCCAGGGCCAGGCCGGATTCGGCTTTCCAGACGCGGTAGGCTGGCTGAATCTCGCTGAACGCCTGTCGGGCGATGGGCACGGGAAAGCCGCCGGGCGCCCGCTCCAATTCGCCGATTTCGCAGACCAAGGGCCGCGGCGCGATACAGCAGAAAATGTCGGCAAAGTCCAAATTCTGCTCCAGCCCCGGGAAATTCCAGCAAGGACAATGGCCTTGCTTCATATTCCCAATGGTGGTCAGCCAGCCACTGCTGCATACCGCCTTGACCCGTTCATCCAGTGCGGCGACATACATGGTGGTTTCGCCACCGAGGGAAAGACCGCAAACAGCCAGTCGGCGGGCGTCGATTTCCGGGCGGGTGGCGAGATAATCCAGGCACCGCAGCGCATCCCAGGTTCTTTCGCCCATGAGCGTCCAATTGGTGTGCTGCAGGTTGTGCGAGCCGATGTTCGGGGAGATGACCGCGTAGCCCATCTCCACCAAACGCGGACCGTACCAATACAGGCTCTCCCCTTTGACCACCATGGATCCAGTGCCGCCGTGGCCATGCAAAGCCAGCACGGCGGGCAGTTTTCGGCTGCGGTCGGCAGGCAGTGCCAGCCAGGCCCGTAATCGCCGATCCGGCAGGCTTTGCAGGGTCAACTCTTCGATGACCGATCCCCCGGGCGCAGTTTCCGTTTTGACAACCTCGGGTGCCAGGGGCAGCGCGGCCGGCTTTTGGCCGCCCATCATCAGGGCAAACAGCTTTTCGCGGCTTTGGTCTTGCCACTTGCGGGCGGCCTCGACGGAAGCGGCCTCGAACCGCAGCGCCCGGGGGCGTGCCTGGTCCGGGGATTGGGCGGACATTATGGAGGGCATGCTTGGGGCCAGCAATAAGGCCAGTGCCAGCCAGCCAATCCCCGCCCGGAAACCTTCGGGTAACGATCGATTGCGGCGGAGACCAAAATAGTTGCGCAGATAGTTTTTCATATGGGTCCGAATTATGAAATGACTCTACGCGCGAGCCCGGATTCCATCCACTTAAATATTTAGGTTGGATGGGGCGCCGTTTTTTGAGATAAATACCGCATGCTGGCCGAAGATATCGCGCGTTTGCATAATTCGGAATTGCCCATTGGGATTTTCGACAGCGGAGTGGGTGGTTTGACGGTGGTCCGTCAGATCCGGCACACCCTGCCGCACGAAGATATTGTGTATCTGGGTGATACCGCGCGGGTGCCGTATGGCACCAAATCCCCGAGCACGATTGTGCGTTTCTCCGATGAGGACATTGAATTTTTGCTGCACCAACAGGTAAAGGCGGTGGTGGTGGGCTGCAGCACGGTGTCGGCCTGGGCGCTGCCCACGCTGATCAAAAAATATGATCTGCCCATTTGGGGGGTGATCATGCCGGGCGTGGAGACGGCCTTGAGCGTAACCCGCAACAACCGGATCGGCGTCATTGGCACCAACGCCACCATCCGCAGCATGTGCTATAACCGATCCATCAAAGCCCGGCGGCCCGGCGCGCGGGTTTTCGCGCGGGCCTGCCCTTTGCTGGTACCCCTGGTGGAGGAGGGCTGGATGAACCACCGGGTGACCCGCATCATCCTGGAGGATTACCTCCAGCCGCTGCTGCGGCAGCGCATCGACACCTTGATCCTGGCTTGCACCCATTTCCCGCTGCTGAAATCGGCCATCCGCCGGATCGTCGGCAAATCGGTGACCTTGGTGGACAGCGCTGAGCGCTGCGCGATCTACGCCCGCGAGAGCCTGGAACAGAACGGCTTGCTGTGCAAAAAACGCCGCCGCCACGGAAGGCTCGAAGCGTTTGTGACCGACGAAACCCAGCGTTTCACAAGCCTCGCGCAGCGATTCCTCGGGGAACCGCTCCACTCGGCGCTTAAAGTTGTTTTGCCAGCCACCTGAGCCGGAATAAGCAGGGCGGCTGGCCATGCCCCCATGCCGATCCGATGCCATGATCCCAGAAAGCCAATCCACTGAACGATGAAACGTCGAAACTTCCTGAAAACGACCGCCGGCGCCACGCTCTGGCTGATGCAGGTGCCCATGCGCAGCGCGGAAACCGCCCGCCAGGCCGCCGAGGAGGACCTGTTGGGCCAGGCCGCCGAACGCATTGCAAAGCATCGCCAGGGAATGCTTTCGGTGCTGGTACAGGACCGGGCCGGCAAGCCGGTGCCGGAGGTGCAAATCCAGGTCCGGCAAATCCGGCATGATTTCCGGTTCGGCTGCAACTTCTTCAACTTTGACCGCCTGCGTGATCCTGAATTGGAGGAGGCCTACCGGCGGCGTTTTGCCGCGATGTTCAACTTTTGCACGCTGGGATTTTATTGGGTGGCTTACGAGCGTCGGAAGGGAGCGCCGGAATACGATCACACCGGGCGGGCGGCGGAATTTTGCCGGCGGCACGGCATTGTCTGCAAGGGGCATCCCCTGGTATGGGATTTCGCCGATCCGTCCTGGCTGCCGCAGGATATGGATGAAATCGAAAAACTGTCGCATGCCCGCGTGCGCGAAATAGTGGCCCGGTTCAAGGGCCGCATCGACCTTTGGGATGTGGTGAATGAGCCTACCCACCTGGGCCGTTTCAAGACCCGCACGGGGGAATGGGCGATGGCCCGTGGGGCGGTCCCCTATGTCCGGCAGCATCTCCAGATTGCCCGGGAGGCCAATCCCGCGGCCACGCTGCTGGTGAATGATTACCGCACCGACCCGCCCTATCACCAGATCCTTGAGGCCTTGCGCGAAGAAGGAAAGCCGCTCTTCGATGCCATCGGCATCCAAAGCCACATGCATTCCGGCGGATGGCCGCTGGGGCGCATCTGGAAAACCTGCGATGCCTATGGTGATTTCCGGGTGCCCCTCCATTTCACCGAGACCACCATTGTCAGTGGCCCGCGAAGGAACCAGGACCAATGGGGTTCCACCAACGCCGAGGGGGAACGAACCCAGGCCGAGTATGTGCCGAAATTTTACCAGATGCTTTTTGGCCATCCGGCGGTGGAGGCCATCACCTGGTGGGATTTCTCCGACCAAGGCGCGTGGCAGGGAGCGCCGGCGGGTTGGGTGCGCAAAGATATGTCGCCCAAACCGGTTTATGAGAAAATGGCCGCCCTGATCCAGGGCCAGTGGTGGACGCAGGCCAGCGGCCGCGCCGATGGTGCCGGCCGCTGGTCTGGCCGCGTGTTTTACGGCGGACACCAGGTCACGGTGCAATTGCCCGGCGGCGCTCAGCACACCCGGGATTTCGAACTGAAACGCGGCCAGTCCGGGACGATCTGTTTCCAAGTGGGCTGATTGCATCCCTGGCGCGATGGGATGGGAATCCGGATTGCGGGCGGGAAAGGATCACGGTAACCTGACTCCCACGTATGAATACAAAGATCCTTTGCTTGAGCCTGGCCGCTTTGGGTGCGGCCGGCCTTTGCCAACTGGCCCAGGCCGATTCCGTCCAGCAGGAAAAGGCTTTTGAAAAAACCATCAGCGTCAAAGTCCAGCTCAAATACCTGCTCTACCTGCCGCCTGGTTACCAGGATTCGGACCAGAAATGGCCGCTGGTGCTGTTCCTGCACGGTGCGGGGGAGACCGGCAGCGATCTGGCCAAAGTAAAGGTCCATGGCATCCCCAAGGTGGTGGAGGCGAAAAAGGATTTCCCGTTTGTGGCGGTTTCTCCCCAGGCGCCGGTTCGCGGATGGAATGTGGATACCTTGAATTCCCTGCTGGATGAAATCATCAGCCAGCACCGGATCGATCCGGACCGCGTTTACCTTACTGGCTTGAGCATGGGCGGTTTCGGCACTTGGGCGCTGGCGGCGGCCCATCCGGAAAAATTCGCGGCCATCGTGCCGATTTGCGGCGGGGGCAATCCCGCCGATGCTCCGCGGTTGAAAAATCTCCCGACCTGGGTTTTCCACGGCGCCAAGGATGGCACCGTGCCCCTCCGGCAATCTGAAGTGATGGTCAATGCCCTCAAGGAAGCGGGCGGCAATGTGAAATTCACGGTTTACCCGGAAGCACAGCATGATAGCTGGACGGAAACCTACAATAATCCTGAATTATATAAATGGCTGCTCGCACAAAAACGAGTCAAACCTTGAACCCCACCATGGAGTTCCTCCGGATTTAGCTGAAAAATTCCTGACTTTTTAACCATCGGTTTTAGCTCTCACGGTTTATGAGGATCTGCCTGTGGATCATCCTTGGCACCGCCATCGCCCTGAACAACGGTTTCACCGACGAGCCGAAGTATCACGACAAAGACGTCATTTACGACGAAGCGCGAGTTCCGGCCTATGACTTGCCGCCTTTGCTGGTGTCCGCGGAGGGCAAGCCGATCACCACGGCCGATGAGTGGTTCCAGGTGCGCCGCCCCCAAATCATGTCGTTGTTTGGCAACCTGGTTTACGGGGTGGTGCCAGCGCCGGAATCTCCCCTTCGCACGACGTTTACCGTGTTGAAGACCCACCGGGAATTCATGAGCGGCCGTGCCACCCGCAAGGAAGTGCGCATCCGGTTCGAGAACGCCAAAGGCACGGCGGAGATGCTGGTGCTGGTGTTCTCACCCAACGGTGTGCCAAAGCCCGCGCCCGCCTTCCTGCTGCAGAGCTTTGGCAACACGCGCGACACCGGCCACGATGCCGATCCCGACCGCCCGGGATACCTCCGCAACGGGCTGCCCCTGGGCGAGTTCCTCCAGCGCGGTTTCGGGTTGGTGGTGGTGCATCAGGGGGATTTGGTCCGCCACAACGAGGTGGAGTTCCTCCAGGGCATCCATCCGCTCTTCTATCGCACCGGCCAGAGCTTTCCCAAGGCTTACGAATGGGGGGTGATCTCGGCCATCGCCTGGGGCGCCTCGCGGGCGATGGATTACCTGGAAACCGACCCGGACCTGGACGCCCGGCGGGTGGCGATCATGGGGCATTCGAAGTGTGGCAAAGCGGCCTTGTGGGCGGCGGCCATGGACCAGCGGTTCGCGCTGGCCATCTCGGCGCAATCGGGCCATCCCGGGGCCGCTTTGAGCCGGCGGAAGTATGGGGAAACCCTCGAGAAGATGGTCACCCGGTTGCCCTACTGGTTGTGCCGCAACGCCGTGAAGTATGCCGGCAACGAGGACGATTTGCCGGTGGACCAGCACATGTTGCTGGCCTGCATCGCGCCACGGCCGGTCTATGTCATGAGCGGGGTGGATGACCAGTGGGCGGACGCGCGCGGGGAGTACCTTTCGGCCTACCATGCGAGCGAGGTGTATAAGCTGCTCGGGAAAAAGGGGCTCGCATCCGAGGCTTCGCCCCCGGTTGGCCAGGCGATCATAAAATCCGAGGTTGGCTATCACGTCCGGGAGGGAGGGCATTCCATCGAACCGTTCGACTGGCTGAAGTTCATCGAATTTGCGGGTTACCACCTAAAGCCATGAGCCAGATCCACAATGCCGCGCGAAACCTGGGCGGAGGCTTTTGCAGGAACACGCTCAAAAACGCCTTTGCGATTCTCCTCGCCGGCACTCCGGCGTTCCTTGCGATGGCCGGCACCGCCCGCGCTGCGGCCCCGGCCCTTTTCAAGCCGCCGCCCAATGCGCCGGCGGCTATCGAGTGGGAGGCCGGGACCGGGCATTTGTGCCTCCGATACCATGGGGGTGTGATCCTGGACGCCACAGTGCTGGCCGAGGATGCAGCCGGGGGCGTATTGACCGGAGCTGGGATCAGGCTCGAGCCGGCGGAAACCAGTGGCGAAAAGGTGGAGCAACGCCTCAAGCTGGCCATGGCCAGGCCGGCGGAAGGCGCCAAGGTCGTCCTGCGCGGAACGGTCACCGGCAGCGAGGAGGCCTTTCCCGCCGAAACCAGCGGTGCCGCCCAGAAGCGATTCCCGCTGGTCCGCAACAGTGTCGGGCTCAGCCACAATCGGCGTAACCACGCGGTGTATGATCGCCACTGGGACTGGGTGCTCGCAGGCCCGGACGATGGAGCCACACGCATCCTCCCGCAAACGGCCAGCCAGCAGGCCATCACCTTCGCCTGGGAGAGCCGCGGGGCCACCTTGGAGCTGGTCTTCCGGCCCCGGTATTACCAAAAGCACCGGGGGCTTGCGTTCTTCGAGCCGTGGACCTACCGGGTGTGGCGGGACACCGTCACTGGCTATTGCTCTTGGTGGCCTTACCGGGATGGCATCAGCCAGGCTGTCCTCGACTCATTGGTGGATGTGTTCGCGGCCAAGAAACTCCCTGACTTTGGCTACCAGTATCTCCAGCTCGATGCCGGCTATTGCGGGGGTGCCGGCGGGCCGCGGTCCTTCCTGGAATGGGACCCCAAGAAATTCCCGGGCGGCGCGGCGAACGCGATCACCAAGATCCGCTCGGGCGGCATGAAACCCGGCATCTGGGTCCATCGCGTTTACCGGTCATACGTGGATCGCGACCTGCCGGGCATTGGCAGGCAGCACCCGGAGTGGTTCGTGACCAAAGCGGACGGTTCCATTTATCAGGGCAGCTACGGGATTTGGACGCTGAACACCGGCAGCCCGGAGGCGGTGGCGGCCATGGTCCGTCCGCTCTTCCGCGAACTCAAGCGGCAGGATTGGGATTATGTGAAAATCGACGGCGCCGGCGATATGCTCCACTCCGACCGGGAAAAACCGGCGGCTGACCACTTCCAGCGGATCGGCTCGACTCCGGAACAGTCGCTGCGCGAGTGGGACCGGGTGGCCCGGGAGGAACTCGGAACGAACATCTTTATCCTCACCTGCTGGGGCGTGGGGCCGGGCCGCGCCTCAATCGGGCTGGCCGATGGTTGCCGCCTCGGCAGCGACGGATTCCAATGGGACACCCTGGTGGCGAACAGCTCGCTCAACGGTGTGGTGTGGCGCGGCGACCCGGACCATTGCGACATCCTACCCGGGACGAAAGGCGGGCGGGCCACGGCGAAGATCTTTGGCGCTGAAAAGGCGATCGTCGATACCGTTCAACGGCCCTGCGTGGTGGCCATGGCCGGGAGCATGCTGCTGGTCAGCGACAAGGCGGAGATATACCAGGACGACGCCAGCCTCGAGGGCATGAAGCGGAGCGCGCCGGTGCTCTTCACGGTCCCCGGGCAGCTCTACGATGGCGGCGGCAACGGCGCCTGGTGGCTGCAGGAGATTGACCGGCCCTTTGAACACTGGTCCGTGCTGGCCCGGTTCAATTGGAGCGGGAAGGGCGCGCCGGAAACGGAGGTGAAGTTTGCGGACCTCGGATTGGAGGACGGCCGCGAATACGTGGTGTTCGAGTTTTGGACGCAGGCTTTCCTGGGCAAGTCCCGGGGCGCCTTCCGAGCCCCGGCGCAAAACACCAACGCGGCTCCCCAAGTCTTCGCCATCCGCGCGGCGCGCTCGCATCCGTGGGTCATCTCGACCACGCGGCACATTTCGCAGGGCGGCGTCAGCCTGCTCGACGAGCGCTGGGACGCGGGCAGCCTGACCCTCTCGGGCCGGAGCGCGGTGGTGGCCGGCGATCCGTATATGCTCACCGTGCATCTGCCAGATGGCTTCCAAATCAAGCAGGCCACCTTCGCGGGCGAGAAGGCGGAAACCGTAAGTCAGCCGGCAACCGCCACGATCCGCATCTTGCCCGCTGCCTCCCGGACCTTGGAATGGAAAATGTTTTTTGGCAAATGAGCCGGCCAATCCCCGCCAGGTTTGAAGAGGAGCTTTGGGAATTCCAGTATGTTAGGAAAATAGTAAAAACAGCTCGCTGGATCGGCGCAACTTGGTTGAGCCTGGCTTTGACCACCGGACTGGGAGCCGGGGTAACGGCTGGTAAACCTGGCCCATACGGCAAAGAGGCGCTGGAGCCGGCGTCCCAACGCGCCGCGCAGAAACCAGCCTCCAGGGGAGCCGGAAACTTCCTCACTCTCCATGCGGACAATCCCCGCTACTTGTTCTGGTGCGGCAAGCCGGCCATGGATTCGGCCATCGCCGCCTCCTCCATCCGCAGGCCTGAATCATCCACCCCCGCGCCGCCTGATCGGAATCCAGTGTTCGATGGCGTGGCGGATCCGGTGCTGATTTGGAATCCCCAAAGCCAGGCATGGTGGATGGTTTGCGCGCCATCCCGGACCGCGCTCAATCTGCGCGGCAGGGCTTGGCTGCATGGCCCCGGGATCGGTGTGGTTGCTTCCCACTGTGGGAAACTCCCCTGTGGCCTGGGCAAATCCTTCCGCAGCCTGTTGCTGCGGCCCGGAAGCCCGGAAACAAAAAGGAAAGGAACTGAACAATGAGACCGAATGGTGCAAACACGTTTTGGGTTGGGGTCAGCCTGGCAAGCCTGGCTCTGGCTTGGCAATCCAGCCGCGCTGCCGAGGTGCGGGTGACGGATTTTGGGGCGAAACCGGAAAGCCGGCGGAACGCCGTGGCCGCTGTGCAAAAGGCGCTGGAGGCCTGCCGGAAGCTCGAGCACCCGGTCCTGGTTTTCCCGCCAGGGCGTTATGATTTCTGGCCCCAAGGCTGCGTCGAGAAGGATTACTTCGAGTCCAACACGACCGCCAACAATCCCAAGCGCTTGGGGATTTTCCTGGAGAACATCCATGGCCTGACGGTTGACTGCGGAGGCTCCACCTTGGTCTTCCACGATCGGATGCAGCCGTTCACGCTGGACCATTGCACCGGGATTGGGATCCGCAACGGGGCCATCGACTGGGACATTCCTCTCACCGCGGAGGCTACGGTGGAGGCGGTCACCGGAGACTACCTCGATTTGCGGATTGACGACCGGCAGTTCCCCTACGTGATGGAGGGTGGGAAGTTGGTTTTTGTTGGCGAGGGATGGAAAAGCCGCTGGTGGGATGCGATGGAGTTTGACGGAAAGACGCTCCGCGTTGTGCCTGGCACCGGGGATAACGGATGCCTGGGGCAGGGGTGGAGGCAGTATCGCGCCGAGGAATTGGAGAAGGGGCGGATCCGGCTCCACCACCGGTTTGACCGGCGGCCCGCCGTCGGCAGCGTTCTCGTGCTGCGGCACAGTGAACGCGACCACGCCGGCCTGTTTGTCACTGATAGCAAGGACATCACCATCGAAAATGTGAGCCTGCATCACTGCGCCGGGCTGGGATTCCTGGCCCAGTATTCCGAAAACGTGACCCTGCGGCGCTACCAGGTGGTCCCTTCGCCCCGCCGGAAAGTCTTGTCGGGCCACGATGACGGGGTGCAGATCTCCAACTGCCGCGGCCTGATCCTGGTGGAGGAGTGTCGATTCCATGGTTTGATGGACGATCCGATCAATGTCCATGGCACCAGCGTGCGCATTCTCGCCCGGTTGGCGCCGGATCGCCTGCTGTGCAAGTTCATGCACGATCAATCCACCGGAATGACCTGGGGCAGGCCCGGCGACCGGATCGCTTTCCTGGACCACAACACCATGCGGACGGTGGGGCAGGGGATCTGCTCCAAGTATGAGGCGAAAGACCGCGATACCTTCGAGGTTTGCCTCACTGAACCTGTCCCGGCGGAAATCCAGCCCAGCGATGCCTTGGAGAACCTGACCTGGTCCCCCAGCGTGACCATCCGCGGGTGTCATTTTGCCTCCAACCGGGCCCGTGGAGTTCTGATCTCGACCCCCGGCCGGGTGGTGATTGAAAATAACCGTTTCGAATCGAGCGGCTCGGCCATTTTAATTGCGGGCGACGCGAATAATTGGTTTGAGTCCGGGGCAGTCACGGAGGTGGCCATCCGGCGGAATGTCTTTGAGGCGCCCTGCCTCACTTCCATGTACCAATTCTGCGAGGGCATCATCAGCATTGATCCGGAAATACCCAAACTGGACCCCGCTTATCCTTTCCACCGGAATATCCGGATCGAAGACAACGAGTTCCACCCGTTCGACTTCCCGGTGCTCTACGCCAAGTCAGTCGATGGGTTGACGTTTTCGAACAACCGATTGATACGCAGCCATGACTTTGCGCCTTTTCATGGCCGGCACGCGACGCTAACTCTGGAGGCCTGCCGCGGCATCGTCATCGCCGGGAATCAATTTGAGGGGGATGTCCTGGGCAGGAATATTGTCCTCAAGGAGACCGCTGAAAAGGAAGTGCGGATTGGCCCCGGCCAGGCTTGGCTGCATTGAGTGATCGGGGAATATTTCCGAAACGGTCCCCAGGCTCGTCCGCGTCCGCCCGCGGATTGATCGGTGGCCTGCAGCAGAACATTGAATCGATGACCGGTTATCGGGTAAAATGGAGCGAGATTTATGAAACGATGCAATTTTGCGCTGGGGTTGTTGATCGCCGCCAGTGCCCACGCCGGAGACTGGCTCATTGATCCGACGCCGTACCGGGCTTCCATCCAGACCAACGCCCAGGAGATGGTCCTGGAAAACGGATTGGCGCGCCGGGTCATCCGGCTCGCGCCCAATGCCGCCACGGTGGAACTCCAGAACCTCACCACCGGCGAACATACCTTGCGCGCCATCGCGCCGGAAGCCCGCGTCACCATTGACGGAACCGATTATGAAATCGGCGGGCTCAAAGGCCAGCCGGTCAATAATTACCTCAAGGCGGAATGGTTCTCCCGTCTGACAGCCGATCCGCAGGCCTACCGGCTGGCCGGCCTGACGATCGGGCCGACCGTGGCGCGCTTCCCTTGGCTGAAACGCCGGGAGTGGATGGCGAAGGATTTGCCCTGGCCGCCGCCCGGCAAACAAGTGGTGCTCCGTTTTATCCCGCCGGCCGAAGTTCCGCAGGCGTTGGCGGCGCCGGTTGTGCTGGAGGAGGATTTTTCCAAACAGACCGCCCTCAAACCGGAGTGGAGGGTGAAAGTGGCGGCGGGTTTTGAGCGGGCGTCCTTTGTCAACGAGGGCAAAGCCGGGGAAATCATGGCGGCCTCCGCCATGGCGGTTTGCGCGGAGCATGCCTGGCCGGCTGGCGCGCAGTCCGTGGAGGTTTTGCTGACCAGTGGTACGGATAATTCCGCCGCCTGGGGACCGGGGCTGGCCTTGGTAACCCGTGCGGGCACGCTGCGGTTCATCACCCGGCCCGGCGAAGGCAAATTCGAGGCGCCAGGAAAAATCGGCGGCGTCTTTGACCGCAGCAAGCCGGTCCGCCTGCGGGTGCGTTTTGAGAACGGGATCGCCACTTTCGAGGCCGCGCAGGCCGGCCAGCGCTTCACGATCCTTGGCACTGCGCCGAGTCCCATGCCTCCGGCGGCTTTGCGCGTGGGCAAGGTGGGGATGAACGGCACCGGCACGGATGCCGGCGCGGACAAGGCGCCGGTGCGGCTCCAGGTTTTGAAGGTGACCTGGCGCGGGACGGAGCCGCCGGCCGGAACCGTCACGCCCCCCAGCCTACCGGAAGTGGAAGTGCATTATGAAATTTACGATGGCCTGCCGGCGTTTTCAAAATGGCTGGTGATCAAGAACACCTCTGGCCAGGAGGTGCGCGTGAACCGCTTTGTGGCGGAGGAGTTGCGCTTCGCGGAGCCGGAAATCAGCACCGGCACGGCGCCCACCCACGAATACCCGAACCTGAATGTGGAAACCGATTACACTTTCGGCAGCAACATGAGCCCGTATTACGATAATCCGGCGGTCCAGGTGGAGCCGGACCCGGATTACCCCACCCAGGTCAATTACCCGCAAAAAACCCCCTGCCTGCTCAAATGCGCGCCGCCACAAATGGGGCCGGATGCCAGGGTCGCGCCGGGTGCCACGTTCGAGTCCTTCCGGGTTTTCATCCTCCTGCTCGATTCCACCGAGCGCGAGCGGCGTACCCTGGCGCAACGCCGCCTGTACCGCACGCTGGCGCCGTGGACGGCGCAAAACCCTTTGATGTTCCACAAGCTGGGCTCGGATCCGGCGACGCTCCGCGACGCCATCGCCCAGGCGCACGAAACCGGCTTTGAAATGGTCATCATGTCGTTCGGTTCCGGTTTCAACTTCGAAAGCACCGATCCCGCCTACCATGCCCGGTATAAGGAACTCGCCGCTGAGGCCCGTGACCAAGGCATTGCCCTCGGTGGCTATTCGCTGCTCGCCTCGCGCAGTGCTGGAACCGCCGCCGACAATACCCAGGGCCAGCCGACCGCGTTTGGAGTGATGCCGTGCCTCGGAGCGAAGTGGGGGCAAAACTACCTCGCCACCCTGCGCCATTTCATCGAAACCGCCGGCCTGGGCGTGCTGGAGCACGATGGCTCCTATCCGGGCGACCGTTGCGCCGCGACCAATCACCCCGGCCACCACGGCCTGGAGGATTCGCAGTGGGTGATGTGGCGGGCCATCACCGATCTGTATCAATGGTGCACCGGCCACGGCGTTTACCTCAATATCCCCGATTGGTATTTTCTCTCCGGCGGCACCAAGTGCGCCATGCACTACCGCGAATCCAACTGGAGCCTGCCGCGCGCGGAGCAGGAGTTGATCGAGCGCCAGAACATGTTCGATGGCACCTGGAACAAGACGGCCTCGATGGGCTGGATGTTTGTGCCGCTCTCCGAATACCAGGGCGGAGGCGAGGCGGCGACCATCGAACCGCTGGACCAGCACCGCGACCATTACGAGGCCCGCTTCGCCAACCTGCTCGGCTACGGTGTGCAGGCGTGTTACCGTGGCCCGCGCCTCTACGATACCGAAGCCACCAAGGCGCTGGTGAAGAAGTGGGTGGCGTTCTATAAAGACCACCGGGAAGTGCTTGACGGCGACATCATTCATTTGTCCCGCGCCAACGGCCGCGATTGGGATGGGATCCTGCATGTGAATCCCCAGGGCCGTGAAAAGGGGTTGCTGATGCTCTACAACCCTCTGGATCAGCCGGTGCAGCGGGAGTTGAGCATCCCGCTCTATTACACCGGCCTGACCAGCGCCGCCGTCATCCGCGAACGCGCTGCCGCGCCGCGCACCTTCATGATTGACCGTGATTACCGGGTGGCGTTGCCGGTCAATATCCCGGCCCGAGGCCACACCTGGTTTGTGATGGAATGAGGATTGATGACATGAAAGGAAACCCTCTGAAAACCGCCCTGAACCTGGCCGTGCTGGCCTTGACCTGGGTGGGAGTCCATGGCCCGGAGGCCGCCCCGGCGGCGGAAAAGACTCCACCAGCCGGCGTGACGGTGTATCCGGATGGCCGGCCATCGGCGATCTGGCGCTTGGAGGCGAGGGACCAGGGGGTCGTGCTCAAACACGGTGGCGGCCCGAACCAGTGTGACTTGCTCGGGGCGCGCGACGCCTGGGTCTATGAGAGTGATGGCACGTATTACCTGCACTACGATGGGGCTGGGCCGAAGGGTTGGCTGGCTTGCCTGGCCACGAGCAAGGACCTGGTGAACTGGACGCTCAAGGGCCCGATTCTCGATTTCGGTGCGCCCGGTCAGGAGGATTCGGCCTCCGCCTCCTATGGCGTGACCTATTTCGATGGCCAGACCTGGCACCTGTTCTATCTCGGCACCCCCCATTCATCGGGAGGGCAGGACAAGGTCCCCAGTTTCCCTTACCTGACCATGAAAGGGAAGGCTTCCTCGCCGGCCGGGCCATGGATCAAGCAGCCGGAGGTGATCCCCTTCCGGACGAAGCCAGGCACCTACTATCAGGATACCGCCAGCCCTGGCCAGGTCATCCGGCACGGCGATGAGTATCTGATGTTTTTCAGTGCCTCGATGAAACGCACGCTCGGCATCGCGCGCACCAAGGATCTCAACGGCCCGTGGGCGGTTGATCCGCGGCCGATTGTGCCACCGGAGGAACAGGTTGAGAATTCCTCGCTTTACTGGGAGCCATCCAACCAGACGTGGTTCTTGTTCACGAATCACATTGGCCTGGACGGCGGTGAATACACCGACGCGGTCTGGGTGTATTGGTCCAAAGATCTGAACCGATGGGACGCCAAGAACAAAGCCGTGGTGTTGGATGGCAGAAACTGTTCATGGTCGAGGAAGTGCATCGGACTTCCCGCGGTGGTCCAGGTGGGCCGCCGCCTGGCCATCCTCTACGATGCCCCCGGCGGTGACAGCCAGAGCCACATGCATCGCGATGTGGGGCTGGCCTGGCTGGAGTTGCCGCTCAATCCGCCGGCCGCCAGCGCCACGAAGCAGTAGTGCAACCAGCGGAAGGAGCCCATCACGCAGAATAAACCGCGCTCGATGAAAAACCGGCCATCCTGGAATGAATCCCAATAACAATCCCTGTCGCGTGAAAAAAACGGACCAGCCCCGCCCCGCCGGCTCCCTTCCGGGTGCGTGCATGGCTGGCCTGGACGAAGGAGAATAAACCATGAAAAACTACATCCAAGACAAAGTCATCGTCATCACCGGTGGTTCGTCGGGCTTCGGCTTGGCGGCGGCCGGCATGTTGCTGGAGAACGGCGCCAAGGTGGTCATCACCGGCCGCAATCAGGCGCGGCTCAACGTGGCGGCGAAACAACTCGCCAGCCCGCAGTTGCTGGCGGTCCGGGCTGATGCGGTGCAGACTGCCGACTGGAAAGCGCTCGTGAAAAAAACCGTCAAGCGGTTCGGGCGGATCGATGTGCTCATCAATAACCACGGGGCGGGCGTCAAAATCGCGGATGTGGAACAGATGGATGATGCGGCGATCCAGACGGTGCTCGACATCAACCTCACCTCCGTCATCAAAGGGTGCCGGGAGGTCATCCCGGCGATGAAGGCCCAGGGCAGCGGCCACATCATCAACGTCTCCAGCGGTTGCGCGTACCACGGCTGGCCGAAATGGGGCACGTACACGGCCGCCAAGGCCGGGATGGTGGTATTCACCCGCTGCCTGCACCAGGAGATGGCGCAATGGGGCGGCAAAGCGACCTCGTTCATCCCCGGCGCCGCGAAGACGAACTTCTGCGGCGCGGCGCAGATTGACGACAGCTGGCAGGAAGGCTATCCCAGCGCGGAGGATTTCGCGCGCACGCTGGTGCATTGCGTGGATGTGCCGCCCGGCACGGTGATCGAAGAAGTCAACGTCTGGGGCACCAGGCAGGTCAAAGACATGCTCGTGCCGTATTGAGGAGGATCATGAAAAACCAATCCCGCGGCGAAAACGCCCGGCCAACCACGGAATAGGAGCATCCCATGATTTCCCAAAAAGACCGCAATACCATTCGCGAGCTGGCCTCAAAATGGATGGAGTGGGCCTCCCTGCCGGTCATGCAGGAACGCCAACGCCTTTGGCAGGCCGTGCACGATCTCAAGGCCGAACGCCCGGTGATTCTGGTCGAGACGGCCTGGATTGACGGTTTCGTGGGGGCCGACGAACTCCGTTGTGAAGACCCATTCCTGCGCCAGGTCGAACAAAACCTGCGGGTCACGCTCCGGCAGGCCGCGGAATTGGGCGATGACCTCGTCATCGAGCCGCACTACCGCCTCGGTTGGCGGATGCGGTTTTCCGATTACGGCGTGCCGGTGGAGACCCGGGCCCCGCTGGGCGCGGATAAATCCATCGCTTACACCTTCAGCTTCCCCATCGCCACCCCCGCTGACATCGACCGGCTCCGCCCGCGGACGATAGCCGTGGACCGCGCCGAGACGCAACGCCGGCGCGCGCTGCTGGAGGAGATCATGGGCGATATCCTGCCGGTGCGGCTCGGCAATTTCGACCCGTTCATCTCCGAGTTTGACGTTGGCGAATATGGCGACCTGGGCTTCACCGGCAATTTCTTCTTCGGCCTCACCTGGCAGCTCTACCGGTTCATCGGCAACGACCGGCTGCTCTACTGGGTCTATGACCAGCCAGCCGCAGTGCATAGATTGATGGAATATCTGCTGGCCGACCGGCTGGCGTTGTTCGGGTATTTTGAACAGGAAGGATTGCTTGATTTCAACACCGACAGCCAGATGGCCGGGCCGCGCAGTTATGGTTTCGTGTCCGACCTGCCGGCGCCGGGCACCGGGCACCCCGCCCGGTTGAAGGATGTGTGGGGCTGGGCCGAGTCGCAGGAGTTCGAAATGATCTCGCCAGGAATGTACCAGGAATTTGTCCTCCCCTACCTGGCGAAACTCAGCGCGCGGTTCGGCCTGGTTTACTACGGCTGCTGCGAGCGGGTGGATGACCGGTTGCCACAGATCCTCAACGCCATTCCCAATCTCCGCTCCGTCTCCGTCTCCGGATGGTCCAACCTGGCCCGAACCGCCGAGTTGCTCGGCAGGAAGTATGTTTTCTCCCGCAAGCCAACACCGGCCAACATCAGCGGCGCCAGTCCGGACTGGGACGGCCTCGAAGCCGACATGAAAAACACCCGAGACGTCACCCGCGACAGCAATCTGGAAATCCTGTTCCGCGATGTTTACACCATCAACGGCGATCGCGCCCGGCTGCGCCAATGGGTCGATATGACCAAGCGGATTTTCCAGATTTAAAACGCCTTCCCGGCCATGAATCACGGCCTTCTCCAGGGCTTGGATGTTGCCAAGGCCTTTAAAGCAAAACGGGCGGAGCTGAAGCAGCGCCGCCCGCTATTTACTTAAAATACGGCTCCGGGTTTATTTGTCGGTCCGGAACGGCGAGGCGGGGAGCCCGGCGCCATTGGCGAAATTAGGCTCGGCAATTTCATGCCAGCCAAAGCGCACCGCCACCGGTTTTTCCACGCTGGCGGCGCTGACCACTACCTGTTCGCCATCGATTTCCGCCTTGGCTTCGACGAAGTTTTTGTCTTCGCCCGCGATGGTGAACCAAGTGAGCGGTTTGCCGTCGAGCGCTTTCAACCCTTGGGCATGGGTGAAGGAGAGGATGATTTTATTGCCATCCACTTTCATGGATTGATAAACCGGGCCGGAATATTCAAAACCCTCCTGGCCGTAGGTCTTGGCGAGGGCCCACAACGCGAGCCGGCGTCCCACCTCGAGTTTGTTGCGCGGGTGAATGTCCAGGATATTGCTGATATCCGTGATGACGGCCATGCCGGTGTGGGGGATGGATAAGGAGGCCTCCTGGGCTTCCCAGATGCCCGGGAGCGCCTGCGGGTTGTTATATTTGAACGGGGCGAGCTGCACGAAGAGGAATGGGAATTCGCCCTGGCCCCAGATCCGGCGCCAGGAGCCCACCAGGGCTTTCATCTTCTCGAAATAGAGCATGCCTTCTCCGTTGTTGCTCTCACCCTGGTACCAGATGGCGCCGCGGATCGTGAAGGGCACGAGCGGGGCGACCATGGCATGATAAATGGCGGTTGGCCGGTCCGCACGGTTCAAGGAATGCTCCGGCAAGGCGGGAAAAGCCGGAACATCGCCGCTGGCGCTCAGTTGTTCCCGGGCTTGCTTCACCCAGTTTTCCACCGCGTTAAGGTGTTTGCCGAGATTCGCCCGGTATTCCTGGTTGGCTTTGGCGATCTGTTCCGTGATGCCCGAGAGCTTGGGTGAGATGGCGAAGCCGTCGGGATCAGTCCAAGGCTCAATCCGGGTGCCGCCCCAGGAGGTGTTGATCAGGCCGATGGGGACATTCAGTTTTTTATGGAGCTGGAGGCCGAAATGATATCCCACCGCGGTGAACCAGGCCACCTTGTCCGGGGCGCAAACCTGCCAGTCGCCCGGCAGGTCTTTTTGCGGTTTGGTGTTGGTGACGTGCGGCACCTTGAAATGGCGGATCAGCGGGTATTTGGCGTCGGCGATGGTTTCCTTGGCATTGTGGGTGTCGTTGATAACCCATTCCATATTGGACTGCCCGGAGCAGATCCAGACTTCACCCACCAGGACATTTTTGATCACGACCTTGCTGTTCCCAGCCTGGACGGTGAGTTCCGCCGGATCCGCGCACGCTTTCAGGGGATCCAGGGTGATCATCCACTTGCCGCTGGTCCCCGCCTCGGCGGACTTGGTTTGCCCGGCAAAGGATAATTCCACTTTCTGGCCGGGCTCGGCCCAGCCCCAGACTTTGACGGGCTGGTCTCGTTGGAGCACCATGTTGTCATTAAAAATACGGGGCAGGTTGAGGGCCTGGGCTGAAATGGAAGCCAGCCAGAGGGTCGTCAAAACCGCCGCCAGTTTGCCAATGTTTCGGAGTTTCATCATGGGTGGGAATGTTAGGGTATCACCGGTTTAATTCAATGCTTCATTTGTTCATTGTGGCGTATGCCGCCGCTGGTAGTCCTCGATGTCCACCACCGAGCCGGTCCGGCGCGCCTCCTCCGCGGCGAAGCCGATGAGATGGCTGTGCACGGTGGAGTTGATGCCCGCTGCCAGCGGTTCGCCCGCCGGCCTGGTCATCTCTTCGTAAAGGGCATTCACCAGCCCGGCATCGCCTCCGCCGTGCAGTTCATAGCCGCCGTCCTCGGCCTGCACCGTGTAGCGCACGATTTCCCCTTCGTGGGGCAGGAACACCAGGTGCGAGCCAAAATGCCGGCGATAGGTTTCACCGCCTTTGAGCACTCCGCGGGTGCCATAAATTTCCAGGTGGCGGCCAGTTTCAAAGGCGGTCATGGTGAACGTGCCAGTCAGCCCCCCATCGAACTCCATGGCCAGCACCTGGCGGTCCACGGCATCATTGTCGCAGCGGTAAACGCACCGGCCCCAGGGGCTGGTCCGCAGCCAATCCTGAATCTCCGCCGGGGTGGCCTCCGCGGCCCGGTCATAAACCATGCCCAACCAGGGATCCCGCTGGTCGCCGGCATAACGCAGGGCGTTATAGGGGCAGGTGTTCTCCACCGGGCACCCGTCGGTGCAGCGAGCCGGGACGCCGGCTGGCGCGCGCTCGGGCCGGAAATAATCCAGGGAGCCGAAGCTGGCGATTTTCCGGCAGCGCCGGCCCGCCAGCCAGTGGACGATGTCTGTATCGTGGCAGCATTTGGAGATGATCATGGGCGAGCTTTTGGAAACCACCGACCAATGGCCGCGCACGAAGGAATGCGCCTGGTGCCAGGGCATCACCCCTTCGCCCGCCTGGATGGAAACCAGGTCGCCCAATATCCCGGAGCCAATGATTTCCTTGACCTTGCGGTAGAATGCGGCGAACCGCAGGACGAAGCAGACCATCACCCGGCGATTGGCCTGCAGCGCCAGGCGCTCGATTTCCAGCACCTGGTCCACACGGGTGGCGATCGGTTTCTCCAGCAGCACATCGTAGCCCAGTTCCAGGGCGCGATGGCACGACTCGAAATGATAATTATCCTGGGTGGCCACGATCACCACATCCGCCAGCTTGCCTGCGGCCAGAAGATCCTGGGCGCCGGCAAACGCCCGGAAATCCGGGTTGCCGGAACAGCGCCGGATCTTTTCCACCCGTCCGGCCACGGGATCCGCACCGGCCACGATTTGGAAGCGGTCCGGCCGGCGGGCCGCCAGGGAGGTGTAGGTTTGTGCCCGCGCGCCACAGCCGATGCACGCCAGTTTTAATGGATTGGTTGGTTTCATAACGGGCTACTTATGGCACGCCGCCCTGCAAACGACAAAAGTTTTTTCGCGGTTCAAGCAGCGGCGGCGAGGTTGACCTTTAAACCGAGGTCATCCTGGTAGTGCAGAGCCGTCACCTGCCTGGCCAGCGCATCGAAATTGCTGAAGAGGACGGTGGCGGGCAAATCGCTGGCCAGGCAGCCCGGTTGGGCATCCCGTCGGGATCTGCGGATGCGATCGGCCGCGGAAGGGTGGGTATTGAACCAGCGGGTGGGCTGCAAACCAATAATATTCTCCAACTGCAACCGGTCGGCTTCGGGCACCGTGGCGGCGATCTGCAGCAGGTATTCGGGGAAATTCGGCGCGAGCAGGCCTTTGGTGCGGTGGATCTGCTCGAGGTTCTCGTAGGCCGGCCGGAGCAGGCAAAGCAGGAGGTTGATCCTCTGGGCAGCGGACTCAAAGGCTCCGCTGCCGGCGACCTGGATTTGATAATGGTCGGCATCGAATTCCATTTGGCGGCTGAGGAAACAACTGGCCGCGCGTCCGAGGTGCCCTAAAAACTTCAGCACCAGGCGGGACAGTCCCACCGCCATTACCATGCAGGTGAAGAGGATGCTGGCGAAAGTGCTGTTTTCACCTGCCTGAGCCTCGGCGAGCCAGAGATCCCATTCATCGCGGTCATCAACCACCCGGGTAAACCACCGATTTACCCTCCCAATCAAGGAGCAAAGTCGCATGGCGAAGCCCTGGGTGAAATGGCCGAACTCGTGTGCCACCACGCCGCCGAATTCCTGCAAAGTCAGGCCTGCCACCAGGGGCAGCCCGAGGTTGAGGATCAGGCTCCCGCCGACGATCCCGCTCAAGTCCGGCGCCAGCCTCGCCGAGGCGTTCAGCCGGCAATCGATTTCGATCCGCCTGGGTTGGGGCGCTCCCACGCTTTGGCAGATTTTGGAAATGAAGCTGTAAAGCACCGGCTCCGCTCCCGGATTGATGGCCAGCGGTTGGGCGCCCCGGGAAGGCCGCGCGAACAGCGGCTTGATCATGAATAGCACGGCCATGGCGCCACCGGCTAGCGGACCGAAATAGAGAGCCGCTTTTAAAAGGTAAATCCACGGGCCGCCGGAGGCCGATGCCAGCAGGAAAGTGAAGTTGACTGCATAATAATACAAACCCAGTCCAATCCCCAGGACCATGAAAACATAGAGGCACGGCAGCAGCACCATCAGCCCAGCCGTCAGGAGCAAGCCTGCCTGGTAGAAAAGCGACAACGGCGATCCGGGCACCCGGCTGCCCATTCGAGCCAGGATATCCAGCACCGGGCTGGCGGGCGGCGGGGATGCTTCGCCCAAAGCCGGCCCCGGCAGTTGGATTGGCTGGCGGCAATGCGGGCAGTCAACGGTGGCTCCCGCCGAATCCGGAGGATACTCGATAAAGTTCCCGCAAAGCGGGCACTCACAGCGCTCATAAACCGCTTCCATGGTTATCCATACCCAATACTGAGCAGCCACAAAAATGGCAATTGCGAAGTTGCATTGCCGCTGGTTTCCAGGTTTTGAGATGTTTGCGGACGGGCCTGGTGGCAGGTGCGCCTGATCGGCAAACCGATCCGACTCAATGACGAACCTGCCAGGCTTTACGCACCACGATCCCGCAAAAACGATGGCCTTCTCTACCCGGACAAGCTCGGATCTTCCGTTCCCCCTGGGTCCGCACCGATCTGCCAGACGGATTATTGATGGCCGCCGCCATCGAGCCTGGCCGGATCCTGGTGAGGTCCGCCCCCATGGATCCAGCACTGGCCGGAATTGCGGTTTCATCGGAAAAAGGGGGCGTCGAGCACTCAGCCACTGGTTTTATAACCGCAACGATTTGGCGGCCGCCAGAGTTAACCAGCGCCAGGGCTGCTCATTTATATTGGCGCCAAATGGAATTTGGTGATTTGATCTGTGAATTAGGGTCTGAAAATATCGATGTTACCAAATATCATCCAATGGATGGCGCTGCAGGATGAATCAGGCCGGGCCGGCAGGGCTCAGCTTTTTGAACGGATTTACCCGGACAGCGCCCAAGCACCCGTGCCCGGGGCCTTCGGCTTTGAGCGGGACCGCGCTTTGCCAGTGGTGTGGCTCCGGGCATTGAAAGAATGGGTAGACAGCGGGGCATCCCGCGAGCTGGTCGCGCCCTTCGCTGGCACCGCCGGCAGGCCCGATCCCGTCACCTACGCGGCCGATTTGCGCCAGCGCCCAGCCCTATGAAATTGCCCTATGCCAAGTATTCCCATCGGGCCTGGTTCCGGGTGCTGGCCAATGCCCGGCTATGGATCTGGTGTGCCATTTTGTTATCGGTTCTGATTTGTGCCATGGTCAGCTGGCTGCACCTGGAGCAGCGGAAGGTTTTGCGCCTGGCCTTGGGAGAACTGGCGAATATCCGGCAAGCCCGGGTGGACCTGTCCCGGGGATTTCTGCACCTCAGCCTGGCCGGCGATTTCAGCACCCCATTCAACCAAACCCAGGGATTGGCCCTGATCCAGCAAGCGACCGACGCCTTTGAACGGGTTCTGGCGGGCTTGAGCGTCGAGGATCCGGAGGCCACCACCGCTTTCCGTGAGCGCGCAGCGGGATTTGGCAGGCGTCTGGCAGAGTGGAAGAAAGATGGATCGCCGCTGGCGGGCAAGGCGGCAGCTCTGCCACTGGCCTTCAACGAGTTGGAGCACGAGGCGAACCACCTGGACACCCAGATCCAGCACCATTTGCGCCGGTTGTCGGACCGGCACAATATCCAGTTCGGCCAGGCGCTGGGCAGCGCCATCATTCTGTTGGTGGCCCTCTGTGGCGTGGTATTTGTGGCTGGCTGGGCCAGCGAACAGCTGGCTGCCGAGTCGCGGGAGGGGGAATTTTTCCTGCGCACCATCTTTGAGAACCTGAGTGAAGGCTTGATCGCGGTGAGCCCGGACACCCAGGCGCTGCGCTGGAATCCGGCGGCCCTGGCCATGCATGGTTTCAATAGCCTGGAGGAGGCGCCGGCGTCCATGGCGCAGGTTCCCAGTCTATATGAGCTGCGGACCATGGATGGCAAGACCGTGCCGTTGGAACAGTGGCCGGTTCCCCGCCTTCTCCGCGGCGAGCCCTTCCGGGATTACGCACTGCGGCTGCGCCACAATCAGCGCAGCGGAGAGCGGGTCTTCAGCTACCAGGGCGTCCTGGTCCGCACCGAGCGCGGCCACCCGCTGGCCGGGCTCCTGACGATCCGGGATATCACCGACCGGATGCGGATGGAGGAAAAGCTCAAGGAAAGCGAAACGCTGCACCGGGCGCTGGCGGAAAACATCCCCAATCTGCTCTGGACCGCCCAACCGGATGGGACAGTGGATTACTGCAACCAAAACTGGCTGAGATTCACGGGCATGACCCCGGTGCAGACGCTGGGCGCCGGCTGGATGTCCGCCCTGCATCCCGGCGATTTGGAGCCAACCGGCCGGCTTTGGGCGGAAGCCTGCCGCACGGGTGAACGCTTCCAAGTGGAGCATCGCTTGCGCCGGCAGGATGGCGAATTCCGGTGGTTTTTGACCCGTGCCTTCCCGATCCGCGATGGTGGGGGGAAATTGTTACGGTGGTATGGGTGCAACACCGACATCACGGAGCAGAAACTGGCGGCCGAGCAGATCCGGACGACCTTGGAGAGCATCCGGGAAGGCTTTTTTGCCTGTGACGCGGGCTGGCGGTTTGTCTATGTCAATGCCCAGGCCGAACGCATTTTGGGAATCCGGCGGGCGGAGGTGCTGGGCCGGAGCCACTGGGAGGTGTTCCCGCTTACTTTGGGCACGCGCCTGGAAAAGGAATACCGTCTCGCTGCCGCCGGCGAAAACCGGGAGTTCGAGAATTTTTATGAACCGTGGGGCCGATGGTTCCACAATGCCTGCTCGCCGCGGGAGGGGGGCGGCATGTCGGTTTATTTCCAGGATATCACTGCCCGCAAGCAGGCCGAGGCAGCGCTCAAGCAAAGCGAAGCCAGGTATCGCAACCTGTTTGAAAACATGGCTGAGGAAGTGCATTTCTGGCAGCTGGCATACGATGCCTCGGGCCGGATCACGACCTGGCGGTTGCTGGATGCCAATCCCCCGGCGCTGCGTACCTGGCAGAAAACTCTCCCGGAAATCCAGGGCCGGACGACGGACGAAATTTTTGGGCCGGGTTCAACCGACCACTATATGCCGATGGTGCGCAAGATCATGACCGAAAGGCTTCCCCACAGCTTTGAGGATTACTTTCCTGCCCTGGGCAAATATTTCCGGTTCACCAGCGTTCCCTTGGGCGATTGTTTCATTACTACGGGAGCCGACATCACCTTGATCAAGCAAACTGTTGAATCCCTCCGGCAAAGCGAGGAGCCTTTCCGCCGGGCGGTGGTGGAATCGCCCTTTCCCATCATGCTGTACGCGGAGGATGGCGCCATTCTCCTGATCAGCCGTTCATGGAGCGAAATCACTGGGTATTCCCAGGAAGAGCTGCGCACAGTTGAGGATTGGGCCGAACGTGCCGGCGACGGTCGGAAGCTGCCCCTATGGACTCCAATTGAAGGGCTTAACGGGCTGGAACCTGTGCAACACGCAGGGGATTTCAGCCTTCGCACCCGCAGTGGCACCATCCGCATTTGGGAATTCAGTTCCGCGCCGCTCGGCCGGCTGGCCGACGGGCGGCGGTTGGTCCTCACCATCGCCGCCGATGTCACGGAGCGGCGCCGCACGGAAAGCGCGTTGCAACAGGCCTTGGAGAAGGAGACCACACTGGCCCTCGAGAGCCGCCACCGGGTAAAAAATCACCTGTCGATTCTGGCCAGTTGGATCAGTCGGCAAGCCCGCCAAATCACGCATCCGGATGCGCAGGCCGCCTGGTCGGAAACCCGGAACCGCTTGGAGTCGATCTCCCGGCTGAATGAAATGCTGCATCCCTCCGGGCGCCTGGATCCAGTGGATACCCAGAGTTACCTGGCGGAATTGTGCCTCCACCTGGCGCAGGCCTTGGGGGCCGCCGCCCGGGGCATCGCGCTGCAAGCCCGGGCCCCCGCCTGGCGCATGGAAATCGGCCGGGCCGTGCCTTTAGGCGTGATCGTCAATGAACTGGTTTCCAACGCCCTGAAGCATGCGTTTCCCGATGACCGCCACGGCAGTGTGCAGGTGGAGCTGACCTCTGAAGACGAGGGTTTTTTCACTTTGCGCGTGAAGGATGATGGCGTGGGTTTGCCCGCTGGCCTGCAAGTAGAGACTGAAAATCCACCCGGGACTTTGGGATTGAAGCTGGTCCGCCTGCTCGTCCAGCAGCTTCAAGGCAGCCTTCAGGTCCGCCACGAGGGAGGCACGGTTTTTAAAATTGTGTTTCCAGCCGGTCATCTGGATACTTCATTCCGCAAATGAGTCCATCTGATCGCAAACGCATCCTGATTGTCGAAGATGAAGTCATCCTCGCCGAGGATTTGCAGACCCGCCTGTCTGCCTTGGGTTTTGCAGTGGCGGGCCTGGCAAGCACTGGCGAGGAAGCCGTGGCGATGAGCGCCCGGCATAAGCCGGACTTTGTCCTCATGGATATCCAGCTGCCGGGGGAACTGAATGGCATTGCGGCGGCGATGGAAATCCGGCGCCAGCGGGAGGTTCCAGTGGTATTCCTCACCGCCTTTGGGGACGAGGAAACCATGCGGCGCGCCCGCCCGGCGGAGCCGTATGGCTTCCTGCTCAAACCGGTGGTGGAGCGGGATCTGCGGGCCACCTTGGAAATGGCGCTGGCCCGGCACGAATCCGAGCGGCGGCTCCAGGAAAGCGAAGCGCGCCTGCAGCGGGCGGTCATGGCGGGCAGAGTGGGCTTGTGGGAATGGGATCTGGACTCCAACCAAGTCTATTATTCACTCGAATGGAAGCGTCAGTTGGGCTTTGCGGAGGAGGAAATTTCCCCCGATGTCGAAGAGTGGCACAGCCGCCTCCACCCGGAGGACCGGGACCGGGCCTGGCGGATTCTCCAAAGTTGCCGGGAGGAAGGAGTAGCCAATTACCAGGCGGAATTCCGGCTGCGGCATAAGGACGGCTCGTATCGCTGGATACTGGCCCAGGGATTGGTGGAAGCCGATCCCAGCGGCAAACCGGTCCGGGTTGTGGGTTCCCATATCGATTTCACCTCTCAAAAAACGCACGCCGCCGAGATCGAGCGCCTGAACCGCCTTTACCAAGCCTTGAGCCAGATCAACCACGAGATTACCCAAGCCCGGTCCCGGGAGGAATTGCTCGGGGGCATTTGCCGGGTATTGGTGGAATCCGGAGGGATGAAAATGGCCTGGGTGGGCTGGTGTGATCCCGAATCCATGAAGCTGGTTCCGCTGGTTCAGCACGGTGACCACGCTGATTATTCGAACCAGGTTAAAGTGTATGTCGATGAACGGCCCGAGGGGAGGGGCCCAGCCGGGCGGGCGGTGCGGGAAGGCCGCACCATAGTGTGCAACGATTTCCTGCGGGCAGCCGAAAGCGGACCCTGGCATGAGGCGGCATCGCGGAGCGGATTCGGAGCCGGAGCGGCCTTGCCCATCCGGGAGGCGGGCCAGGTGCGCGGAGCCTTGATGGTTTATGCCACCGAGCCCGGGTTCTACCAGCAACAGGAGGTGCTGTTGCTGGAAGAGGCCGCCCGCGAGGTGTCGTTCGCCATCGATCACCTGATGCAGGACGCCGCACGGAAGCAGGCGGAGGAGTCGCTGCGCCAGACCCATGCGGAGCTGGAACTTTATTTCTCCAACGCGCTGGATTTGCTGTGCATCGCCGACACCCGGGGATATTTCCGGCGCTTGAATCCCGAATGGGAGAAAACGCTCGGTTATCCGCTGTCCGAAATGATCAACCACCGCTTCCAGGATCTGGTCCACCCGGATGACCTGGCAGGAACCTTGGATGCGATGTCCCGGCTTTCCGGGCAGCGGCCGGTGCTGGGATTCACCAACCGCTATCGCCATCAGGACGGGACCTATCGCTGGATTGAATGGCGGGCTTTCCCCAAAGGCGAGTTGATTTACGCCGTGGCCCGCGACATGACCAGCCATAAACAGGCGCTGGCCGCCCTGGAGGCCAGCGACCGTCGTTACCGTTGCTTGTTTGAGAGCGGCAATGACGCCATTTTTGTCCATCATATCCATGCGGATGGCACTTTGGGGAAAATCAAGGAGGTGAATCAAATCGCCTGTGAAATCCTGGGCTATTCAGTCGAGGAATTCCGGCAAAAGACCCCGTTTGACTTGGTTGCCGCCGGATATGGAATCGATGTGGGGCCGGCCATTGTCGAACTGCAAAACCGTGGCCATGCGGTATTTGAACAGGTGCTGGCAACCCGGGATGGACGCCGGATTCCGGTGGAACTCAGCGCCCAGAAATTTGAGATTGACGGTTGTTCCACCATCATTTCCTTCGCCCGCGATATCACCGAGCGTAAACGGGTCGAGGCGGCGCTCCGGGAAAGTGAAGCGCGTTTCCGGACGCTTTTTGAAAGTTCTCCAGTTTCCATCTGGGAGGAGGATTTCTCAGCCGTAAGGGCACGACTGGTGCAGTTGGGGTGCACTACGGGTGAAGCGGTTCGGACCCTCGGCCAAGAAAATATTGCGGAATTGCGGAACCTGGCGGCGTTGGTGCGGGTGGTTGATTTCAATGCCCAAACCCTGGCGTTCTTTGGCGTCAACACCCGGGAGGAGGTTTGGACTTATCTGCCGAATTATTTCGATGACCGATCCCTGGCTTTGTTCACCGAGGAACTGGCGGCCCTCAGCGAGGGGCACTCGCAATGGAACTGTGAAATGCCGGTGCGGGCGATGGATGGCAGGGAAAGGCTGCTTTGGCTAAGTTTGCGGCTCGCCGATGGCGCCGGGAGCCCTTGGGAGCGTGTTTTTGTCTCCTTCGTGGATATCACGGAGCGTAAGCGAATGGAGGTGGAACTTCGCCAGAGCAAGGAACGCTACCAGACTTTCATCGAGCAAAGCCACGAAGCCATTTATTGCACTGAATTCGACCAACCGATCGACACCTCCCTGCCGGTGGAAGCCCAGATCGATGCGATTTACCAGGGCGCCTATATGGGCGAATGCAACCGGGCGATGGCGGCCTTGTATGGCCTCGCATCCGAGCAGGAATTCCGGGGCAGGCGGTTGGTGGATTTTCACGGCGGCAAGGATAATGACACCAACCGGCAGACTTTCCGGACGTTCATCGAGTCCCGGTACCGGGCCTTGGGGGTTGAGACGGAGGAGGCGGCTCCCGGCGGCAGGAAACAGTGGTTCTTGAGCAATAATCTGGGGATTGTGGAAAACGGTTTCCTGCTGCGGATTTGGGGAACGACCATTGAAATCACCGAACGGAAACTGGCGGAGGCCGCCTTGCGCCAGAGCGAACAGCGATTCCGCGACATCACTTTCATCCTGGCGGATTGGGTCTGGGAAATTGATGCCCAAGGCCGCTATTCATATTGTTCAGGGAGTGTCCGGCGGTTGCTGGGCTGGGACGTGGCGGAGATCCTGGGGCGGACTCCCTTTGACCTGATGCCGCCTGCCGAGGCGGAACGCGTTGGGAAAATCTTTGGCCCCATCGCAGCGCGTAAAGAGCCTTTCCAAGACTTGGAAAACACGATCCTGCACCGGGACGGCTCTTTGCGACACGTGTTATCCAGCGGGGTTCCGCTGCTGGGGCCGGACGGAAGCCTGCTGGGCTACCGCGGCACCGACAAAGATATCACTGACCGCAAACGAGCGGAGGATCTGCTCCGCAAATTATCGCGGGCCGTGGAGCAGAGCCCGGTCAGCATTGTCATCACGGATCCCTCGGGGGCCATCGAATACCTCAATCCGAAATTCACCCAGGTGACTGGCTATACCCTCGCGGAGGCACGCGGCCAGAATCCACGGCTGCTGAAAGGCAACCACACCTCCGCCGAGGAATACCGCAACCTATGGGAAACCATCTCCAAAGGGGGGGACTGGCACGGGGAGTTTCACAATAAAAAGAAAGACGGCACCCTTTTCTGGGAACTGGCTTCCATCTCTCCCATTTTCAATGCGGAGGGGCAGATCACCCATTTCCTGGCGGTCAAGGAGGACATCACCGAACGCCGGACCGCAGAAATCCACCTGCGGGAAAGCTACCACCGGCTGAATGCAGTGTTGAACACCATTCCAGATCCCGCCTGGCTGAAGGATCTTGCAGGTTGTTTCCAATCGGTGAACCTGGCCTGGCTCAGCTTTTTCGGGCGCCGCCCCGAGGAGGTCTTGGGGAAAAACGCGGCAGCCTTCCTGCCGGCAGACGTGGCGGCCCGGTTGGCCGAGGAGGATCGCCAGGTGGCGGCCAGCGGCCAGTTGCGGCTGCAGTTGGAGTGCCTGGTCAACCAGGAAGGGCAGGAACGGTGGTTTGAAACCATCAAAACCCCCCTGCGGAACAGCGCGGGGCAGGTGGTTGGCACCGTGGGGATTGCCCGCGACATGACCGAGCACCGGCTGGCCGAGGAGGCGCTACGCAACTCGGAGGGGCGGCTGCGGCTGGCCTTGGAGGCGGCCAAAATGGGCACCTGGGAATGGGATTTGCGGAGCGACCGGATTTATTGGCCGGCCGCCACGGAGCGGATGAACGGCTTCGAGCCGGGCACCTTCCCGGGCACCGTGGATGCGTTTTTCGAGTTGCTCCACCCGGACAGCCTGGCGGCGTATACGGCCTCCCAGAAGAAGGCCCGCGAGGGGGATGGCTCCTTCCAGGCCGAAGCGCATTTCCGGCTCCCGGGCCGGCGCGAGCGCTGGGGTTTGGTGGTGGGCCAGTTCTTGCGGGACGCGCAAGGGAAACCCGAGCGCCTGGTCGGCATCGACATGGACATCACCGAGCGCAAGCGGATGGAGGCGCAGCTGCGGCAGTCGCAGAAGTTGGAGGCGGTCGGTCAATTGGCCGGGGGCGTGGCCCACGACTTCAACAACATCCTCGCGGCCATGATGATGAACCTGGGCTTGCTGGAAACGGACCTTAAACTCAATCAGGGGGTGATGGCGGTGGTGGTGGAATTGCAGGCCGAAGCCCGGCGGGCCGCCAACCTGACCCAGCAGTTGCTCCTCTTCAGCCGCCGCTCGATGATGGATGTCAAAACGCTGGATCTCAACGAGGTGGTGGCCAACCTGCTGAAAATGCTGGGGCGCCTCATCGGCGAGCATATTGGGCTGCGGTTTGATCGGTGGGACGGGCTGTCCTCGGTGCAGGCAGACTCCGGCATGCTCGACCAGGTGCTGATGAACCTGGCGGTCAATGCCCGCGATGCCATGCCCAAGGGCGGCCGATTGACGATCACCACCTCCGAGACCGAGGTGGACGAGGAGCGGGCTAAAGACAATCCCGAAGCCCGGGCGGGCCGGTTTGTTTGCCTGACGGTCGAGGATACCGGTTGCGGCATGGACGAGGCCACTTTGGGACGCATTTTTGAGCCGTTTTTCACGACCAAGGAACCGGGCAAGGGGACCGGTTTGGGGCTGTCCACCGTTTATGGCATTGTGGCCCAGCACAAGGGGTGGGTGGAGGTGGTTAGCACTGTGGGCCAGGGCACCACGTTCCGGGTTTATCTGCCCGCGGCGGCCGGGGCGGCGCTGCAAAAAGTCAGCGAAAATGCCAATTTCGTGGCCATGGGAGGCAAGGAAACGATCCTCGTGGTGGAGGATGCCGAGAGCGTCCGCCGGGTGCTGACCCAAACCTTGCGGTTCCTGGGCTATCGCATCCTGGAGGCCCCCAATGGACCGGCCGCGTTGGAACTAT
Organism: uncultured Verrucomicrobiota bacterium; assembly: GCA_903845125.1. Lineage (GTDB taxonomy): Bacteria > Verrucomicrobiota > Verrucomicrobiia > Limisphaerales > UBA1319 > CAIMWS01. The sequence goes on from CAIMWS010000416.1 coordinate 54,198, forward strand.
GGCGGCAGCATTCCGGCCAGATTGATCTGCTGTTCTCGGACATGGTCATGCCCGAAGGCCTGACCGGCCTTGATTTGGCGGATCGACTCCGCGAGCAGAAGCCGAACCTCAAAGTCATCATCTCCAGCGGTTACAGCACGGAGATCACCGTGGAGGGAAGGCCGTTGGAGAACGTCGTTTTTCTATCCAAACCTTACCAGATCGGATCCCTCGCCAAAACCGTTCGGGAATACCTGGACCGGAAGTAGAATGGGCGGCGGTTGGTGGTACCACCGCCAGGATTCGCTCCGGGTGTGGAATTCCACACGGGCTGGGATTGAGCCACCCCAGGGATGGTATCGCCGCGCTGGAGGCCGTCTCCATCCTGGTCCGCTGGAAGCCAGGCCACAGGTAATGGGTGACTGTTTTCACTCGTCAACCGGGCTTGCTTGCCAACCTGGCAGGCGTGGCCGGCGGGGATATCGGCAGCGGTGGTTTCGCTGGTGAAGTGTTCAAAATGAACACCGACGCCGCCGGCGTCACCGAGGGGGTGGCTTTTTACCCCTTTACCGCCCCGCGCACTCCTTCCCGGCGCTGGTCCATGTCCGGCCATCCGGCTTCAGACCTCTGGCCTCGGATTCCTTTGGCCCCGTCCGGCGCTGTTTTCACAGGCGTTCATTGGGGCCGCCGCGTCATCACGAACGGCGCAAACAGGCCATAGCCAATCGTCTGGTATTGGGCGCCCGGGGGCGGCCCCTGCGGCGGGGCTTGGTTGAACATCCCGGGTGAGACTATGCCGCCAGGCGGCCCGGCGTGGTGCGGCCCCAGCGCGTTGCGCAGGGTGCCGAGGACGGTCACCTCGATCCGGTTGCGGCCGGGTTGGAGCCATTCCGAAACCTCGCATTCCCACGGTTGCCAGCCGATGCAGCCGGCCGGGTGGCCATTCACTGACACCTTGGCCACACTGCCCAGCCAGGCCGGTAATTCGACCCAATACCGGCCCGGGGGCTGGGGCAGATCGAATTCCTCCGCATAGGCCACGCCGCCCGAATAAAAGGGGTGGCTCTGGAGGTTCCACCCGTCCGGCAGCAGCCCGCTGCCATTGACCAGGTCGGCGGCCCGGCGCTGGCAGAGGCCGGGGATGTCCAATTCACCGGAAACCTGGTGGATCTTCACCCCCACCATCGGTTTGCCGTCCGCACCCAGGAATTGGACCTCGCTCAGGCCCACCAGGGCAAAGTAGTGGCTCGGGTCCGTGGTGGGATAGCTGACGCCGTTGTGGTTCGACCGGATGTCGAAGCGGATCCAGCGGATGGCCGGAGCCTGGACCGGCAGGGTCTGCGGAAAGCCGGCGCCGAGCGGCGGTGGGGTGGAATCCGCGGCGGGTGCGGGCGACAGCTCGAACGTGCCGAGGCTCAGCGGAAGACTTTCGGCGGAGGCATCGCTGCCCGCCACGACCGTCAGTTGCTTTACCCCGAGCTTGGACCAATTGGCCTCGTTGTAGTTCCAGATGCGGATCGCTTTTACCTCGGCGGCCTGGCCCAGATCGAAGATCAGCCACGGGGAGCGGTCGTCTTTCCGGGTGGGCGGAAGATCCGGGCGGAACCCAATGCCGCCACTGAGCCACATGTTGCGGTCAGCCGAGGTGGTGTGGGTGGACGCGGAGGCGGCCAGCTGCAGCGGGGAATCCGGCACGATCTCGAAGCCCTTCCCGGCTGGCCGGAGGCGGAAATTACCCAGGATATAGGCCGGTTCCAGCTCGTGGAAGACCGTGAAAGCGCCGGCCTGGATGGTGATTTGGTTTTCACCCGCACGGGCCGCGGCGCGGATATCCAGCCGGCCGAAGGCGCGATCGAGCCACCAGGCGTTGGGGATGGGGGACACCGCCATCCCGTTGCAGGTGATGCTGCGGTAAAGGTCGGGACGCTCCAGCACCAGCTGCAGGCGGTCCGGGATGGGGCCGGAGATCGTGAAGCGATACGTGGCTTCAAAGGCGCTTTCCGGCGGGAACTGGCGGCGGATATGCTCGTCGGCGAACTGGACGGATTCAAACCACGGATTGCCCGCAAAGCCGTTTTGTTTGAATAGCCGGGTCGCGGCCTCCCGGCAATGGGTCGACTTCAGCGTCAAGCCGCGCGCCTCCAAGTCCAGGTAGTTCAGCACCAGCACATTGTCCTCCAGGCGGCGAAGCGACGGTCCGGACACCGCGGGAATCCGCTGCGCCTGGCTGGCCGTGGCCGAGTTTGAAGGGTTCGCGCGGAACGCGTCCCCACTGCCGGCCACTGGCTGGTTCGCCAGAAACAGCAACCGGCTGCCACCGGGCGGCAGGTCGAAACGGGTTTCCAGGCCGTGGGCATTGGTGGTGAAAGGATAAGATCCGGTCCGGCCATTTTCCAGCGACCACCATTCAACGCCGCGGCTGGAGGACTGCACGGAGCCCCGGCTGGGGTTGTCCAGGCTGGTGTTGACCAGGAACAGAAGCTGGCCGTCGGCGAACTGGCGGCGGTGATGGAACAGCAATCCGCGGTCCGCGGTTTCCCGGTGGATGAGGAATCCGTCGCTGGCTCTTTGGCGCAGTTCCGTCGGCAACGCAGAGGGCTCGAGCTGGCGCCAGCCCGGCCGTTTCGCGGCGGTTGGGCCACGCGGTGATTCCTGGCCGTCGATGCGGCGGGGGGCGGGGCCGCAGCAGAGGACGGTGGCGCCGGTTTGGAGGCAGCTTTCCAGCAGCTCCAGGGTGCGGGAGTTGAGGTTTTCCGTCAGGGGGGGCAGGACGATGACCGGGTATTGGCGCTGCCCCACCACCAGCCCCTGGCCGTTGACCGAGCCGTGGCGGGCGAGGAGGTCCTCCGAACCGAGATCGTATTCAACCTGGGCCCGTTCCAGGTTCAGCAGCAGGGCTTGGAACTGGTTGCCGATCTGGTCCACGTGGGGATCGTTTTGATACATCCAGGCGGCGGTGGTTGGCTCCAGCACCAGCACCGGGTTGATCTGCTGGCCGTGGGAAAGGGCCGCCGACAAACGGGTGAAATAGCCGGCCAGCACATGATAGGATTCCCACCATGGATTGTGGTAGGAGAGGGAGCGCGGCCAGTTTCCTTTGCGCACGCCGCGGATGGTGACGTGCGAGAGGCATTCGTTCAGGGTGTTCAGGCCCAGCGCATATTGCCAGTCGCCCTGGCGTTTCATCTCCTCGAAGCGGATCTCCCAGCCGCTGCCGGCATAGGTTTCGCTGAGCGTCCGGCGGCGGCCCAGTTGGTTGGCCACGCTGCCGATTTCCTTGACGATCCGCACGTTGCCGAACTGGGCTTGCGGGTTTTCCTGGTATTGGTTCATCAGGATGTCGATGCCTGGCCGGTGCTCCCAGGCCTGCAGCGCCATGAAGTCCGGGGTGGTCAGCAGCTTGGGCCAGTCGTGTTCGAGGTAGTGGCCGGTCAATTCCAGCCCGTGCCGCTGGCAATAATCATAGTAAGGCTTGGCCCAGCGTTCGATATACAGGTCCAGCAGCACCTGGAAATAATTGTGCCGGATGCGTCGCCAATCGCCCACCGGCTGGGCCAGGCTGGGCAGGTGATCCAGCAGGGCATAACCCCAGCGTTTTTGGAACACGGCGGGCAAATCCTCGGTCCAGGGCAGGCCACCCGCTGGCAGAATGGACGGCTCGTCCATGAAGACGCCTGGGATATGCCTGCCAAATTCGCTTCCGACTTCGCGTTGATACTTGTCCAGCGTGATCTCGAGGAACTTCTCGGTCACGCCCGGATACAGGAGATCGACATAGCAATGGCCGGCGTACCAGGAGGAGTCGGTGGCTCGCGCCACCACGGCGGTGAGGTATTTTCCCGCCGGCAAGGGCTGGCTGGCGCGGGCTTCCAGGGTGACGTTGACCACGCCGCTTTCGGCCAGCCGGTAAACGCCCAGCACCTCCGCGCCGGGCTGGCCGGCCGGTTTGCCTTCGCGGAACTGCAGCCCGCGACCACGCGATTCCGGCATCGCTTCGGGCACGTATCCGCCGGCAAACCCGGATGGATAGGAGTTTTCGTCATAGATCCAGATGTTCAGATCGAGGGCTTTGGCCTCGCGCAAAGCCGCTTTCCAAAGGCGAAACCAGTCCGCCGACAGGTAAGGGGTCATCAAGCCTGGCTGGGGATGGACCCAGACTTGGCGCACTTGCTGTGCCGCCAGATCGCGAAGCGTGGTGACGACTTGTTCTTCGGTCAGCAGATCGTTCCAGTTCCACAACGGCCCGGTGCTGAATTCCCGCGGGGGGTTGGGGAACATCGCCCGCAAGGCGGCTGAGCCTTCCGTGGCGGCCTGGCCAGGCAGGGGAACCGTGGCGCAGAGCAGCCAGCACGCAAGGCGGGGGAATATGGTCTTCATGGGAGGCAGTTTAAGTCCGTCTCCGGGGTTTCGGCAACCGCGAATTCACCGCCGGGTGTCCAATGTTCAAATGGGGGGGCATCGTGGGAACGGAACTGGCTCGATCGGCAGCAATATACGTTGGGCGGTGCCGTTGATTTTAAACGCGGCGGAGCTTGATTTGCCGGGTTTGGCGCGGATATTGTGCCGTTGGTATGATGGCTGGGGATCGTTGCCTCAGGAGCCGCCTGGTGGTGCCGCTGGAGTCTGCGCGGCCCGTGAAACGCTGGTTGGCATGCCCACGGCAAAGGTTCGGTTGGCCCGGTTAATCAAATCAATTGGAAAATTGACTATGAAAATTATTGCTCCGGATTTGGCGAAAAGCCCACCTCGCAGCCCGCGGGTGCGTTTGGGCGGATATGTGATGCTGCCACGCATTTTGGACAAGTGCCGGGCACTGATTGCCGGCACCAATGGCGCTTACAATTACAATTGCCCCATGGACCAGGAATTTTTCCAGTTCACCGGGATTTCAGCGGAGGCTTTGAAGAAACAGGTTGCCGCAGGCAAGGGGGATGGCGACCTCCTGAAGTGGATCACTGCCAAAGCCAAACCGGCGCGGGCCGGCGGGGAAGTGGCTGCGTGGTCCGCCTGGCTGGAGCAGCGGAGCCCCAGCGCCGTGGAAATGCGCGAGTTTTTCCAGGAAGAACATGAGCGCATCGCTCCCGCCCGGGAGGATATCGCCACCTGGTTCGATTACCTGGACTTGGACGACTATTTTTCCTTTGGCGGCCAGCCGTAACAGCTCCAGCCGGATGCATCTATCCAGCAATTTCTCCGCGGTGGAATCCCGGGTGGCGCCTTGGTTGAACCAAGTGCCCCTGTATCAGCGCCTTGCTGCGCCTTGCCGGGAAAAGGGCCTGGCTTTCCCGGCCTGTTTCGGGCAGTTGCCCCTGATCACCAAGTTGGATATCCGGCTGGATTTCCCCAGGAATTTCCTGGCGGCGGACGTTGAGTTGGATCAATTGCTAGAGAAGAAACAGGTGGAGTTGGAGCGCACTTCCGGCACGTCCGAGGAATCCACACCCTTGCTGCTGGGGATGGGGTGGTGGGCGGAGCAGGAATGGCGGGCGTTACAGCTCAATTCGTGGATCGCCGGGCGGATAAAAAAAGAGGCCCGCCGGGTGACGGTGGTTTCCCCCATGTGCAGTGGTGAAATCTGCTACCGGGGGGTGCCGGCCCATTCGGAGCGAATAGTGGGCTCCAGCCTGGTGGTGAATATTTCACGGCATCCTTTTGCCTGGACCGACTCGGCTCTGGGCCGCATGGCGGAGGAAACCTTGGCTTGGGAACCGGCCTTCCTGGACGTCGATCCGGTTTACGGAGTCTTGCTGGCGCTTTACTGCGAGCGGAAAGGGTTGGCCTTGCCCACCCTGCAATTTGTCCTCAGCAGCTATGAGTATTTAAGCGTGCTGCACCGGCGCATCCTGGAGCGGGTATTCAAAGTGCCGGTCTTTAATCTCTATGGCTCCACAGAAACCGGGCACCTGATCATGGAAGATGGACACGGAGGCATGGCGGTGAGCACGGAAACCGCCTTTCTCGAACTGGCGGAAATCGATGATCAGGGAATTGGCGACCTGGTGGTCACCACGCTATCCAACGAGTTCATGCCGTTGATCCGGTATGCGATCGGCGATCTGGCCCGTATGGACAGCCGTCAAAACTTGGAATTGCACGGGCGGTCGCGGGATGCCATTGCCCGGCCCGGCCGCCCTCGCCTCACCGTGGCCCAGGTGGACCACTGTTTCCAAGGGGTGGAAGGGATTGTTCATTACCAATTGCGGCAAACGGCCACCGAACAGTTTCTGTTGTATTATGTTCCCGAGCGGACCGGCCCCGCTCCCGGGGATTTGCAAAGGCTGGCAGGAAATTTGCAGGCTCAACTGGGGGATGGGGTGGAATTGCGGGCGGTGGACTATCTGGCCTGCGAGTCATCCGGGAAATTCCGGCTGGTTCTGCCCAGGCGGAATGGATAACTAAATATCATGTTACGTTGGATTGGTTTTTGGCTGGCCTTGAGCCACTGTTCCAGACTGCTGGCGGCGGAGTTGGTTTTTGATTGGCGGGATATGATGTCCAATCAGCCGCCAGGTTTCTCCAGCCTGGTGTCCGGCCAGGGCCGGAAGGGCGGATGGCAGGTGGTTTGGGACGATGCCCCCTCCCAGATGGCCCGGTTCACCGAATTATCCCCGGTGGTCAACAAAATGCCGGTGCTGGCGCAATTGGATGGCGATCCGACCGATGAACGGTTTCCGCTGCTGGTGTTTGACCAGGCCGTTTTTCAGGACTTCACCCTGACCACCCGGTTTAAAATGGTGGCGGGATCCCGCGAACAGATGGCGGGCATTGCCTTCCGGCTCCAGGATGAAAAAAATTTCTATGTTTTGCGCGCCAGTTCCCTGGGCAATACGCTCCGTTTTTATAAAGTGGTGAATGGTGAACGGAGCAAGATGCACGGGCCGGACCTGGTCATCGCCAAAGGGGTGTGGCATGAAATGAAGATTGAGTGCAAAGGCAACCAGATCCGTTGCTGGCTCAACGGCCAGGAACCGCTCCCGACCATCACCGATTATTCCTTCACGACCGGCAAGTTCGGTTTTTGGACAAAATCCGATGCGATCACGTATTATGGGGAAACCCGGATTGATTATGTGCCGTTGGAGCCAGCCATCAAAGGGGTCATGAAGGACCTGGTGAAAAAATATCCCCGCCTGGAGCTGATCAAGGTTTTCTCCTATACCAATGCCGAGCCGTATGTGCGGATTGTGGGGTCCTCCCGGCCGGCGGATATTGGGCAGACGGGGGACAAGTTTGCCCGGGAGGCGATTGAGCGTAATGCGATCTACACCGGCCGCACACGGGGTAGCATCACGGTGACCATGCCCTTTCATGATCGCAATAGCGAAGTGATCGGTGCGTTACGGGTCGTTTTGAAGGCCCGTTTCACGGACAGCGAGCAAAACGCCATTGCCCGCGCCACACCGATCCTCAAGGAAGTGGAGCAGCGCCTCCGTTCGCGGGAAGACCTCGGGCCTTGAAACCGGAGCCAAGCTCGGTTTGATCGGCTGCATGCCACCGTTGCCAACGCTTCAAGCTCCCATGGCTTTTTTCAGGAGTTGGAACTGGGCCTCCAATTCCGGCATCCATTTATCAAGCTGAGCCTGGCTGCCATCGAGGCAGGCTTTTTCCATCAGGTTGGCCACCTCGGAAAGGATTTCCCCGCCGACGATGGCTGCGGCGCCTTTGATGCGGTGGGACTGCTCCCGGGCCGCTTGCATTTCGCCGCGGGCGGCCAGGTCTTTGAGTGAGGCAATGTCCTGGGGAACATCCTCCAGAAAAGCCTGCTGGACTTTTTGCAGCATCAGTTCTTCATCCATCAAACGCTCCAGGAAGGCCTTGCGATTGAAGACCAAGGCGGTCCTGGGGACGATCTCCAAGGCCGGGACGGCAATTTCCCGGGAGGCAGGGGAATGGCCAGGCGGATCCAAGGGCAGCCATTTCTCCAAGGTTTTGGCCAGGATTTCGGGCTCCAGCGGCTTGGGGATGTGATCGTCCATGCCGGCCTCCAGGCACTGGTCCCGGTCCCGGTTTAGGGCGCTGGCAGTCATGGCAATGATCGTCAGGTTTTTAGGGGAGGATGGCGAATTTAAAGCGGCGGCTTTTTTGGCCTCGCGCTGCCGGATGCGCCGGGTGGCTTCCAGCCCGTCCATCAAGGGCATATGGACGTCCATGAACACCAAGTCGTATGGGGTGCTGGCTAATGCCTGGCAAGCTTCCAGGCCGCTGGCCACCACATCCACCGCCAGGCCCAGCTTGTTGAGCATGCCTTTGGCCACGAGTTGGTTGGTGCCATTGTCCTCGGCCAGCAGGATGCGGGCATCGCGGCGGTATCCCTTGGCGAGTGAGATGCGGGTAGTGATTGCCCCCTGGGCCGGTTGCTGAGGGCTGCCAGTGAGGGCGGTGGTGAGGCAGTTCCATAACTCGCCCTGGCGCACCGGCTTGACCAGGCGGGCTGCAAATCCGGTGCCGGAGGGCCATTCATCGGCGCCTGGCTTGACCAGGGAGGTCATCAGAACCAGGATGGTGTCATTCAGCCGGGAACCGCCGCGGATGATCCGGCCCAATTCAACTCCGGTCAGGCCAGGCAGGTGCATATCCAGAAGCGCCAGCCGGAACGGTTTTTCATCGTCCCGCGCCTGGTGCAGCAGCCGGAGAGCAAGGGTGCTGTCTGCCGCTTCGGCTACGGTCATTCCCCAAGTTTCCAATTGGATCCGGAGCACTTCCCGGGCGGTGTCGTTGTCATCCACCACCAGCACGGGCACGCCGTGGAATCCGGCGTCCCGGGGAGGTTCATTCTCCCGCCCCGGCTGGGTGGGCAAGGTGATCTTGAACCAGAACTCCGAGCCGCGGCCTTCCTGGCTGGTGAAACCGATCTCCCCGCCCATCAGCTCCACGATCTGCTTGCAGATCGCCAGGCCCAGCCCGGTGCCACCGTATTGCCGGGTAATGGTGGCGTCCGCCTGGGTAAATTTGTTGAATAGCCGGTTGAGTTTGTCGGCCGGAATGCCGATGCCGGTGTCGCGCACCGAAAAACGCAGGCAGACCTGGCCGCCGGCCTGGGAGACCAGGGCGACCCGCACGGCCACCTCGCCCCGGTGAGTGAATTTTAAACCGTTACCTGCCAGGTTGGTGAGCACCTGGCGCAGTCGGCCGGGATCGCCGCGTAAATGCGCTGGAACCTCCGGCGCGGCCGCGCAAATGAACTCCAATCCCTGCTCCGTGGCTTTGACGGACATGATGCCGGCGAAATCGTCCAGTAGTTTCCGCAGATCGAAGTCCAGCGTCTCCAGTTCGAACTTGCCGGCCTCGATCCGGGAAATGTCGAGGATGTCGTTGATGAGCTGCAGCAGGGCCTGGCCGCTGGCGCGCACGGTTTCAGCGCAGCGCCGCTGGGCTTCCGTCAGGTCCGTATCCAGCAGCAGGCTGGTCATGCCGATGACGCCGTTCATCGGGGTGCGGATCTCATGGCTCATGCTGGCCAGAAACTCGCTTTTGGCAACATTGGCGCGCTCCGCTTCCCGGGCCAGGTCGTTGGCCCGGCCGGTGGCTTCCTGCAGGGCTTCTTCTGCCCGCTTGAGCTCGGTCATGTCATGGGAGATCCCCACGGTGCCGATGATCCGCCCGGAACTGTCTTTGAGCGGTGTTTTGATCCGTTCGATCCAGCGGTGGTGGCCGGGAGGATGCTCCACAGTTTGGAGGTTCCGGAACACCTCGCCGAAGGTGAGCACCCAACGGTCCCCTTCGACCGCGCTGGTGGCCATGGCGGCGGGCAAAATCTCCGCGCTGGTTTTGCCCAGTACCTGGCTGGATTGGAAACCGAAAAAGGCCAGGAAAGCGTTGTTGACGGCCTGGTAACGCCCCTCACTGTCTTTGAGCCAGGTGGGGTCGGGGATGGTGTTGAGAACCAAGGCCAGCCGCAGATAGCTCTCCTGGAGCATGGCTTCCGCCTGGCGCCGCCGGGTGACATCTTTGTCGGTGCCGCGGTAGCCCAGCAACCGGCCTTCAGGATCCAGAATGGGAACCCCGCTGGTCAGTAGATGGCGTTGGGTTCCATCGCGGTGGATAACGGTGTTTTCCAAGTCTGTGAAGGAGGCCTTGCGGGAGGCGATCTCTCCGAAGATTTTTTCCAATCGCTCGGCTTCGGCGGCCGCCATGAAAGCAAATGGAGTTTGGCCCAGGACTTCCTTCACTTCACGGCCGAGCAATTCCCGGACGCTTTCTGAGGCATAGGTGTAACGGCCTTCGGCATCAACTTCCCAGACCCACTCCGCCAGGGCGAAGGTAATGTCCCGGAAACGCTGTTCGCTGGCGCGGAGGGCCTCCTCGGTTTGCTTGCGGGCGGTAATGTCGCGGACCAACCCCAAAGCGTGCCAGCCATCATCAATCTGCAGGGCGGAAAGGGAAAGCTCAGTGGGGAATTCCTCGCCATTCCGGCGGCGGGCCACCAATTCCACCGTTTTGCGAACCACTGGGCCCTGGCCGGAGGTCAAACAAGCTTTCCACGCTTCCTGGTGGGCTTGATGATAGCGTTGAGGCGCGAGTAATTGGTGGAGGTCCTGGCCGATCGCCTCCCGTTGGGAGTAACCGAAAACGCGCTCTGCAGCCGGATTCCAGAAGGATATTTTTCCGTTATGATCGATCATGAGGATCGCGTCCTGGGCGGAATCAGTGATCGCCCGCAGCCGGGTTTCGCTCTGGCGAAATTGGTGGGTGCGTAGATGGACCTCCCGTTCCAAGGCAGCCCGGCGGTTGATGAGGAGGGTGATGAAACCCGCCAAAATGGCGGTCAAAGCAACACCGACCATGCCCACAGCCAGGCTGTGGTGCAGGGGATGGGCCAGCAGGTAGGCTGGCTCGGCTTGAACCTGAACCGCATAGGTCCGGCCAAACGCAAACAGGGGCAGTACCGTGGACAGCCCGGTCCGCTCGGAGAGGCTGGTTTGCGCCTGGTTTTCGGGCTGGGATCGGCCCGGTGTGGAGGTGGCCAGGAAATGAGGCGGCCGCCCGGATGCCAACTGGAGCAAAGAAATGGAAATGCCGAACATTTCATTGCCGGATTGGAGGAGTGATTTTTGCAGCATTGATTGCAGGCGCAGCACGGCCAGCGTGAATCCGCTTATCTCCCCGGACTTGCCTGCCTCTGGCTTGGAATGAACCGCATGAAAAACCAGCAGGCCACTTTGAGAGTTGGTTTCCTGGACCAAGGTTACAGGATCCGAGGCGGTGGTAAAACCGGTGAGGGCGGCTTCTTCCAGCGCGGCCCGGCGGATGGGTTCCGAGCCCAAATCATAGCCCAGAGCTTTTTCATTGCCGGCCAGTGGTTCGGCGTAAAACACCGGGTAATAAATATTGCGTCCATGGGCTGGAATCCGGACCCCCAGGGGACCTTTCTCATATAGAGCGTAATGATCCAGGCCTTGCCGCCGGGCTTGATTCTCGAAATCTGCAGCTAAGTTTTGGGGTACTGCAGGAATCCATTCCCAGGCTTGGATCAGGCCTGGGAATGTCAGTGGGTGGACAAAGGTTTGGAATTCCGGGCTGAGAACCTGCGGACGTCTTTCAAAGAGTTTGCTCAAAGCCTCCAATTGGGGCGGGATGGCGCTCAGGTTATTGGCGATGTCAATCACTTGGGCGCGTGCCAGGGCGGAAAAAGAATCCTGCCGGGAGTGTTTCTCCTCGGCGTGAACGATCTTGGCTATGATCACTGTGAGAGCCAGGCCGGCCGTTACACAAATGACCGTTTCAATATGCCGCCAGCGCCATGGGTCATCTTTCGATCTCCGCTGCCGCCATTTCAGTAAAGCTTTCCCGACAAAGATGATGCCCAGCATGACCAAGGTGAATAACACCGGCTCCAGTCGTGCCCGGGCTACGGCGGACTGCCAGGTTTTGGCCTCCAGGTCTGCTCCAACCACAAGCAGAACTTTGCCCGTTAGCGGATCAATCACCGGAGCCCAGGCGGTTACAAAGGCGCCAAATTCATCCTTGTAGGGGCCGCTCACCTTTCCTTCGCCGGATCGGAAGGCCATCCAAAGCTCTGCTGGCGGCTCCTGGTAAGCCGTTCCCGGCGGGCCGGCCAGGAAATCACTCTCGCTGTAGCTGTTGGGACCGAAAAGGATTTGGTCGCCGCGCAGGGCCACGCTGCAAAGTCCGCGGATGCCGGTGCTTTGCACATAGGCGGCCATTTGTTCGTGCAGGCGCTGGCAGACCGGGTGGTTTTGGTCTTTCAGTGTAAATGATAAAGTGTTGATTTGCTCAATATCGATGGTGCGGGCGATGGCCGAAGCCTCAAGCAAAAGCGCTTCACGCTGACGGGCATCCACCCGGCGCCCGGAGCGTAACACCTCCATGGAACAGGCCGCCAGCAGCAGGATTACCAGCGCCGGAATGGCCCAACCCGGCAGCCAGGAAGGGGACTGGTGGCCGGAATGATTGGTCAGCTCGGTGTCCACGGATTTCCGCGATCAATTTGTTAACGCCTGGTGGGAAAACCCAGCGGCGCTGAGCGATGCAGACCAACCCTTAATGAATTCCATCATCAAAACCTCAACAGTTTTCCTCCCCAGTTCCAGGAAGCGATTGGCGCCAGACGGGAATTGCGATGCGCGGATATCTTTTTCCGATGTGTAAGGTGGCGAATGGCGAACGGTTGGCCCAAAAAGCACCCGCCAGCACGACCGGGACATTTGCCGGTACACCGCCAACCGGGCTTGTTGAAAAAAGGCCTCGATTGCCACCCTGCCAGGCCGGCAATAAAGGATTGAGTGCCTGCCACTTGCTGCTGCTGGCAGTTTTATTACCCGGGCCAGGGGAACTGATTTAAAAAACCACTCCATTGACTTTGTAACTTGGTAAGGCATTCCTATCATACTGCAAGAGAATTTCAATAAATGGAGGGGATAAAATTAGGGATTAGCCATTCTCCGCTCAGGAATCAGTCAAAATGACAGGACCGATCAGTTCTAGCGGCTTACTGGCTGGGATTGCCGGTCGACAAAGACCGTCGTTGGGCAGGGGTTCAAGTGGCCATCTCTACTGATTTCCAGTGGGTTATGACTGGAAAAGCACTGGCTCATGGCATTTCGAAGATCTGGGCTTAATAAAAATGTGTTTCCCTTTTTAAAGGGGCATCCTTAGTATCGTCGGCCAATCGCAGATATTGCGAAGGTTAGACATTAAAAAATAAAGTTATGCCTTTAACCCATACGAGAGATTTGTTCGCCAAGGCCCTGAAGGGCAAATACGCGCTTGGTGCATTCAATGTTAACAACATGGAACTGCTCCAAGCCATTGTGGAAGCTTGCGAGGAGGAGAAAGCGCCGCTGATCCTGCAGATTTCCAAAGGCGCCCGGCAGTATGCCAACCCGGTTTACCTCAAGAAACTGATCGAAGCCGCCGTCAGCCTGACCAACATTCCTATTGCGGTTCACTTGGACCATGGCGATTCATTCGAACTGTGCAAAGAGTGCATCGACGAGGGGTTCACCAGCGTGATGATCGACGCCTCCCACGATCCGTTCGAGAAGAACGTCGAGATCTGCCGCAAGGTCGTGGACTACGCCCATAAGTACAACTGCGTCGTCGAGGGCGAGCTGGGCATGCTGGTCGGCGCCCAGCATGACGATGGCGAGGAGGGTGGCAGCTATTCCAAGGGTGGGGCCTACACGCACCCCGACGAGGCCGTTGAATTCGTCAAGCAGTCGGGTGTCGACTCGCTCGCCGTTGCCATTGGCAACAGCCACGGAGCCTACAAGTTCAAGGGCGAGCAGCATCTCGACCTTGAGCGCCTCAAGGCCATCAAGAAGGCCCTGATGGATGCCGGCCTTGGCGACTATCCTCTCGTTCTCCACGGTGCCTCGTCGGTGCCAAAGGAGCTTGCCCAGAAGATCAACAAGTTCGGCGGCGATCTGGGTGAGGAGACCGCCGGCGTGCCCGAGGCCGACATCGAAGTGGCCCGCCGTACCGGATGCACCAAGGTCAACATCGACACCGACCTCCGCCTGGCCATGACGGCTGCGATCCGCGAGGTATTCGCGACCAAGCCGAAGGAATTCGATCCCCGGAAGTACCTGGCTCCTGCCCGCAAGGCCGTCAAGGAACTCGTCCGGCACAAGCTTCGCAATGTGCTGTGCTGTGCGGGGCACGCCTTCGACTGAGCCCCCCATCCGGTCCGGCAGTTGCATCAGGGCGGAGGATTTGTCCTCCGCCCTTTTTTTTTGGCCTGTGCTGAGCCCGGTCGCATCCGCGGCGGGTGCCACCTCGAGGCTCGACACCCTTGGGTCTCCAACAGAATACTCAATGCCAATCCCTCGCCTTCACCCGTCCGGCTGCGGCAACCCTCCCATCCGGAGCGGGACTCTCCGCTCGGCGTGGGTTCCAGCACCCTCATGAGATCCAATCCGACCCAGCCTGATCCGACGGAATCCGGCCCCGCCCTCCCTTTGTGGGCATCGACCGATTCTCCGCTCCTCAAACCCCAAACCGGGGAGGTGTCATGCTGATCTATGTGATTGCTGGCTGCCTTGTGGTGGGTATTGGCGTGGGCATTGCCCTGCTGGTCCTGAAGCATGATAAGCGGGATGCCTCGAAGAGGCCCTCGGTCGACTCCGCGGGCTCGCAGCCGTCTTTGGACAGGATGGTGGTCCAAAAGGGCAAGCTGGAGTGGCAGGAGATCCAGAACCATGTCCGCCTTGAGGAGTTGTTGGCGGTGGAGGGAACCACCCTTGGTGGTGATTCCTTCCAGGTCATTCTCGGGCTCGGGGCCAAATCCCACGCCGAGGTGATCTACATGCGGGTGGGTCGCCTCATCCAACGCGTGCCCCCCGGTCAGAGTGGCATCGTCAGGATCAAGCAGGGCGAGGCGCTCCGGATCATCCCGGGTGAGGCCTCCCTCTCAATCGAGATGCGCACGGGTGCCGTCGAGAAGCCCTCGGATCTGCTTGGTGATTCGGGAACTCCCGTGGTGGTCAGCTTCGTCAACAGCCTGGCCGAGGGCATTTCCATCCGCTACGCGGCCCGATGTGTCGACATGACCCATCGGTTCATCAAGTCCTGGGACCTTCCCTCGGCCCAGTCGGACGAGGCGATCCTGGCGCGCGTCTCCTCGGTGGCCGATATCGCGGCCCTCGCCGAGAAGGTGAAGGACATCCAGACGGCTTCCGCGTTCGTGGCCCGGCATGGCGTTCCCGTCCCACTTGAGTCCGGTGTCTGCTACATCCTCGGCACGGCTGGCGGCAAGGAGCTGTCGTTCATTCTTCTCTCGGAGGTGGCCCTCCTGATCGTCCCCGTGTTCTCCCCGGGACTCAACCTGGCCCAGTTCCTCGAGAGCCTGTCGGTGAAGTCCCAGATGCACGCCCGCCTCGTCCTCAGGGAGACCTGTAGTGCGGTGGCCTCACAGGGCACCGACGGGCGCTACGACCTTCAGTCACTGGCGGAACGCAACGTGCTGTTGGGTATCACGAACGACCAAGGAAACCATGTGGACGTGGTACGCATTGAACAGGATGGACGGGTGCACAACCTCGTCACCCTCAAGAGCTGTGAATCCCCCGACTACAAGAACGTCCTGATCTGGCTGCTCCAGGAAAACGAGGCGGGAGCCTGAGACCCCGGCCAGCGCAGGGGTGCCGGGTGCAGGCCCTGACCTCAGCGTTCCTCCTCCTC